>JBIQMI010000023.1:0-20761 GCA_044463585.1 Cryomorphaceae bacterium
CGGTTTCCTTCGTGTTCCCCATCATTCTAATGGGGGCCATGGTTGGGCTTACGCGGTTCGTGGCCATGAGCCGCGCACCGGAGCGGAAGCGGGGTTACCTGCGCGGTGCATTCGCATGGGTGCTGCCCCTAAGCGTGGCCACCATGGTGCTATCGGTGTTGTTGGCTAAACCGCTGGCCTGGGCCATATATGGGTCAGAGGCCAGTGCGCCGTTGGTACCGCCGTTGGCATTGATGACGGTGGGCATTACACTGCATGGGGTGGCATACGGTTTCCTGCGCGGCAAACCTGCCACCATCATGGCCAATTTCGTGCAGCTGATGGTGTTGGCCATCATACCGTGCGGGGCATTCGTTTTATGGTCCGACATGGCCACGGTGCTATGGGCCACCGGCATCGGCTGGACGGCCGTACCGCTGCTCAGCATTGCGCCATCCATGGTGGCGGGGTTCAGCGATGCCAAAATGCGGCAGGAACGCAGCGAACTGCTCCGGTACGGGTTGCCCCGCGTGCCGGGCGATGTGGCCTTGGGCGCCCTGTTGACCATTCCAGGCTACGTGGCGCTGCGCACCCACGGACTCGACGTGAGCGGCGAGGTCGGCTTCGGCGCAACCTTGCTCAACCTGGCCGCCGCCGTGTTCTCGCCGGTGGCCCTGCTGCTGTTGCCCGCGGCGGCGGGCCGGCTCGCCTCGGGTGATCACCTGCGCCTGGAAAAGCAGATCGCCCGCATGACACGCCTGGTGTTCCTGGTTTCCGTTGCCCTTACCGTCGGCTTCGAACTGCTGTCGCGCCCCTTGTTGATCGCCTACCTGGGTCCAACGGGCGAGGCATACTTGCCCATGGCCCGGATCATCTTCATCGGAGCGCTGCCTTTCGCGTTCTTCAACGGCATGCGCAGCGTGCTCGACGCCTACTTCCATACGCCGCGCAACGGCCTGAACCTGCTGGCCGCATTCGGCATCTTGTTGCTGGGCAGCATTTTGCACCTTGCCGTGCCCACCCCTTGGTACACCATGGGCATTGTACTGGTGGCCAGCATGTGCTGGCTGGGCTGGGCCACATGGCGCGATGTGCGCTACGTGCGCAGCGAACTGGTGCGCTTGGGCACCCGCGACAACGGGCAATTGAAGATCATGGCCGTGGTACCCGGGGAAAAGGGCGGCGAACTACCGGCACAACTGGCCGGGCAATTCGACCAGTTCCATCGCAACGGAGCGGTGGTAACCGTATTCCACCTGCCGCGCAAGGCCTCCCCGGCACGGTTGGTAAAATTGCGGCGGCAGATGAAAAAGCGCCTGGCCAAGGACCGGCCCGACGTAGTGCATGTGCATTACGGATCATTGACCGCGTTGTTCGCCGTGCTGGTGAGCAATGTACCGGTGGTGATCACGTTCGCCGGCCCGGATCTTGACCGGTCCGGCACACCGGGCAAATGGCGTCCCCTGCTTGGCGGGCTGTTCTCGCAGGTGGCGGCATTTTTTGCGTCGGGCATCATTTGCCCGCATGCCGAGGTGCGCGATCGGCTTTGGTGGCGGCAGGGGGAGGCCGTCATATTAGAAAGCCCCTGCCGTTCGGCCGTGGTGTTGTCGCATTTGCGGGCGGTGGTAACACATCGGGACCGGCATGCTGAGGAGAGCTGAGCCGTTATCCAGTTCTGTAAAGCCATGGCGGTTGGTTTGAACAATTTCCGGGGCTCCCTGCGTTTGGGCTTTCTTTGCCGGACCAATACCATAGCTGAATGCTGAAGGGGAAGACAGTTGCCGTAGTGGTTCCTTGTTACAATGAAGAGGCCCAGATTGGCTTTGTATTGGAAACCATGCCCGACTTCGTGGACCGGATCGTGGTGGTGAACGATTGCAGTTCCGATGGTACCGCAGAAGTTGTAAAAGCCATGATCGAGGCCGGTCGCGCGAAAGGAGAGGTTCTGCGGATAGGCCCCTACAAGGTTGAACGGACCCGATGGAACGAGGCTGAGATCGTGCTTCAAGAGGAGGGTGAACGGGAAATGGAATTGTACGTCCCGAGCGAAGTGGTGAACACGGAACCCGCCACGGACCGGATCATCTTGATCAACAACCTGAAGAACGGTGGAGTGGGGGCGAGCATCGCCAGGGGTTATAAATGGTGCAAGGACCATGCGATCGATTGCACCGCTGTGATGGCCAGTGACGGGCAAATGGACCCGAATGAGCTGGAAAGCATTTGCTTGCCGGTGATCGAGGAGAAAATAGATTACGTAAAGGGCAATCGCTTGATCCACAGAAGCGCTTGGCTGGTGATCCCGCGCGTGCGGTTTTTCGGCAACAGCATTCTGAGCATTCTTACGAAGTTGGCCAGTGGATATTGGCGCGTAAGCGATACGCAAACAGGCTATACCGCCGTAGGCAATCGCGCGCTCAACGCCATTAAGATCCACAAGATCTACCGCAGCTATGGCATGCCGAATGATATGCTGGTGAAGTTGAACATTGCCCAATGTACATTGCGCGAGGTGGAGATCAAGCCGGTGTACCGCGTGGGCGAGCAGAGCAAGATGAAGGTGATGAAGGTGATCCCCCGGGTGAGCCGCCTGCTGATCAAGAGCTTCTTCATCCGTCTGTGGCGGAAGTACCTCTTCAAGGATTTCCACCCGCTCTTCATCTTCTACAACTACGCGTTCATCGCGGGTATCATCACCATTCCCTATGCCTACAAGATCATCAAGGCCTTCTTCACCGGAGCCGTGGTGAACACCGAGCCGTTGATCGCCTTCCTGTTTCTGGCCACCAGCAGCTTCCAGGCGTTTATCTTCGCCATGTGGATGGACATGCAGGACAATGAGCGGTTGTACAAGTAGGCTCATTTGTTTCCAAACAATCGAAAAAAAAAACATCAACCTGAACCACGCTATGGTTGTTGGCATGCATTGAATGAGCGTATGTCGAACCGATTGGCGTTGAATCTAAAAAAAGACATGAAAGCACGGCCACGGAAGGGAACCGTTTCGCTCGGATTACTAATCTTCATTGTGGCATGTATAGAGGCGGCACCAACCGCCAATGCACAATGGCGGAATACATATGAAATCGCTTTTTACGACAGGTTGGCCGCAGGGGCATTTTCGACCACTGGATTGCCTAATGATAATTCCAATGGTTATTATCAAGGTCGTACATATTCCATGGAGGCCTTGGTAAGAATGTTCCAGTACAATGGCGATGCCCAGTTATTGGATCATCTTGCGGACAATATTAATTTCTTGCTTTCGCGGCGAGACGATCTAAGGCCTGTTCCTCTCCATAATTACCAAGGAGCCATTACTCCATCTTGGCCGACTACGAGTATGTCCAATGGTTCCCGGTATAGTTTTCTTCTTCATGATGCGATGATCATTTATCCAATGGCGGAGTTTGTCCGAATCGTGAATCAGTCAACATCAGCCATAAAACAAAGAATTATTCAGAGCACAAGTGGCCATCTATACGGCGGTTGGACACTTGGTGCGATAGCTATGGACCTGGAGAACAGAATCTATCAGACATGCAACTTTCATGAAGTGAACTGGATTCAGTTCAGCGATGGTTCGCCAGTTCCGATGGGCCGTTATCGTTATGACTGTAATTACCCCAGTGTTTGTGGTGGGTCATGTCCTGATATACACCCCGAAAGATTCTTGCCTGCGAATATGCAAGCCTTTATGGGGCGTGTTCATCTGTCCATGTGGCAGGCCACATCCTCTGGTAATCCAACTCGGAAGGCGTATTATTTGGATAGAGCTCGCCGGATAGGGAATATGGTACGGTTCAACATAACGGTTAATTCTCCTCCTTCATCTAATCACTACGAATGGCCGTATTGGCTACTTGACTCTGATCATTTCTGGCCAAGGGCATGCAGCCCAGGATCGGAAATGCCCTATTGGGATACGATTGAGGATCGTGGTCATTCGTACTACGTTGCCACATTCGGACATGAGCTCTATAAGAGCGGGTTAACGTATATGGCGAATAGTTCTACGTTAGTGTTCGACGCCACTGATATGCTTCGCTTATCACAAACTCTGGTCAATATGTACGCCAAGCCGCTACAGTTCTACGGCTATGTGGATAGAACCGGGGCTATGACTTATTCGAGCTATGATGCCATTGGTGATTATCCTACCTCACTAGAGGAGATGGCGCAATGGTTACCCTTGGTCGAATACGACACGGATCTATACCAGATCCTGAGTGAGATCTATACACGTAAGGCTACGCATAACTCCAGCGGAGGTTCTACGTACGTTCTTGGATTGGCCTACTGTGCCAAGTATGAAGCGAAACTAAATCCCGTGTACATAGGTCGGAATGGTGCTGCGAGTGAGTGGCGTGGCTGTGCCATTTCTGATTTCGACGGAAATGGGGTGCCGGAGGTGGCCATGGTCAGGAACTTCGACGGGGACATATATATCAATGCATGGAACAGGAGCGTGCGCATGGGGGAGATGCAGCATCAGCAGACATTGGAATTCGGCACTGCGTCTGACTGGGTCGGTCTTGCCGCAGGCCGCTTGCACACAACGAACAAGAACTACCTAGTTGCGGTGAGACGCTTCGATAAGAAGGTCTTCGTTTTCGAGCATGTTTCAGGATCCATGCAACAAGTAGCCACTTATACGCTTCCCGGCTCAGTGCAACCAACGGCGTTGACGGTGTTCAGGCCCTTGGGTGCTACAAAGGATCAGGTCGTCGTGGGGTCGTCGAATGGGGTGGTTCATCTTCTATCCTATACTTCCGGATCGTCCACGCTACAGTTGACCGGTGCCTACGCCACATCCTATTCGTCAAGCATAGTGGGATTGAGTGGTGGTCTGATCGGAACCACTACGAGCGCCAATGGGTTACTGGCCATTGCCTATCAGAATGGCATGGTCGTGGTTACCAAGATGAACACGGGGATGACACAATTCGTTCAGGCTTCACAGTCGCTTTCGATCGGCGCAAATGCTCAGTGGATGTCGCTTGCCACAGGGAACTTCGCGCCGAATCTCGTTGGTGCAGAACTGGTCGCTGCGTCGAGAACGGACGGGAAGCTCTACTTTCTTCGATTCAATACGTCGACAAGCCTGCTCAGTGTGATCGGGAATGAGTCCATGGTGAGACCGGTGATGTCGGCCGGAACCACCTACTACTTGAGGCACGAGGTGCTCGCAGCCGGGAACTTGAATGTGGACCCGTTGCGTTGTAGTAAGGACGAACTCGTGGTGATCCGGAATACGGATGGATGGGCCTTTGTATACGAGGTGAAGCTGGGTGATGATTGTTTGATCAGCGAGGGTGGACCGAAGTCCGCCATGAATGAGACGGAGCCCACCCCTAGCTCAACGGAAGAGCTGACCGTCTATCCTAATCCGGTCTCTGGTGATTGGATCGTTTTGGATGAGGTCGCCAGTGGTGCATCGGTCGAATTCTGGAGTTCCGATGGGGCATTGATGAAGACCTTTCCAGCGATGTGCGATGGTCGATGCGAATTCGATGTATCGGATCTTCACGACGGTCTTTATCTGCTCCGCTATATCCAAGGAGGACGTACCAGGATAGCACGATTCGTTGTGGTCCGGTAGGTGGTGTAAAACGTGATGGACTTCACACTTCAACGCTACGAGGACTACCTGCGGGCACTCAAGGGAAGGTTCGGGGGGGCAGTGCCATTCCGGGAACTGCTCGGGCGCGATCTGCCCCCTCGCTTCTGTACCCTGCGGCATGATGTGGATCGCAAGACCTACCGTGCGCTTGACATGGCCCGGCTGGAACATGAACTGGGCCTAGTGGCCTCGTACTATTTCCGAGTACCATACACCTTCGATCCGGAGGTGATCCGCGCCATCGAGGCCATGGGCCATGAAGTGGGCTATCACTACGAGAACCTGTCCGAGACCGATGGGGATGCCGACAAGGCATTGGTGGATTTCGGCAACAAGCTCCAACAGTTGCGCTCTGTGGCCAAGGTGACTACCTGTTGCATGCACGGGCGCCCTTTGAAGCCATACGACAACCGCGACCTGTGGCGTGATCCCGTGCGGCACGACCTGTTGAAGAAGCAATTTGGCATGCTCGGTGAACTGTACTTGGACATCGACTACACGGACATCGCGTACATCACCGATACGGGCCGCAATTGGACCAGCGGCCGGGCCAACCGGCGCGACCATGTGCATAGTATGGTACCCGCCAGCTTCGGATCGGGGAAGGAGCTTTTGGCCTACTTCTCGGAGCGGCCACACCACCGTCTGGTGTTCCAGGTGCATCCGGAGCGATGGACAGACTCCCTAGCCGGGCATGCGGTGCAATGGGCACTGGATTCAGCGACCAACATGGCCAAACAAGGCGTCAATCTCCTTCGTCGATGAGCATTCCCATTGGCCGGATGATCACGGTGGGGCTGCTACCCTCGCCCCTGAAGCGCGCCTACTACCGCATGAAGGGGGCGCGCATCGGCAAGCGCGTCAAGTTCGGGCTGCTCTCGGTGATCACGGCACGCGAGATCGAGATCGGCGACGATACACGCATCGGTCCACTGAGCTTCATCACCGTGCGCAAACTCAGTCTCGGCAAGCGGGTCCGGATCCACAGCATGGTGGCGGTGGATACGAACAAGCTCATCGTGGGCGATGACAGTGCCATCATGGAACAGGTGGTGGTGGGCGGCATGCTCACACCGCGGTCCAAGCTGGTCATCGGCAAGCGGGTGAAGGTGTTCCCGTACAGTTTTCTGAACCCCACCGAGCCGATCACGATCGATGACGATGCGGGTATCGGCGGTGCGAACTACATCTTCACACATGGCTCCTGGCAATCCCAGTTGGATGGGTTCCCGGTGAGTTTCGGTCCCGTGCATATCCAACGTGGCGTGTGGTTCCCGTGGCGGGTCTTCGTCATGCCCAATGTCACCGTGGGCGAGTATGCCACTATCGGCGCAGGGTCCATCATTACTAAGGATATCCCGCCCCGATCGCTGGCGGCAGGCTCCCCGGCCAAAGTGCTACGGACCGGTCCGGAGTATATCAAAGAGCTTACCGAGGACCAGAAGCATACCCGCGTTCAGGAGATCCTGAAGGAATTCGCGGAGTTCCAGGCCTTCAAGACCGGGCGCCCGGTGCGCCATGAGGATCTTACCGATGGCCTTGTCATATACGATGACGGTGCGGCCGTGCGTTATGCGCGGAACATGTCCGGGATACCGGAGCAACCCTTCGCAGTGTATCTCGGCCCACTGTCTGTGGACCAACAACGCATGCTCGATGGTGGTGACAAGGCCTGGTTCGACATCCTGGGCCGCACCGCGCGGCTGAGCCGTCGATCGGGATGGCAGGAGGTGAGGGACTTCTTCAGCCGGTACGGTATCCGGTTCAATGTGATCGACAACTGATGTGCGGCATTTTCGGCATCATTACCAAGACGGAAGCGGGCATCACACGCCCGCTGGCGGAGAACGTCATCCGGGAGCTCTTCATCCTTAGCGAGACAAGGGGCAAGGAGAGCAGTGGCATCGCCGTGCGCAGTGCGGGGGACCGCACCATACACGTGACCAAGGACGACGTGCCGGCCAGTGAACTGATTGCTTCGCAGGCTTATCGCACGTTCCTGGACAACGCCCTGAAGCCGGTCTTAGCCCATGGCCAGCAGGAACTGGCGGTGATCGCGCACAGCCGCCTGGTCACCAACGGCACCCAGGAGCACAACTTCAACAACCAGCCCTGCATCAAGGATGGCATGGTGGTGGTGCATAACGGCATTGTCACCAATGTGGATGAACTGTGGGCGCGATATACGGGGCGGATCGAGCGCCACTACGAGGTGGACACCGAGGTGCTTGCCGCGCTCTTCCGGTTGTTCCTGAAGGAAGGGCTGGGCCCGGTGGAGGCGATCCGGCGTGTGTTCGCAGAAATGGAAGGTGCCGCCAGCGTGGCCATCCTCATCAACGATGCGCAACAGGTGCTCCTGGCCACGAATACCGGGTCCATGTATGTCATCGATGATCCGGTGGGCAGCTTGGTCTTCGCCAGCGAGGAGTACATCGCCCGCACCTTCACTGGCCGCGATGGCGTAAAGGACCGATACGCAGGCCTCTCCGCCCAATGGCTGAAACCCTTCACCGGGAAACTGATCGATATGGAGTCCTGGTCCATTTCGGACTTCGGTTTGAAGGAGGATCTACCCGGCCCGGTACTGAAGCCCACCGTACCCTTTGCGATCACCGACCATTCCCAAGGGACGGACACTTCGCCGGTAGCGGTCGCAGCCACCAGCGATGAGGGCCGCCTGCGGAAGCTCATCGAATTTCCGGAGGAGGTGATGCGCTCCATCCGCCGCTGCACCAGGTGCCTTCTGCCCGGCACCTTCCCCTTCATCGCCTACGATGGCCATGGCGTGTGCAACTACTGCCATAACTACAAGCCGAAAGGGCTGATGATGGACAAGCGGCCCGCCTTCGAAGAGGTGCTGAAGAAGTACCGCCGCAACGATGGGAAGCAGGATTGCATCGTGGCGTACAGCGGTGGCCGCGACAGCAGCTACGGCCTGCATCTGCTGGTGAAGGAGTTCGGCATGACCCCGCTCACCTTCACCTACGACTGGGGGGTGGTGACCGATCTCGCCCGGCGCAACATCGCCCGCATGACCGGCAAGCTGGGGGTGGAGAACATCCTGATCAGTGCCGACATCAAGATGAAGCGCCGCAATGTGCGCTTGAACGTGGAGGCCTGGCTGAAGCAGCCCCGACTGGGCATGATACCCCTGTTCATGGCGGGCGACAAGCATTTCATCGCCCATGTGAACAACATCCGCCGCCAGACCGGCATCCACTGCGACATCTGGATGGAGAACAAGTTGGAGAACACCGACTTCAAAGCCGGTTTCGCGGGCATCAAGCCCAACTTCGACAAGGAGCGGATCGACAAACAGAGCACCTTGGCCAAGCTGCAGATGCCGCTGTACTACATGCGGAACTTCCTGGCCAATCCTGGCTATCTCAACTCCAGCCTGCCCGATACCTTTAGTGCCTTCAAGGCCTATTACACCGAACCGCGCGAGGTCTACCTGCTGCTCTTCGACTACATTCCTTGGAACGAAGAGGCCTTGGACCGCACGCTGAAGGACACGTACAATTGGGAAATCTCACCCGATACCACCAGCACTTGGCGCATCGGCGATGGGACGGCGGCCTTCTACAACTATGTGTATGGCCTGGTGGCAGGCTTCACTGAGTTCGACACCTTCCGCAGCAACCAGATCCGCGAGGGCATGATCACCCGCGAGGAGGGGCTAGCGCACGTGCTGCGCGAGAACCGCCCCCGCTTCGAGAGCATGAAGTGGTATTTCGACACCATTTGCGTGGACATGGAGCGCGCCCTGAAAGTGATCAATGCCATGCCAAGGTTATACAGGCACGCGGAATCGACATAATGGAACTGTTTCACCTTGCACTGCTTTTCACCACCACGAATTTGGGCTTTGGGGCAGTGGTGGCGGCGTTCCTGTTGGGCCGGAACAATGCGCTGCAACTCCCCGAATGGCCGTTGGCCCTGGCTGGCTTCGGCCTTGGGCCGTATTTGACGACCGTACTGCTCTATTTCACCTTGGTACTGTGGCACGGGGTGACGACCGTGGTGCTGGTGATTTTGCCGTGGGCGGCCATGGCGGCCATGGGAGCCATGGCACACGGAGGCTGGGCCCAGCTGTGGGGCATGCTGAAAGCCCTGCCGCAGCGCTTGTGGTGCGATAGAAGCTTGTGGCCGTTTTTCATCGGGTCCGCCTTTTTGGGAATGGTCGCAATGCTATTCCTGCTGAACAAGCCCTTGGTGGACCACGATGTGGTGGAGTATGCGGTTCAGGGCCGTATTTTCCTTCATGAAAGGGCCATCGTGTACAACCGCTACCTGTTCGATGCAGGCACTGGCTTTCACTACGTGGGACTGCATGGCCACTCTTTCCCACTGTTGTTCACGTGGGAGGGGCTGAACACATTTTGGACGGGCGTGCAAAGCGATATGTGGGTGCGGAGCATCACCATGTGGTATGCGTGGTTGCTGATCGCATTCTGCTGGGCGCTCCTGCGCAGATCAGGACGCTGGGTGGCGGTGGCCGGTGGGATCACGCTTACTGCGCCCATCGGCTTCCTGTTCCTGATGACCATTTACCATTTGGACAGCTACCGTATTTTTTTCTTCACCACGGCCATGGCCGCGTTCGTGGCCTTGGTGCAGCGCCCCGCATTGGACCGGTTGCTCCTTTTCGCCGTGCTTGCCGGTGCCCAGGCGTTCATCCATTCGGTGGGGGCAATTCTTGCATGCCTGATGTTGGCCGTTCTTTTTTTCGCCCTGCCATTCCCCGTGGGTAAACGCCTGGTTTGGCTAGCCCGCGGGGCAGCCGTTATGCTGGCCATGGGCGCGGTACATTATGTGATCGATGTTTTCGCCGGCACGGGATGGATCTTCCAGGATATCATTTGGTATTGACACCATGAAGCGGGGAACCGATCTATTGGCTTGGGCCCTGTTGGCCGCCACCGTGGTGTTAAGTGCCTTATACCATTGGGTGTTCATGCCCGTGAGCATGGAGGGGATGGGCCCGGACGAGTTCACACGCGGCATTGGCACACCCCTTTTGAAGTGGCTGAACGGCTACCTAGGGACTTTCCTGAACCTGCGCTACCTGGGGCCTGCCACCGTGCTTGGCCTGCCCTTGGCGGTACTGGCCTTGATGAACTGGCACCGGATATTGCCTTGGCAACGGGCCTTATTGGCGTTCACCCTGCTTTCCGTCGCGATCATAGGGCCTTTCGGTGGGTTCAATTACCGGTACGCTTTCACCCTGCAGCCCATGCTCACCGTGGCCGTATTAGCGGCTGCATGGCAGAAATTATCTGTACGTGGCCGCAGGCCCTTTGTGATCGCATTGGCGGCCGCGACCCTTTTCAACTCGTTCCTTTCGCTGCAACACCGCCAGCGGGTATGGCGGGCAGTGCCAACCTACAGTTCGCCCGATACCCGAACGGGAACCTTGAAAGAACGTCTCGATTCGGGCCCTAGGAACTTGGAAGGTTGGTTAAAGGCCAATGGCGTGGCAGCGGCCGATACAGTGCTAGTGAACAATCTGCCTGTGTGGTACTATGTCACCAACCGGCCGGGCATTTACTATTGGTGCGGAAGCGACCAGCTTTTTTTGGCCCATGGAAAGCCGTTCCTGTTCAAGGGACGGAGCGATGAGGAAGTTTGGCAGTACATGCGCGACAGCTTGCATTGCCGTTACGTGTTCTCCACGGTGGAATACAACGAATATGAAAAGCGTTTCAAGGCTTTCTTGGAACGGCATGCCACGTTGCTGGCCAAGGATGACCGGGATTACACACTGCACCGGCTGGCCGATACCTTTGACCGGTGACCATGCGGCCGCCCAAAGGCAAGTTCACCACCGACCTCATTTGGAATGCCGGGGCCTTCGCCTTGAGCGCCCTGTTGGGTGTGCTGGTCAACCTGCTCATCATCCGCTTCCACGATGCAGCAGCCTTGGGCGTGTTCAATTTGGTTTATGCCATCTACATTCTGTTGAGCCAGCTGGCGGTTGGCGGGGTGCATTTGGCCGTGCAGGCCTTTGTGCCGCGCGAATTGGCCGCAGGCCGGCGGCCGGACGCGCAAGTAACGGCCTCATTCCTGCTGGCAACCCTCACATCCTTGGGCGTAATGGCCATTGCATGGTTTGGCCGCGACTTGCCGGGTAAATGGTTCAATAGCGCTGGAGTGTCCGCCGCTTTCCCGTTGGTGGTCCCGGGTCTTCTTTTTTTCAGCTGGAACAAGGTGCTCCTCAGTTTCCATAATGGTGCCCGCCGTATGCGGCTCTTCGCTGCTTTTCAGCTGTTGCGGTTCTTGGGCCTTTTCATTGGCGTGCTTTGGCTTTGCCTTACCCATGCACCGGCCCATGAATTGGCGGTGACGCTCTATTGGACCGAATTGTGCTTATTCGTGTTGCTGCTACCAATGACCTTGGTCCACTGGCGTCCTTTCCATGGAAGGGTCTCGGCGGCACTGCGGGAAAATTTCCATTTTGGCAACCGCGCCTTGGCCGGCAACCTCCTGATGGACGTCAATACCCGTGTTGACGTGTTCATGCTGGGCCTTTTCCTCAATGATACGGCCGTGGGATTGTACAGCTTTGCGGCAACCGTTGCTGAGGGTGTACTGCAATTGCCCGTGCTTTTCCGCAACAATATCAACCCGGTGCTCACCCGGTCCTGGCACAACGGTGGCGCGCCTTTGCTGGCCAAGGTGATCGCGCGCAACAGGAAGGCCTTTTTCAGGCTGCTGGCCCCCTTGGTGCTTGTTTCCATTCCGTTGTTCCCATTGGCATTATGGGTACTGGGCATGCGCGAACAACCGATGGCGGTGTGGGCGGTGTACGCCATTCTGGCGATGGGCATTGCCCTTACTAGCGGTCAGCAGGCCTTCCTCATGCTCTTCAGCCAACTGGGCAGGCCCGGCACACAAACCCTCTTCGTTGGCGGTTTTGTACTCAGCAACGTACTGCTGAACCTGATGCTGATACCCGCGCTTGGCATGTACGGTGCTGCTGTGGCAACTGCGCTTTCATACGGGGCCATGGTACTGCTGATGCGGTATTTGGCCGTCCGTACCCTTCAATTGCCCGCTGGCATCCCATGAGCAGCCCCGGCCCTTCATTCACGCGCAATGTGCTCACCTTGATGGGCGGGACGGCCATTGCACAGGCCATACCGCTGCTGGCCAGCCCCGTGCTTACACGGCTGTACTCGCCGGAGCAATTCGGAGCTTTGGCCTTGCTGTTGGCCATAGCCAACCCGTTGAGCCTGCTGGTTGGTGGGCGGTACGAACTTACCGTTGTGCTGCCGCGCGAGGACGACCGTGCACAGGCGTTGGCACGCTTGGGATTGTTGTTGGCGGCCGTGGTTTCCGTGCTGCTGGGTACGGCCATCTGGTTGCTGCGCGATCAGTTCGCCAGCTTGCTGGGTGGACCATCGGCCATGGCCCCGCTGCTGCTTTCGCCTTTTCTATTCATGCTGATGGGGGCTTTCCAACCCTTGAACAACTGGCTTATCCGAAAACAGGCCTTTCGGGCCATGGGCGTGAACAAAGTGGTGCAGACAGCGGGAATCACCGCGGTGTCGTTGGGATTGGGCCTGTTGGCCTTTCGGCATGGCCTCATGGTCGGCTACTTGGCAGGTTGGTCGGTCTATATCATTGTAGGCGCCATCCAGGCCAGGAGGAAGGAGTTCCGTTTCCGGCCATTGGACCCGATGGAACTGCGCAAAGCGGCCCATGCCTACCGGAGTTTCCCGCTCTTCAATGCACTGCCCGCGGTGTTGAACACGGCCACGCTAAGCCTGCCGGTGTTCCTGATGGCGCAGGTTTTTGGTAAAGAATCCACCGGTCAATTCAACCTTTGCAGGCAAACCATTCTATTGCCGGTGACTTTCTTGGCCACGAGCTATATGCAAGCGTACATGCAACGCGCCAGCCAAACGGTGGCCGACGGGCAGCCGGTTGTGCCTGCTTTGCGCGGTGGTTTGCGGGCGCTTGGTGCAATGGCCTTGGCCATGGTAATGGTGCTGATGGCGGCGGGGCCATGGCTTTTCGGGTTGGTGTTCGGCGTACAATGGACAGAGGCGGGTGAATATGCGCGCATTCTGGCGTTGCCCATTGCACTGCAACTGGTGGTGGTCCCCCTCACGCCGTTGCTGCCCGCGTTGGGCCGCATCCGGGCATACAGCTTCTGGCAGCTGGGCTATTTCACCTCCGTGGCCTTGCTGGGTCTGGCATACTGGGCCGTGCCCGCCGATTACCTGGTGATGCTGGCGGCGGTGGAATCGGTGCTGTTCCTGACCTTGGGACTCTTGATCTGGCACCATGCTTCTCGCCACGATGCGCAACTTGCCGCGGATGTTTAGGAGCGCACGCTTGAAAGCGGTTGGATCGGCACGCCGGATCGTGCTTGCCGCTTTGGCCGCTCTTATGCCATTGTGGCCAGCGGGTTTACCGGTCCTGCTGGTTGCCATGTTGATGTTGATGCTGCCATGGGGCGACCCGGGAGCGCTGCGCCGTAAGCCATTCGGCGCGGCGGCATGGCGGGGTCCTCTGCCGTGGTTCTTCATCTGGTACCTATGGCACGTAGTGGGTATGGCTTGGAGTGCAGATATCGGCCATGGGCTTTTCGACCTGGAGGTGAAACTTCTCTTTGCATTCGTGCCTTGGTTGGTGCTATGGACGCCTCAGGCCTGGTCGCGGAACCGGGGCATGGCGCTGTGTGTTTTCCGCTGGGCAGTTGCGCTTACGTTGTTTTTCCTCTTGCTCAGGTCCACGGTCCTGTTCATGCACGAACTGCAATGGCGCGCCACCGGCAATTATCCTTCCGGGCTTCCTTACACGAACATCTTCTTCTCAAGCTATTTCTCGCCTTGGATGCACCCTAGCTACTTGGCCATGTACGGGGTATTCGCCCTGTACACCTGTGTTTTGCCGGGTAATGGGCCACGTCGGTGGGTGGAAGGAGTGTTGCTGCCGGTGGTTCTGGTGCTTGGGGTGCTCCTCACGGCGAGCAAAACAGGATGGCTGGGCCTGGTGCTTGTGTTGGTGCATGTGCTGTGGCTGCGGTGGCGGGAGCCGCGCGTACGCAGGGTGGCGATCCTGTCGGCATTGGCCTCCGCGGCTTTCCTCACTGGGCTCATCGTATCCTTTGGTACGGTCCGCGCGAAATTCACCGATAGTTGGCACGCCCTTACCGCGGCCAAAATGAACGACGATGACAGCAGCACCACGCGCGTACTGGTCTGGCGTTCGGCCATGGAATTGATACGGGAGCATCCCTTGGCGGGCACAGGTACCGGCGACGTGAAGAACGAATTGGTGCGTGTGTACGGCGAGAAGGGTTACCAATACCCCTTCGAGCGGCGCCTCAATGCCCATTCGCAACTGCTGCAATCCGCCGTGGCGCTGGGCATACCAGCCGCTTTGCTGTTGCTGGCCGGAATCTTGGTGCCATTGCGGCATGCGTTGCGGGGCCGGCAGCATTTGCTTGTGGCCTTATTGCTGTTGAGCCTGCTCAACTGGTCGGTGGAGAGCATGCTGGAAGTACAGGCCGGCGTGGTGTTCTTCGTTTTTTTCGCGGCGTTGTTGCCGCCCCGCCCTGTAAGCGCCACCATCCCATGAGGATTATCCTCCTTTCGCAGTATTTCCCGCCCGAAGTAGGGGCGCCGCAAAACCGGCTCTTCGCAATGGCCAAAGGTCTACAGGCAAAAGGGGCCACGGTGACGGTGCTTACAGCGATGCCCAACTATCCCGATATGCGGATCCGGCGGGGCTACCGGGGAAAATGGAGCGTTCGCGAGGAAATGGACGGCGTAGATGTACGCCGGGTGTGGCTGTTCGTTTCCAAGGGCCGTGGCCTATTGCCACGGTTGTTGAATTATTTCTCGTTCGTGTTCACCTCGTTCATACATGGGCTGTTCACCTTGCGCAGGGCCGATGTGCTGCTGGTGGAATCGCCGCCGCTTTTCCTGGGTCTCTCCGCCATGTGGCTGGGGAGGGCCAAAAAGGCGAAGCTGGTATTCAATGTGAGTGACCTTTGGCCCGAGAGTGCCGTGCAATTGGGATTGGTGACCAACCGGGCAGCGATCGCATTAAGTGAGCGGCTGGAGCTGCGCTGCTACAGGCGGGCGGCCTTGATCACCGGGCAGACCATGGGCATCGTGGAGAACGTCCGTGCACGCTGCCATGGGAAAGAAGTGCTGTGGATACCGAACGGTGTTGACCTTGGCCTGATCGATGGCCTGGGAGAGGTGCAGGATGTGCGTGGTGCTCATGGCATTCCTACAGGGGCATTCGTGCTCGCCTACACCGGCATCCTTGGTCACG
The DNA here is from genome assembly GCA_044463585.1 of Cryomorphaceae bacterium. Lineage (GTDB taxonomy): Bacteria > Bacteroidota > Bacteroidia > Flavobacteriales_F > PHOS-HE28 > PHOS-HE28. The sequence goes on from JBIQMI010000023.1 coordinate 15,899, forward strand.
CCCAAGGATTGGAGGTGGTATTGCGCGCAGCCGCCCGCTTGGGCGACCGGCATGAAGTGCTGTTCCTGCTGGTAGGGGACGGACCAGAAAAATCACGGCTAGAGGCCATGGCCATGGAAATGGGATTGCAGAACGTGCGCTTTATTGCGCCCATGCCACGGCGCGAGGCCTTGGCCCTAGTTGCGGCCAGTGATGGCGTTGTGGTGCCCCTGCGGCGGAACAAGCTTTTCGAAGGGGCCATACCGAGCAAGATCTTTGAGGCCTTGGCACTGGGCCGTCCTTTGTTGCTGGGCGTGCAAGGTGAAGCCAAGCGATTGTTCATAGAAGAGGGGCAGGCGGGGCTGGCCTTTACACCCGAGGACGATGCAGCGCTGGAACAAGCGGTGCGCCGTTACCTGGCCGATGATGCCTTGCGGGCCGCGCACGGCGCCAACGGCGCACGTTATGTGCGTTCGCAATTCGACCGCCGGCAGATCACGGACAGGTTGTGGGCGGCCCTGAAGCGGATCGTGCCCGATGCCGGATGATCCAGCCTTGCCGGGTACATTCGCCCCATGATCCCCTTCGCACCGCCACGCATCGACGAAAAGACCATCGAGGCCGTGACCGAGGTGCTGCGCAGTGGTTGGATCACCACGGGGCCGCGCACCAAGGAACTGGAGCGCCGGTTGGCCGCCTATTGCGGCGTGCAGCGTGTGATCGCGCTGAACAGCTGGACCAATGCGGCCGAGTTGGTGCTGCGCTGGTTCGGCATCGGCCCGGGCGATGAAGTGATTCTGCCGGCCTACACCTATGCCGCCACCGCGAACATTGTAAAGCATGTCGGCGCGAAACCGGTGCTGGTGGACGTGTTGGACGATTTCACCATCGACCCGGAGAAGGTGCGCCAAGCGATGAACCCACGCACCAAGGCCATCATTCCGGTGGATATCGGGGGTATGCCGGCCCGGGTGCAGGAGGTGATCAATGTGGCGGAGGAGACGTGTGCATGGTTTACACCAGCGGTGAACCTGCGGGTGGGCGGCATCAATCCGCAAATGCGCCTGGGCCGTGCCTTGGTGCTTTCGGATGCGGCGCATTCCTTCGGGGCGCGGATCGCAGGGATGCCGGTGGGGGCACAGGCGGACATCACAGGCTTCAGTTTCCATGCCGTGAAAAACCTGACCACGGCGGAAGGCGGTGCGCTGGCCTTTGCATTGCCCGCGCCATTCAACCCCGATGAACTGTATGCCTGGTTCAACACCATGAGCCTGCACGGGCAAAGCAAGGATGCCTTGGCCAAGACGGCGCCGGGGGCCTGGCGCTATGATGTGGAGGCACCGGGCTTCAAGTGCAACATGACCGACCTGCACGCGGCCATCGGGCTGGTGGAGCTGGAGCGCTACGATGCGGAGACGCTTCCGCGGCGCAAGGCGATCTGCATGCGGTACAACGAGGCCTTCAAGGGCGATCCGCGCTTCGAGCTGCCGCTTTTCGAGGATGCCGGGCGCACGAGCAGCTACCACCTGTACATGCTGCGGGTGGCCGGGGCCAGTGAGCAGCAGCGCGATGCCATCATTGCGGGCATAGCGGCCAAGCAGGTGAGCGTGAACGTGCACTTCATTCCATTGCCCATGCTCAGCCATTACCGCACGGTGGGGTACCGGATGGCGGATTACCCGAACACCTATGCACAATACAGCCGCGAGATCAGCTTGCCGGTGTATTACGATCTTACCGATGGGCAAGTGGATGCCGTGGTGGCCGCTGTGAAGGCGTCGGTGAAGCAGGTGATCGGCTGATCATGTTGAAACGGGCTTTCGACGTGTTGTTCTCCGGGGTATTGCTGGTGGTGCTCCTGCCGTTGCTGCTGGTGTTCGCGGTACTGGTTGCGGCCACGTCGCCCGGTGGTGCATTTTTCAGCCAAACGCGTGTCGGGCGCCACGGCCGGCACTTCCGGATGCTCAAGTTCAGGTCCATGCGGCCAGGCAGCGAGGCGAAGGGTCAGCTTACCATCGGCGGGCGCGATCCGCGGATCACGGCAGTGGGCCGCTGGCTACGGAAAACAAAGCTGGACGAACTTCCCCAGCTGTGGAATGTGCTGAAGGGTGACATGAGCGTGGTGGGCCCGCGGCCCGAAGTGCCCAAGTACGTGGCGCTTTACACGCCCGAACAACGGGAGGTGCTCAGCGTGCGGCCGGGCATCACGGGCATGGCCAGCATCCAATACATCGACGAGAATGAAATGCTGGCCAAGGCAAGTGATCCTGAACAGGCGTACATAACCGGGGTGATGCCCGCGAAATTGGCCCAGGACCTGGAATACGTGCGGCACCAAAGCTTACGGCTCGACCTGCGCATTATCCTGGCCACCGCGGCCAAAGTGTTCGGTGGCTGGTAGCTTTCAGTCCAGTGCGCCCAGCAAGCGCTGCAGGTCCTGCACACGGTCCGGGTCCTTCAACTTTTGGTAGCTGTTGAGCAGGTTGTTCAGCAAGCGGCGGATGATATCAAGGTTGGTGCAGGGTTGGAAAAAGCTCTCGTCGGGGTCCATTTCCAGCTTGTCCAGGAACTCGGTGATCTCGCTTTTGCCGAGGATGTCGCCCTGGCTGAAGGCGTTGACATAGAAAAGCACGCCTGCATGGCCAAAGGCGCTGGCCGCCACACCGGTCTCGTCCAGGTAGGCCAGCACGAAATGGTTCGGCAGGTTCACGCCGCGGAGGGGAAGGTCCAGTTCCTCGGCCACCAACTGGTACACAATGGCCAACGACAAGGGATTGCCGCGGTGGCTTTCGAGCACTTCGTTGATGTAGCTGTTCTGCGGCGCGTGGTAGTTGCGTTTGTTGCCCTTGTACCCGTGCACTTGGTAGAAGATGTGGTTGAACACGCGCACCTTCTCAAAGGCAGTGAGGTTGTCGTTCAGTTCAAGCCAGATGTCCTGCCGCAACGCGGAAAGGCGCGCCCTCACTTGGCGTTCGTCCAATTCCGCGTAGCGGTACCGGCACACGGCCAGTGCACCCTCCAGCAGGTCCTCTGCTCCATTCTTGCGCCAATTGGCCAGGCGGCTGTAGGTAACATCCAGGTGGATGTCATGCAGCAGGTCCTCAACGCGCGTCCGGAAAAGGTCTCCTTGATCGTCCACCTCCCAGGCATGCTCCAGCACGGGGATCACCGGCTGGCCCAGTGACCTGATGCGTTGCCGCACGTGGGTGTAAATGCCTTCATCGGGATCATCGATCAAGGTGATCAATGCCTGTATTTCGGTGTCGCTCATGGGCTGTGGCGCTTAGGGCGGCCGGTCGGGGCCGTTTCCGTCGCCGACGAAAGTATCGGGCCATGCCGTGGGCCATGTCCGGCCGGGCCGCATCTTTCAACCAAGCGCCTGTTGATGGCGCCGCGCCGCATGCCTTACCCCACCAGCCGCTCAAGCACTTGGCCGATCATGCGCCCGATGGCCGCGTCGTGGTCCTTGCTGTACTCCTTGCGCAGGCGGTTGGCCACCACCGTGCAAACCGTGCACGCCTTGTGCCCCAGCAGTTCGCTCAGCCCGTATAGGGCACTGGTCTCCATTTCGAAATTGAGCAGCCGCAGTCCCTCGTAATTGAAATTGGTGAGTGCCTCGTTCAAGCCGCCCACACTGGGCACTGCCCGCAGCTGCCGCCCTTGGGGGCCGTAGAATCCACCTGCCGTGGCGGTAAGCCCTACGTGGTTGCCGCGCCCCAAGGTTTCCACCAGCATGGGGTGGCCGCTGGCCAAGTAGGGCATGGGCAGGTTGTCCGGCCATTCCGATTGTTGCAGGAAGGCCTGGAGGATCCTCAATTCTGCATCGGTCTGCTCATGTGCGTAGTAGTGCAGCACGTTATCCAGCCCCAGTCCGTACTGGCTTACCACCAGTTCGTCCACCGGCACGTCCTCCTGCAGCGCACCGCAGGTGCCCATGCGCACAATGGTCAGCGACCGGTGCTCCTTCTTCGGTGTGCGCTTTTCAAGGTCGATGTTCACCAGGGCATCCAGTTCCCCTATCACAATGTCCAGGTTGTCCGTGCCAATGCCGGTGGCCAAGGCGGTGATCCGCGCCCCGTGCAAGGTGCCTGTGTGGCTTACGAACTCACGGTTGTGCACCTTGTGCTCGATCTGGTCGAAATGCGCGCTGATCTTGGCCACACGGCCGGGGTCCCCGGCCACCAGCACCAGGTCGCCCAATTGCTCGGGGCGAAGGGCCAGGTGGTAAACGGAGCCATCGGGGTTGAGGATGAGCTCGCTCTCGGCCAGCACGGTGCCCGGTTCGGTTAGCAGGATCGGATGCATGGGGTATGGCTTTACAGGTTGAAAAGGCAACTGGGCAAATGTGCACAGGAAAGATCAAAGCGCGGCGCATGGGCCTGTACACCTCATGCGGGCCACACGTTGGGCATGCGCTTTTCCGGCTATTTTGCCTGACCAAAACCATCCGCCATGCAACGACCCCTGTTCATTCTTCCGCTCCTCGCCCTCGCAAGCACTGCACATGGGCAACAGGTCCTTTTTTCCGAAGGTTTCGAAAGCGGCCAACCCGCATTCACGCTCAACACCACCGATGTTGGGTCCACTGCCCAAGGCGACAACCAATGGGTGGTGAACGATGCGTACACCGGTGGACAGGGAAGCATGACCTGCATGGGTTTCCCGTTCAACTACACCGTGCCGAACACGCCCGCGCAGCCGGCCGGCATCACGAACGCGAATGGCAATTACCTGCACATCGCAAGTACGGCGGCCCTTGCCAGTGGCATCAATAACTGCAATTTCGCAGCCGCCGACGGGTTGTGCATCAATGCGGCCAACCATTTTGCCCGGATGTCCACCGATGTGGCCACCATCGGACTGGCGGATGTTACCCTGAAATTC
>JBIQMI010000024.1:0-20716 GCA_044463585.1 Cryomorphaceae bacterium
ATGGCGTGGACGGCATCATGATCGGCCGGGCCAGCATCGGTGCGCCGTGGATCTTCAACCAGATCAAGCATTACTTCGCCACGGGCGGGCACCTGCCAGCGCCCACCTTGGATGACCGCGTGGATGCGGCACGGGAGCATTTGGAGCGCAGCCTCATCTGGAAAGGCCGCCACGAAGGCATTGTGGAAATGCGCCGGCATTACACCAACTACTTCAAAGGGTTGCCCAACTTCAAGGAGCACCGCCTGAAGCTGGTGACGGAGAATGATCCCGCCGTTGTGCTCGAGCTGTTGGAGCAAGTGCGCGGCTGGCTGGCGTTGGCAGCGTGATCCGATTTGCCTGCGGCCTCATCGGGAGGCTGGGTTTCGCGGCAGCAGGTCTTGATGTGGTCTTCCGAAGAGGATGCGGAAAGTGTAAAATGAGGATTGTATTCCGTGAAAAACATGTTTTTTACGGAATACAATCCAGGGATCTCCATTTGCATGCCGCCATGCAACGTGCCCAGGCTCCTATCGCAGCCTTACTTTGCGCCGGTCACAGCGCATGCCATGCATCCGCGTTCACCGTTATATGACCATGAAAGCAACTTTCCGTACCGGAACCTTGTTCCTCGCCGCATTGGCCGGCTTGGCGAATAGCCCCATGGCCACCGCCCAACCCATGAAACCGTTCACCTACCAGGACATGCTCATGCTGGACCGCATCGGCGGCCTGGAGGTGGACCCGGCAGGCAGCAAGGCGCTGTTCAGCGTGCGCGCCACCGATATGGAAGCCAATAAAGGGGTGACATCCTGGTGGCTGAAGGACCTGGCGAAACCGGATGCTCCCGAGGTGAAATTGGCGATCAGTGAGGGCGGTGCAAGCGACGCCCAATGGAGCCCGGACGGCCACACGATCTACTTCCTCTCATCGCGCGGCAGTGACGGCATCAACCAACTTTGGAAAACCGGTGCCAAGGGTGAAATGGCGGCACAGGTCACCACGCTGCCGCTGGACATCCAGGCCTACCGGATCACGCCGGACGGCAAGGGCCTCGTGTTCGCATTGGCCGTCTTCCCGGATTGCCAAGGCGACGAGATCGCCTGCACGGTGGAGCGGAAGGAAAAGCGCAAGGCGGACAAGGCCACCGGCACCGTGTACACCAAGCTATTCATGCGCCATTGGAGCACCTGGGAGGATGGCACGCGCAACCACCTTTTCTACATGCCGCTTGATGGCTCGGCCAAACCGGTCCCGCTCATGGCGGGCATGGATGGGGACACCCCATCGAAGCCATGGGGCGGCAATGGCGACTTTGCGCTCTCGCCCGACTCAAGGACGGTTTATTTCAGTGTGCGGCTCGACGGGCCCAAGGAGCCATGGAGCACCAACTTCGACATTTACCGCGTGCCTGTCACCGGTGGTGCCGCAACGAACCTTACCGCCGGGAATAAAGCGTGGGATGCATCGCCGCTGCCATCGCCCGATGGGAAAACACTGGCCTACTTGGCCATGGCGCGGCCAGGGTTCGAGGCCGATCGCTTTTGGATCAAGCTCCGCGACCTGGCCACCGGAAAAGTGACCACGGTGGCCGCCGATTGGGACCGCAGCGCCGGGAACATGAAGTGGAGCAAGGACGGCAAAAGCCTGTACGTGGTGGCGGAGGACGTGGGCCGAACCAAGCTTTTCCAGATCGATGTGCGCACAAGTAAAGTAACGGCCCTGAGCAAGGATGGCCATATGGATGCCTACGTCGAAACGCCAAAGGGATTTGTTTTCCTGAAGAGCGGCCTCAACAGCCCATCACAACTCTTTGCCGCCAAGCCCAAGGCCAAGTTCATCGATGAAGGTGCCACCAAGCTCACGGCCATCAATAAGAACCTGGAGACCATGGCCTTCGGCGAATACGAGCAATTCAGCTTTTCCGGCTGGAACAATGAACCCGTGCACGGCTATGTGATCAAGCCGGCCAACTACAAAGAGGGCAGGAAGTACCCGGTGGCCTTCCTGATCCATGGCGGGCCGCAAGGCAGTTTCAGCGAATTCTGGAGCTTCCGTTGGAATCCGCAGACCTACGCCGGTGCGGGCTACGCCGTGGTAATGATCGATTTCCACGGCAGCACCGGTTACGGCCAGGCTTTTACCGATGCCATCAGCCAGCACTGGGGAGATCGCCCGCTGGAAGACCTGCAAAAAGGCTGGGCCCATGCCCTGAAGACCTATCCCTTTCTGGACGGCGACCGCGCTGCCGCATTGGGGGCATCGTACGGCGGGTTCATGGTGAACTGGATCGCCGGCGTTTGGCAGGACGCCTTCAAATGCCTGGTGTCGCACAACGGCGTATTCGACCAGCGCGCCATGGGTTACAGCACGGAGGAGCTCTGGTTCACCAATTGGGAGATGGGCGCCGACGTGTTCACGGATCCCGCCAAGTACGACGAGTTCAACCCCATGCTGCACGCCAAGGATTGGAAAACACCCATGCTCGTGATCCATTCCGACCACGATTACCGCATCCCGCTTTCGCGGGGCCTGGGCGTGTTCACGGCGTTACAACACAACAACGTGGAGTCCAAGTTCCTGCGCTTTCCCGATGAGAACCACTGGGTGCTGAAGCCACAGAACTCGCGCATGTGGCACGATACGGTGTTCGGGTGGCTGGGGAAGCATCTTGGGAACTAGTGCAATTGGGGGCACCGAAGTCCCTGCTTGGAGCGTACGGCTGATAGTAGCCGTAGCGCTGGTTAAAGCGTTGAGCGGCTGCTTGGGCCGAGGTATTTTATACCGAAATGATTGAGTTTATGCTGGCGGCATAAGCTCCCGAAGGCGCAATAGGTAGCTTTACTACGTGAAGCACAAGGCGTACAACCTGCTGATGACCGCCCCTAACGGCACGCGGGCATCTGCCAAATGGATCAAGCAATGAAAAGCAGAACTTTCGCGATCCTGTTCGGGTCATTCACCATGGGCCTTTCCGTTCAAGCCCAAAGCTGGTGCCCTCCTGGCGCTACTTGGAACTATAACTTAATGTCCTTCATGGTTGAAGGATGCGCGACGCTGACCTACTCCGGCGACACAATTGTTGGTGGCCGAAGCGCGCAAAGGATCTTGGTGAACAGCATTGTGATGGACTACATGCAAGGTTCGCCCGATACGGTGAACTCGGTGCTCTACACCGCATACGAGGACGGTTTGGTTTACGCTTGGGGCATAGGCTCGAGCGAAGCTTGGGATACCCTGTATTGGTTCACCGCACACCCCGGGGACCGCTGGTACCCGCCCGGCACGGACGCCATTTGCCCGGACCAACATCCTTTGGGCATGCTGCAGGTGGTGGATACCGGGCACGTGATGATCAACGATCAGTGGCTTCGCTTCCTTGATATGGCCTATGTGGGCGAGTTCGGCCAACAGCTGGACCCGTTCACCATCACCGAGCGGTTGGGTGCGCCATGGATGGTCATACCGCCCGGTGGCTGCATCGTTTCCGAGGCCGGGTCAACCATACGTACATACACGGACGATGCCATGTCCTATGATTCCGGCGACCCCAATACCTGCGAGGGCCTGATCGATCAGGTCGGTCAGGTGCAGGCGGGGCCTGCCTTTGCCGTATACCCCAACCCCGCCGGCGAATGGGTCCGTTTCACGAGCGATGCATTACGCGTGGCCCATGTTTCGGTGCTTGATGTGCACGGGCGGATCGTGCGCACAAGTGCCGTGAGCGGCAACGGCCACGTGGATGTCGGCGCCTTGGCCCCGGGGTATTACATGCTCAAGCTATTCGGCCCGCGCGCCACGTTGCTTGGGTTTGCCCCAATGCTGAAGGAATAAAGGGCTTGGGTTCCTTTCGGTACAGCGTCACCGCTGCGATTCGTTATATGGTCCGCTGGAGCTTCAGCGGAGAATGATGGTTCCCGCTACTTCTTCCAATAGTTATTCGCCGCTGCGATGGTCTGGAAGTTGATCGCGATCACCTGCGAGGCCGCGGTTAGGGCGTTGGGGTCGTTGGCGTAAACGGGGCGCAATTTGTGCAGCACTTCCGTGTCGGGCTGGGTGTATTTCACGCCGCGCCGGCTCAGGGTAATGGCCAGCTCAAAACCTTCTTGCGGTGTGGCGGTGATCAAGGTGGGAAGCCAGGTATCTGTCATTTTGGATGAGGGTATGAATGGATGATCGGTTAGCATGCCTCGCGGCGTGTGCAAGGTAACAGCAAACATGGGGTTGGGCTCACCCGGCATGGGGCACCGGTAACCTTGGCGGAAGTGCTGCGTTGGAAGGTGCCATCCCAAGCCGAGTGAAAGCCTCAAGTACGCCATACCTGCTCTTGTTCCTGTGCATGGCCGCTGTGGTGCCCGTACGGGGCCAAGGCCGCGTGGCCGATCCAGGCGATTGCATCGACGCCATTTTCATCAAGGATTCGATCATTACCTGCGACAGGCCCGTGCGCGGATTCGGGAATGTGCTCGAGATCAAGGAGAACCCCGGTTCCGACCTGAAATGGCTGGAGCGCGAGCACAACACAGTATGGTACCTGTTCAGGGCCCCTGTTACAGGCCCGTTGACCTTCGACATTATTCCGCATGACGTGGAGGATGACCTCGACTTCCTGCTTTTCCAGGGCAACGTGCCCGACTTCTGCGAAAAGGTGCGCACCAAGCAGGTGGTCCCTGTAAGAAGCAACATCTCCCGCAACGACAAGGCGTTGAATTCGATGTGCGGCCTTTCCAAGGAGGCCATCGATGATTACGTGCGGTCGGGCGTGGGCAGTTCCTACAGCCGCGCGCTGGAAGTGATGGAAGGGGACATGTACTACCTGCTGGTGGATTATCCGCAACGCCCGCGGGCCGGGTTCACCGTGCACTTCCATTATCCGGCACCACCGCCGCCCCCGCCGGCGCCCGAAAAGCCTCAAACGCTGATCGTATCAGTGGTCGATAGCGCATCGGGGACCCCGCTACAGGCCTCGATCTCCATTGAGGGAATGCGCTTCGATTCCATCGTCCAGGCCAAGGGCCAAAGCCGTTACGAGTTCAATATGGACAGTTACCGCAACCTGCGGATCAACTGCTTGCGCCAAGGCTACATGTTCCGCAGCCAGCGGGTAAAGCCATCGGGCGATGCCTTGGTGGAAGTAGAGGTGGCCCTGGTGCCGATCAAGCCGGGCACCAAGGTGGTGCTGGACGACATCCGCTTTGTGGGCAACGACAGCAAGGTGCTGCGCAGCTCGGAGGGCTCGCTGTACATGCTGCTGCATTTCATGGAACAGAATCCCTCGGCGCGCATCGAGATCCAAGGCCATGTGAACGGGCCTTCGGTAAAGAAGAAAATGAACACCGAGCTGGTTGAGCTGAGCACGGAGCGGGCGCAAACCGTTTTCAATTTCCTTCTGGTGAACGACATCGATCCCTCCCGTTTGGCCTACGTGGGGTTGGGCAACGCGCACATGCTTTACCCGGAGCCGCGCAACAAGGCGGAAAGCGAGGCCAACCGCCGCGTGGAGGTACGGATCACGGCGTACGATCAACTGGCCACGCCTTCCGCACCGTTGCCACGCCGCTCATCCCATTGAACGGAGCGCCCACCGGGGTGCGGCTATTTTTGTTCCCCTTAACCCCAGGGGCCAAGCATGCGGTTGTTTACCGGGTTGTTCCTAATTGCCTGTATGCAGGGCGCCGTGGCCCAGGCACCGCTTACCCTGGAACAATGTTTGGCCAAGGCCCAGGCCGCCAACCTCGATGTGCGCGACGCCATGCTCAACGCCGAATTGGCGGATGAGGCACGCGATCAATCGCGCTGGAACCTGTTGCCCATCTTGAACGGTGCGGCCACGCACGGTTACAACTGGGGGAAAACGATCGACCAATACACGAACACCTTCGCCAGCAGCCGGGTGCGCACCAATAACCTGTACCTCAGCAGCAATGTGCTGATCTTCCAGGGCGGCGCGGCCCGGCAGCGCATCAAACAGGCCGATATGAACCGCAAGGCGGCCGGCAGTGCATTGCAGGCGGCCCGCGACAATGTGTCGGTGGCGGTGGTGCGGGCCTTCCTGGACCTGGTGGGCATGCGCGAACAGGTGGCCGCCGCCGCCGAACAAGCGGCTGCCACCCGAGCGCAGGCCGAAGTGGCCGGGGAAATGGTGCAGGCAGGCCGTGTGACCCGTGCCGACCTGCTGGAAGTGCAGGCGCAACTGGCGCAGGAGGAGTACAACGTGGAAAACCTGCGCATACAGGCGGAGACCGCCAAGATCACCCTGGCCCAGCTGATGCAGCTCGAACCGGCCGAAATGGAGGCCTTCGATATCGTGGCGCCCGCAGCGGGCACCTTGGAGCCCGCCGCACCGACCGCAACCATGGAGGAAGTGCTGCCGAGGGTACTGGCAACCAATCCGTTCTACCAGCGTGCGGCCTTTGCCCATGAAAGTGCGCGCCATGGCACCAAAATCGCCAAGGCCACGGGTTATCCGGAGCTATCACTGGGCGGCACGTTGGGCACCGGCTATTCGGGGCGCAACCTTGAAGCGGTGGGCCAGCCCAAGCCCGACGGCTCGATCCTGATCGGTGCGACCGGGAGCGGGGAGCCCGTGTTCGCGCCCAACTTTTCGCAAAGCACCCGTGTAAAATCGTTCGGCCAGCAACTGGACGACAACCTGAACGAATCCATTGGGCTTACGCTCAACATTCCCATCTTCAACAACCTGCGCAACCATTATGCGGTGGGCCAAGCGCGGATACAGGAGGACCTTGCCGCGAATGACCTGCTCCGCGTGCGCAACAGCCTGCAAACGGACGTGCAGAACGCGATCACCGCGCAGCGGGGCGCCTTCCGGCAGTACATCAGTGCCAAAACCGCCCTTGATGCGGCACAGGAATCGTTGCGCATGGCCGAAGAGCGCTTTGCATCGCAGGCCGCCACCGCCACCGACCTTACCTTGGCCAAATCGCGGCAGCAACAGGCCAACGCCCAGCTGATCAGCGCCAAGTACAATTACCTCATGGCCATGAACGTCCTGAACATCCTGCAGGGCCTGCCCGTAAGCCTGTAGCCGTGGCCTTGCTGCTGAGCTTCGATACCGCGACCCCGCATTTGGCGGTGGTGCTCTCCGACGGGGAATCGCCGCTGGCCTGGCGCGAGGACCCCGGCCCGGCACTTTCGCACGCCGAATTGCTGAACGTGTTCATCGCCGGGGTGCTGTCCGATGCGGATGTCCGATTGAACGACCTTAAGGCCGTGGCGGCGGGAACCGGCCCGGGCAGCTACACCGGCCTGCGCATCGGCCTATCGTCCGCCAAGGGCCTATGCTTCGCGCTGGACAAGCCATTGATCGGCATGGGCACGTTGGAGGTGCTGCTGCACCAAGTGCTTGCCACCGGCCCTGTACTTGGTGCGGAACGGTTTTTCCCCATGGTGGATGCGCGCCGTATGGAAGTGTACACGCGCGCCTTCGGGGCCACTGGTCAGGCGCTGGACGACACACGGCCGCTTGTGCTGGATGAAGCCTGGTGCGCGGCGCAGCCCGCCGGCACCGTGGTTTTTGGCGATGGCGCCGACAAGGCCGCTGACCTTTGGCGGCAATTCCCCCAAGTGCTGCATCTGCCGGGCATCAGGCCCGCGGTGCAAGGCCTTGCCCGGTGTGCCCACGTGCATGCCGCCGCTGGCAGCTTCGCCGACCTGGCTTATTTGGTGCCCGAGTACGGCAAGCCGGCCAACGTGGCCCAAAAGCGGGGGAAGGAATGACCGAAGCGCCGGTCGGCCTGCCCGTACGGAATTTTTTTCATCCGAAGTGGTCCGTCAACAATGGTCTGTTGGTTTTCCGGTGAAAGACATTACATTTGCACCCCCTTAGTCGGGAACGTCCTATCAATACCCCCTTTACCGTGGCATCCACATCCCATACCACATCCATGGCCAACGCAGCCACCACGCAGAAAGAATGGCTGCTGGTCGATGCAGAGAACGAGGTCATCGGGCGCTTGGCCAGCAAGATCGCCATGCTGGTGCGCGGCAAGCACAAGCCCACTTTCACGGCACACGTGGACACGGGTGACCACGTGATCGTGGTGAACGCCGAAAAGATCCGCCTTACCGGCAACAAGATGGCCGACAAGGAGTACCAGCGCTACAGCATGTACCCGGGGGGCCAGCGCAGCGAAACCGCCGAGCGGTTGATCGCACGCAAGCCCGAGGCCCTGCTGGAGCATGCCGTGCGCGGCATGCTGCCCAAGACCCGCTTGGGACGCGCGCAATTCAACAACCTGCACGTGGTGGTGGGCACCGAGCACAAGCACAGTGCCCAGAAGCCCCGCCAGATCGATCTTAACACCATCAAGTGAGCATGGAGCCCATCATCAGCCTCGGCCGCCGGAAAACCTCCGTGGCACGCGTTACCCTTACCGAGGGCAGCGGCAACGTATACGTGAACGGTGTGGAAGGAAAGGAATACTTCCCCATCCTTACCCAGCAATTCAAATTGAACCAGCCCTTCAAGCTTACCGGCACCGAGGGCAAGTTCGATGTGACCGTGAATGTGGATGGCGGCGGAACCACCGGGCAGGTGGAGGCCGTACGCCTGGGCATCGCCCGCGCCCTTGTGAGCGCGGACGAGGCACACAAGCCCTTGTTGAAGGCCGAGGACCTGATGACGCGCAACCCCCGCGAGGTGGAGCGCAAGAAGTTCGGCCGCAAGAAGGCACGCAAGCGCTACCAGTTCAGCAAGCGTTGATATCCCACGCTTGTTGAAGCCCGCCAGGGCCCCGAGCCAAAACGAGGGAGCGAAGGCGGGTTCAGCATCCAATTCGGCCAGACCCGGGAAACCGGCTACCGCGCCGGATGCCTGCAAAACGGGAAAAAGGAAAGTGAACCCATAAAAAGAAAGTGGAAATGGCTCGTCTCGAATTCAATACCCTGCTTGAGGCAGGCGTGCACTTCGGCCACCTGCGCCGCAAGTGGAACCCCAACATGGCGCCCTACATCTTCGCCGAGAAGAAGGGCATCCATATCATCGATCTCAACAAAACGGCCGTTAAGCTCGAAGAGGCCTCCAATGCCATGCGCTCCATCGCGCGCAGCGGAAAGAAGATCCTCTTCGTGGCCACCAAGAAGCAGGCTAAGGACATCGTGGCCGAGAAGGTGAAGGCCACCGGCATGCCGTACGTGACCGAGCGTTGGAGCGGCGGTATGCTCACCAACTTCGGCACCATCCGCCGGGCGATCAAGAAGATGTCCAACATCGATCGCATGAAGGTGGACGGCACCTTTGACAACATGAGCAAGCGCGAACGGCTGCAGGTGAGCCGCCAGCGCGAAAAGATGGAGAAGAACCTCGGCAGCATCGCCGACCTGACCCGTCTGCCCAGTGCACTGTTCATCGTGGATATTGTGAAGGAGCACATCGCCTTGGCCGAGGCCCGCAAGCTGGGCATCCCCACCTTCGCCATGGTGGACACCAACAGTGATCCCTCCCTGGTCGATTTCCCCATTCCCGCCAACGACGATGCCACCAAGAGCATTGAACTGATCGTGGATACCATGATCGCGGCCATACAGGAAGGCCTTGAGGACCGCAAGCGCGACAAGGACAGCGGCACGGCCACGCCCGACGAGGAGGGCGAGGAGGAGACCACCGAGGCTTCCTCGGAGCGTGCCGCGCACGAGCGCCGCAGGCCGGCCAGCGCCGAAGTGGCCGAACCGGCCAGCAGCGCCAGCGCCGAAGGCGAGACCGCTGCGGAATGACCGCACGGGCCTGCTGCGGCCGGCCCGGTGTTTTTTCAATTTTCAACCTTAAAGCATGAGCACAACCATGGCCATTACCGCCTCTGAAGTGAACAAGCTGCGCCAAATGACCGGCGCCGGCATGATGGATTGCAAAAAGGCCCTGGAGGAGGCCAACGGCGACTTCGATGCCGCCATCGACCTGCTCCGCAAGAAAGGGCAAAAAGTGGCCGCCAAGCGCGCCGACCGCGAGGCCAGCGAAGGCCTGGTGCTGGCCAAGACCAACGGCGCCAACAACAAGGGCGTGCTGGTGAGCGTGAACTGCGAAACCGATTTCGTGGCCAAGAACGCCGATTTCGGAAAGATGGCCGACACCATCGCCGACATCGCATTGGAGAAAATGGCCTCCGATGTGGAGACGCTGAAGGCGTTGCCCTACGGCGACGGCCTCACGATCGCCGACAAGCTGACCGAACAGACCGGCGTGATCGGGGAGAAGATCGATGTAGGCTATTGCCAGACCATCGGCGCCGAGTACGTGTACGCATACAACCACCCCGGCAACCGCGTGGCCAGCCTGGTGGGCCTGAACAAGGCCGGGCATGAGCAGGTGGCCAAGGATGTGGCCATGCAGGCCGCTGCCATGGCGCCCATTGCGCTGGACAAGGCCAGCACGCCGCAAAGTGTGGTGGACAAGGAGCTGGAGATCGGCAAGGAGCTCGCCATCCAGGAAGGCAAGCCCGCCGACATGGCGGAAAAGATCGCCCACGGCCGCCTGAACAAGTTCTTCAAGGAAAGCACCCTGCTCGCCCAGGAGTTCATCAAGGACAACAAGCTGAGCGTGGAGCAGTACGTGCAAAAAGCAGACAAGGACCTGAAGGTGACGGATTTCAAGCGTCACGCACTGGCCTGATCATAGGCGAACAGAATGGCAACGGCCCCGCGGAAACGTGGGGCCGTTCGCTTTTCCGGTCAAGGCATGACCGTCATTGCACGACCACGCGGGCCATCTGCACCGGCTTGTCCCTGGTTGTGATCTGCATCCAGTAAAGCCCGGGTTTGATCGTGCGTGTATCCACTTGATAACGGGTACCGCTGGCCGAGGTCTGCAGCACGACCTGCCCCAACACATCGATGATCTTAATGGTGGCAACACCTTCGTGCCCGCTTTCCACCGTGAAGGACCCTGAAGCAGGATTGGGGAAGACCCTGAACCGTTCCGCCGCCTGTTCATGCAACGCCTGCTGGATGTTCACCACGCAATCCGGATAGCCCGTATGCTGCCAAAGGGCTGCATTGTGCTGGTTGTAGCACGTAAGCCGTGTGGAATCCGGGAGCCCTGAAGGATACCAGTCTTCAAGGGAGCCCGCATGCAAGGGCGCCAGAGGCCCGTGGATACTGCCGATGCCTTCGATCCAAATGTCGCTGAGGTAGCTTTCCATGGTCATGTAACGGGTGCTCGTGCTGAAGTGGAAGATCCTATGGTCCATCCCTTCGATGGTGATGTGGTCGATGGCCTCCACGGTAAGGGTATCGCGGAAATCAGATCCCGCCCTGCCGAAGTGCATGGGGGCGCCCACTTCCAAGCTGAAATCATACAGCGTATCCACGGCAAGGCCCGGTTCCAAGTAGAGCACCAGATGGCCTGCTTGCAGCACATATCCCCGCAGCAAGGGCGCCGTCCCTGCTGCTCCTGTGGAAAATAGCCGCTGCCAGGTAGCGCCGTTGATCATGCTATCGCCCGAAAAGAAGAACAATGAAGTGGTGGTCGCGGCGAAGTTGGGAAGCTCCTGCGACCCTTGTGCGAATGTGCGCGCCACATGCCACGAGCCACTGGCATCATCGAAGCGGATGACGGATTGGGCAGCGGTTCTTAGTGCCCCGAACAGCAAGAGGGCGGTCAGCAGGGGCAACATGCCAAGCCGGGCCTGTTCCGTCCGCAGGACAATGATGCCAATGCGAGTTGTTCGTGTTCGGGGTTGTTGCATGGGGCGGGATATTGCAGGAACACTACGGGTATGGCTTCTTCAACGGTGAAGATACACCCTTGCGGCAGGAAGGTAATCCGTGCTTTGGCACGGGGCCCTATTTTCGCGCCCGATGAACCAGGCTGCCCCTCCCCGGAAATTCAAGCGTATCCTTTTGAAGCTTTCGGGCGAAAGCCTGATGGGCGAACAGGCCTACGGCATCAGCAGCAAACGGCTGAGGCAATACGCCGAGGAGATCGTGGCGGTGGCACAGGCCGGCGTTGAAGTGGCCATTGTGATCGGTGGCGGCAACATTTACCGGGGCATACAGGCCGAGGCCAGCGGCATTGATCGCGTGCAGGGCGACCACATGGGCATGCTGGCCACCATGATCAACAGCTTGGCGCTGCAAAGCGCCCTGGAGACGGCCGGGATAAAGACGCGGCTGCTGAGCGCGATCAAAATGGAGCAGATCGCTGAGCCGTTCATCCGTCGCCGTGCGGTGCGCCACTTGGAAAAGGGACGCATCGTGATCTTCGGTGCCGGCACGGGCAACCCGTACTTCACCACGGACAGTGCTGCGAGCCTGCGGGCCATTGAGATCGAGGCCGATGTGATCTTGAAGGGCACGCGCGTGGACGGCATCTACACGGCGGATCCCGAAAAGGAACCCACCGCCACCCGCTACGACCGCATCACCTTCGACGAGGTGTACGAGAAAGGCCTGGCCGTGATGGACATGACCGCTTTCACCCTGTGCCGCGAGAACAACCTGCCTATCATCGTATTCGACATGAACAAGCCGGGCAACCTGCACAAGCTGGTGAGCGGCGAGCAGCTGGGCACGCTGGTGGAGGTTTGAACAACGGCCCTGCCGCGGCAGGTGGCGCCGAAAGGGATAACTTCGCGCCTCTTTCACGAATACCCATGAGCGAAGTAGATTCCCTGATCACGCAATGCGAGGACCTGGACCGCAAGGCGGTGGAGCACCTTGAGAAGGAATTGGTGAAGATCCGCGCCGGGCGCGCCAACCCGGCCATGCTGGAAGGCGTGCGGGTGGAATACTACGGCAGCGAGGTGCCGTTGAGCCAAGTGAGCAACATCAACACGCCCGACGCGCGCACCATCATTGTGCAGCCGTGGGAAAAGAAGATGATCGACCCGATCGAAAAGGCGATCATGGCCGCCAACCTGGGCTTCAACCCCAGCAACAACGGGGAGCACGTGATCATTGCCGTGCCCATGCTTACCGAGGACCGGCGAAAGGACCTGGTGAAGATGGCGGGGCGCGAGGGCGAGAACGCCCGCGTGAGCATCCGTGGTGCACGCCAAAAGGCCATGGAAGGCATTAAAAAGGCCCAAAAGGACGGCCTGCCCGAGGATGTGGCCAAGAGTGCCGAGGGTGAGGTGGAGAAGGTGACCGGCAAGTGGAACAAGAAAGTGGATGAGCTGATCGCCGCCAAGGAGAAGGAGATCATGACCGTGTAGGGAAACAGGCTAGGCCCACACCGGGCAACCTTCGCTGCAGTTCCTGCACATGTCAATGGACCTGCGGTCGTGCAGCACGCGGTCGCGGAAGTCGTTGTACTTCGTTCCGTGCCAGATCTCACGGAAGCTTTGCGTGTTCAGGTCGCCCATTACCCACTTGGCGTCCTTGTCGAAACAGCAGGGCACCACCTTGCCGTCCCATGTGACCACGCAACTGTGCCACATCTTCCAACAGCTATTGGCCTGGCCGCCCTTGGTTTCCCACACGCCGTTCTTGTTGCGCCGGTAGCGTGAATACTTGTCCTGCACGGGGATCAGCGGATGATCATCACGCGGATCGTACACCTGCGCGGTTTTCAGCCAAAGGTCGTCCACGCCGATCCGCTTGGCCAGTTTTCGCGCTTCGGGGATCTGGTGCTCGTTGGGCCGCACCACCAAGTATTGGAACACGATGTGCGGCGTGGCGCTTTTCAGCCTTCTTTTCCACTCAACCACCCGTTCCGCGCCCTCGATCACCGTGCTCAACGTGCCCTCGCGCCGGTAGGCCGAATAGGTGTCCTGATCGGTGCCATCGATGCTGATGATCAAGCGGGAGAGCCCGCTGCGCACCGTTTCCTCTGCCTTGGCGTCCGTGAGGAAATGGCCATTGGTGCTGGTGTTGGTGTAGATGCCTTTTTCGCTGGCGTAGTTCGCCATTTCCAGGAACCGCGGATTGATGAACGGCTCGCCCTGGAAGTAGAAGGTGAGCGCCCACAGGTCGTCGGCGAGCTCATCGATCACCCGCTTGAAGAAACCTTCCTTGAGGTTGCCCGTGGGGCGGGTGAACGCGCGCAGGCCGCTGGGGCACTCCGGGCAGCGCAGGTTGCATGCCGTGGTAGGCTCCATGCTTATGCTGAACGGCATGCCCTGGATCGCGGGGTTGCGGGTCTTTCTCGCCTTGCGGAAGCTGTGCCAGATGCGGTAGGCATTCCGCATGCGCCGCACCGTGATCGGGCGGGCCCAAAGGCGGGCATCGCGAAGCTGCGGCAACATGGGCGCAAGGTACCGGTGCAGGACCATCGGATGGGTTGATCTTGCCGCCGCCGGAAAGTTCCTGTTACTTTCCCCGCCAACCACCGTCCTATTCCCGGAACCATGCGGACCCTGTTCATTTTCCTCACCGCCTTGCTGCCTTGCTGGGCGGCCGCGCAACATGTGGTCACAGGGCGCGTGCTGGACGCCACCACGGGTGAACCCTTGGCCTTCGTGCCGTTTGCGGTGGAGGGCAGCCGCACGGGCACCACTTCCGACATCGATGGGCGCTTCACGCTGAATGTGCCGCAATTGCCGGTTACGCTCCGCGCCAGCTACGTGGGCTATGAGACCAAGGTCTTCACCCTTGCCGATGGAAGGCCGGCGACCGTGCGGTTGGTGGCCAGCAACACCGAGCTGCAGGCGGTAAAGGTGCTGCCCACCGAGAATCCTGCGCACCGCATCATACGCAGGGTGTATGCCAACCGCAAGGAGAACGATGGCCTGCACCGCCGCAGTTACCGCTACACCAGTTACGGCAAAACCGTATTCGATGTGGCCACGGACAGCACCAAGGCCGCAAGGCCTGATTCCACGGGCACGGTGATGCCCGATACAACCATGGCGTTCGCAACGGACACGGCCAAACTGGACAGCGGTGAGGCCAAGTTCCTGCGCATGATCAAGGAGCAGCACCTGCTGCTGATCGAAAGCGCCACCAGGAAGAGCTTCATTCCACCTTCCGCCGCCAAGGAAACCGTGCTGGCCATGCGCGTGAGCGGGCTGAAGGACCCGAGCATACTGGGCCTGGCCGCGCAAACCGAAACCTTCAGCATCTACGCGCCGCAGATCGATATCGGCGACAAAAGCTATTTGGGGCCCATCGGGCCGGGTAGCACGGCCAAGTACCTCTTCCTGCTGGAGGACACCTTGTACCATGGCGCCGATAGCGTGTACGTGATCAGCTACCGCCCGCGAACAGGCACCAAGTTCGATGGGCTGAAGGGCTTGCTGTACATCCATACCGACGGCTACGCGGTGCAGAACGTAACGGCCGAGCCGATGGTGAAAAGCGGCATAAGCATCCGCTTCCAGCAGCAACACAAGCGCTTCCCAACGGCCACGGGCCAAATGGCGTGGTTCCCCGAGCAGTTGAACACCTTCATCTACGCCAGCATGATCAGCGTGAACGGGTTGAAGGTGGTGGGCGAGGGGCGGATCTACCTCAAGGACATCGAACTGGACGTGGACATTCCGCGCAAGGAAGTGCGTGGCCCGGAACTGGTGATGGAGCGCATGAGCATACGCAAGGACAGTGCGCTATGGGCCGGCCTGCGTCAAAGTCCGCTCGATGCACGCGACCTGCGTACGTACGAATCCATCGATAGCCTGGGTGAGCAGGAAAACCTGGACCGGAAGCTGAAATTCCTGGCGGCCTTGGGTACGGGCCGCTTGCCCATGGGGCACGTGGACCTGCGGCTCAACCAGCTGATCGCCTTCAACGATTATGAAGGGCTCCGTTTAGGGGCGGGGCTTGTGACCAATGCCAAGGTGAGCCGCTACGGTGCGCTGGGCGGCTACGCGGCATACGGCTTCGGTGATCGCCGATGGAAGTACGGGGGCGACTTAAGCATAAAGCCGGTGTACGGCCGCGATCTCGCGCTGCAGTTGGCCTACGAGAACGATGTGGCGGAAACAGGCGGGGTGCGCTTCGCCAAGAACCAGGCCCTGATCGATCCGGAAGGCTTCCGCATGTTTTTCGTGGACCGCATGGACCGGATCGAGCGCTACAGTGCCAAAGTGCATACGCGCGTAGGCAGTTCACTGAAACTGTGGGTGGGTACCGAACGGGCCCACCGGGTGAACGAACTGGGCTACACGTACCTCAGCCACATCAGCGACCAAGTGACCCTGCGGGAAAGCAGTTTCCTCACGGGTGCATTCACGTTCGACCTGCGCTGGGCATTCAGGGAGAAGCTGGCACGCTTGCCGGACCGCGAGCTTTCGTTGGGCACGAAGTTCCCCGTTGTATGGCTGCATGCCATGCGGGCCGAAAAAGGGCTCTGGGACGGCGAATGGGAAACATGGCGCGTGGATGCCGTGATCGAAAAAACCTTCAAGATCCGGCTCTTCGGCGAATTGTCGTTGCGCGCCATGGGCGGCGTGGCCGATGCGGAGGCCCCCATGCCGTTCCTGTACAACCTGCGCGGCATCAACAACAAGCGGTTCCCGGTGGCCGGCAGCTACGTGTTCGAGACCATGCGCCCGGACGAGTTCCTGGCCGATCGCTACATCAGCTTCCACCTGAAGCACAGCTTCGGCGCCCTGCTCGTCCGAACGAAGCGCTTCCGCCCACGGCCGGCCATTGTAGGAAGCGCCGCCTTCGGAGATCTTTCCCGGCCGGAGCTGCATGAGGGCCTATCGTTCACGCCGATGAAACACGGGTATTACGAAAGCGGCCTGTTGATCGAGAACCTGCTGCGGTCGGGCTTCTCAAGCTTCGGGGTAGGGGCATTCTACCGCTTTGGCCCGTATGCCTTGCCGCAGGTTGGGGACAATATCGCAGTGAAGCTGGTGATGGGTTTCGCGTTTGATTGAGGTGGGGGAGAGTATTTGCCGCTGAGGCGCAGGGGCGCTGGGTAATGCCTTGGCCGCGATGGTTTCATCCACAGAGAACACAGAGGGCACAGAGGAATGCCGCGATGGGTTCAATGCGGTGGTGCGGTAAAGGCGAAGTGCCCGTAGCGTCGAACCACCGGTTCAACCCCGACGGGATCGGCGCGCAACGGTGTAACGGAATTGTGGTTTCCGACCCCGGCGGGGTCGCAGTATGTAGCATCACAAACCACGCGTGAATGCCGACCCCGGCGGGGTCGCAGCCGGTGTTCCAATTTGTTTTGCCGCGGAGCGCGCAGGGGAATGCCATGGCCACGAAGGGTACGCGCAGCATCCGTAGCGTCGAACCTCAGGTTCGACCCGGACGCGGAGGAATGCCTTGGCCGCGATGGTTTTATCCACAGAAAACACAGAGAATACAGAGAAATGCCTTGGCCGCGATTCGTTTGACACCGAAGCACAGGGGGAACGGAGCGCATCGGGCTTTGTGGTTTCCGACCCCGGCGGGGTCGCAGCCGGTGTTTTTCCACAGCGTCCACGCGACGCCCGTAACGTCCAACCCCAGGTTCGGCACAGCGAAATTGCGGAGCTGTTGCGGCCTGCCGGAAGGGTCTGTCATTTTTCTGGCGCCCACTAAGCGCTTTTCGCCACCTTTGCGCGCTCCGTGCGGCTTACCCCTCCGCCGGCTTTAACACATGTGGGCTTGGCTGGCCGGTAGAATTCTTCGCAACAGGATCGGCATTCTGATCGCCGTCGGGATCCTTACCGTCTTTATGGGCTGGAAGGCCACCGCGGTGGAAATGAGCTACAAGCACGGCGGCCTGCTGCCCAAGAGCGACCCCGCATTCGGCGAGTACGAGGATTTCCTGCGGACCTTCAGCGAGGACGGGAACGTGATCGTGGTCGGCACACAGGGCGAGGCCCTCTACACGCCCGAAAACTTTCGCCGGTGGCAGCAGTTGGGCAACCATCTGCGCGCCATTCCCGGCATCGACAGCGTGTTCAGCGAGGCCAGCCTGTTCACCTTGGTGCGCAACGACAGCCTGCAGAAATTCGAGCTGCACAAGCTGATGACCGATGTGCCCGCCACGCAGGCCGGCATGGATTCGCTCAAAGGCGCCATACGCGACCTGCCTTTCTACCGCCAATTGCTGTACAACGACAGCACCAAGGCCAGCTTGATGATGGTGTTCGTGAACGCGGAGCTGTTCAACACCGACAAGCGTGAACAGGTGATCGCCCAATTGGAGGAGCGCACCGACCGCTTCGCGCAGGAAAGCGGCCTGCCCATGCACCGCAGCGGCCTTCCCTGGGTAAGGGTGAAAAGCACCCAGTTGGTAAAGGGCGAAATGCCCGTGTTCGTGGTGCTCAGCCTCACCATTTGTGCCTTGCTGCTGCTTTTCTTTTTCCGCTCGTGGCGCGTTATGATCATCAGCCTTGGCGTGGTGGCCGTGAGCGTGGTGTGGGCCTTCGGCTTCATGGGCCTCATGGGCTACAACATCACCCTGTTGCAATCGGTGATCGCGCCGCTGCTCATCGTGGTGGGCGTGCCCAACAGCATCTTCCTCATTAACGCCTACCACCACGACTACGTGCAGCACGGCAACAAGATGAAGGCGCTGCAGCGCATGATCAGCCGCGTGGGCGCGGCCTGCTTCATCACCAACGCCACCAAGGCCGCCGGCTTCGCGGCCTTCATCATCACCTACAGCGATACGCTCAAGCAGTTCGGCCTGGTGGCCACCGTGGGCATCATGGGCATACTGGTGTTCGGCCTCACGCTCATCCCCATCATCCTCAGCTACATGCCCGAGCCCAAGCCCAGGCACCTGCGCCACCTCGACAGGCGCTGGCTGGACCGCAGCGTGGAACTGATCGTGCGCCTCTCGCGCGAGCAAAGGCCCGCCATCTACGGCACCACCTTTCTCGTGGTTGTGGCGGCCTGCATCGGCATGGCCCGGCTGAAGGATGAAAGCCGCATTGTGGACGACCTGCCCGCCGATAATCCCGTATTGGCCGACCTCCATTTCTTCGAGCGCAATTTCCACGGCGTGATGCCGCTGGAGATCATCGTGGGCACCGGAAAGAAAGGCGGCGTGCTGAAGGATGCCACACTGAAGCGCATCGATAAACTGGCCGATACGCTGGCCACCTATCCTGAGTTCAGCCGGCCGCTGAGCATTGTGGACGCCGTGAAATTCACCCGCCAGGCCTTCTACGGCGGCGACCCGGAACGCTACGGCCTGCTCACTGGTACCGACAAGCGCTTCATGCTGCCCTACCTGGAGAACCTGACCGGCGACAAGGACGAAACGGGCCGCAGCCGCAGCATGGGCAAGGCATTCATCGACAGCAGCATGGCCACCACCCGCGTTACCGTGCAAATGGCCGATGTGGGCACCACGCGCATGGAAGCCCTGTTGGGCAAGCTCCGCGCACAAACGGACAGCCTTTTCCCGGCCGACCGCTACCACGTGGTGTTCACCGGCACCAGCGTTGTTTTCCTGAAAGGCAGCAGCTACTTGGTGAGCAACCTGGTCACCAGCTTGTTCTGGGCCATCGTCATCATCGTGGTGCTCATGGCACTGCTGTTCAACTCGCTGCGCATCCTGGTGGTGGCGCTCATCCCCAACCTGGTGCCGCTGATCGTTACCGCGGGTATCATGGGCTTCGCGCACATCCCCATCAAGCCCAGCACCATGCTCGTGTTCGGCATTGCACTGGGCATCGCGGTGGACAACGCCATCTTCTTCCTGGCGCGCTACCGCCTGATGGTGAAGCTGACCAAGGGCGACCTGGCCCGCAGCGTGGACAGCGCCGTTCGTGAGGTAAGCGTGGGCATCATCTACACCAGCGTGGTGCTGGTGCTCGGCTTCGCCACTTTCGCCTTCTCGCGCTTCGGCGGCATACAGGCCATGGGCATCCTCACCACCATCACCCTGCTCACCGCCATGCTCACCAACCTGCTGGTGCTGCCATCGCTCGTGCTCTCGCTCAACAAGCGCATCATGTCCAAGGCATTCAACGAGCCCATGCTGGAGATCCTGGACGAGGAAGAGGACATTGAACTGGGCGCGCTGCAGGTTGAAAAACCCAACAACCGCAACACATCCACATGAAAGGAATCATTCTGGCCGGCGGCAGCGGAACCCGCCTGCACCCGCTTACCCTCGCCGTGAGCAAGCAGCTCATGCCCGTGTACGACAAGCCGATGATCTACTACCCGCTGAGCACGTTGATGGCAGCGGGCATACAGGATGTGCTCATCATCAGCACCCCGCACGACCTCCCGAACTTCGAGAAACTATTGGGCAACGGCCGCAACCTCGGCTGCCGGTTCAGCTATGCGGTGCAGGAAGTACCCAACGGCCTGGCACAGGCCTTCGTCATCGGCCGCGATTTCATCGGCGACGACAGTGCGGCCCTGATCCTGGGCGACAACATCTTCTACGGCGCCGGCCTGGGCCGAAGGCTCAGCGCCCACACGCAAATGGACGGCGGACTGGTATTCGCCTACCACGTGAGCGACCCTGACCGGTATGGCGTGGTGGAATTCGATGCCAACAACGTGGCGGTGAGCATCGAGGAAAAACCGGCGCGGCCGAAGAGCAACTATGCCGTGCCGGGCCTGTACTTCTATGACAATGAAGTGGTGCAGATCGCGGCCGACCTGAAGCCCAGCGCACGCGGCGAGTACGAGATCACCGACGTGAACAAGGAATACCTGCGCCGCGGCAAGCTGAAAGTGGAGATCTTGGACCGGGGCACCGCCTGGCTGGACACCGGCACCTTCGCCTCGCTGATGCAGGCCGGCCAGTTCGTGCAAGTGATCGAAGCGCGGCAGGGGCTGCGCATCGGCTGCATCGAGGAAGTGGCCTACAAGAAAGGGTACATCGACGAGGTGCAACTGCGCGCCCTGGCAAAGCCCTTGGTGAAAAGCG
>JBIQMI010000025.1:0-1854 GCA_044463585.1 Cryomorphaceae bacterium
GGCAACGAACGCGCCTGGCCATCCCAAGCCATCTATTTCCCACCTTCACTTTCTTGCCCTCTTTACATGCATCCACATATGGCCATCGCATGAAAAGATGGCCGCTTTCAGTGCGGAGGTCCGTTCAGTGGCTTTATGCTGGAAGTGGAACGGTTACAGGGTGAAGGGCAATGGCCGGTTCCCCGCCCGGATGACGCTACAGCCGCCATTGCCTTCCTGGACCGGTTGGAAAAAGAACTCGGGGTTTACAGGTGAGGCGTACCCGGCGGGCTTTAGCGCAATAAGGTTACATGCCCGTACAATGTGCGGGCACGGCCCGTGATCTCGCGGCAATCGATCCGCCAGACATACGTGCCGATCGGCGATTCCAGGCCTTTGTAGGTGCCGTCCCACACCTTGTCCTGCCGCTCGGTGGAAAAGATCAGTTCACCCCAACGGTTGAACACCAGCAGGCGGAACTCGGCCATTTCGGTGCACCACGCGCGGAAGCCATCGTTCACGCCATCGCCATTCGGCGTGAACGTGTTGGGCACAAATAGGCTTCCGTCCAATGAGATGGTCACCTGGTCCGTGGCCTTGCACCCATGTGCATCGGTAAGCTCCACGGTATAGGTGGTGGTGGTGGTGGGCGAGGCCAAGGGCCGGGGGCAATCGGTGCAACTGAGCGAATCGGGCGGTGACCACAGGAAAGTGCCGTTGCCGCTGGCCTGCAAGGGGATGCTTTGCCCCCAACGGATCGTGGTGTTGGCCCCGGCATCCACCACGGCGGGCGGGAATAACTGCACATTCACCGAGGCTGTGTCGGTGCAGCCGAAGGCATCGGAAACGGCAACGTGGTGGGTGCCCGCCACCGCGGGCTGCAGCAACAGGCCATTGCTTTCGCCGGGCACGGGCCACCACTGGTAATGCACGCCGCCACTGGCCCATAGCTGCACGGGTGTGCCCGGGCAGGCAATGGTATCGGGCCAGGCCGTCGCGGTCACCGTGCGCACATCCACAAAAACCGTGGCCGCCACGGTGCCGCAGGCATTGCCAACTTCCACGGTGTAGGTGGTGGGCCATGCAGGCGCGACGGTCGGATCGGGCACGTCGGTCTGTCCTAGGCCTGCGGCCGGTTGCCAAGCATAGGTTTCACCGCCGGAGGCGTGCAATTGCACGTGATCGCCCTTGCAAATGACCGTATCGGCCAGCACCGGTACCGGCAACCCGGGTACGGTCCGCACCACCACGCTATCCTGCACCATGCAGCCTTCAGGCGTGGTTATGGCCACCACGTACACGGTGGTGTCCAGCGGGGTGGCCACGGGGTTCGGCAAGCTCGCGTCGTTCAGGCTGGCGGCCGGCTGCCAGGCATATTGGCCACCGCCGGTGGCCGATAGGGTAACGCCATGCCCGGCGCAAACCGTGGCATCCGGCCCGGCACCTATGCCTGATAGGTCCACTATGGCCACTTCGATGTGCGCGGTATCGGTTCCGCAGCTGTCCGTGACGAGCACGGTGTAAACCGTTGTGACGGTCGGCTGCACCACGGGGTCGGCCACGTCCAGCACACTTATCCCTTCTGCGGGCAGCCATTGGTACTGGTGGCCACCATGGGCCTGCAACCGAACCGAATCGCCCGGGCATATGGGCTGCACGGGGTCTATGGCCGGTGGTGCGGGTTGAATAATGGCCAGCTCCAAGTAGGCCGTGTCCATGGGCAGGCAAGCGTCCTCGGAACTGAGCACCAGGCGCACGGTGTAGTTGCCCGGTGCGGTATAGGTATGCGTAGGCTCGAATGCGTTGGAGGTTCCCCCATCGCCGAAATCCCAATTGAACAAGGTGCCGCCCGAGCTGAGGTTCACGAAGGATACC
>JBIQMI010000025.1:1864-20486 GCA_044463585.1 Cryomorphaceae bacterium
CCGTGGCCCCGGGCAGGCAGGCATAGGCCGGCCCGTCCACTTCAATGTGCGCCGTGGGCTTGATCAGGTCAAACTTGAAAACACCGAGGTTGCAATTGAACGAGTTGTTGGTATTGCTCCATGCCCCGGGCGTGGTGGGGAAGTCGTTATGGCCAGGGCATCCGGCGCAAACGGCCTGGTACACGGTGCCGTGCTTATCGAAGCGTGCCGTTCCGCCGTCCACATGCTCCGGGCTAAGGCTTCCGCCGAAGAATGTGGCGTAGTTCAGCGCGGTTGCATTTTCATCCAGCACCATCAGGTAAAAGTCGTTCCCGTCAGTGGTGCCTTGGAATGCATCGGAGGTTACCGGCAGGCCGGCCGTGGTACTGTTTGTTGCGGGCCCATAGTGGTTCACCGAACCGCCCCATCCGCTGAAGTAGATCTGCCCGCAATCGCTTACCAGGAAGGCGGCCGGGGAAATGTCCTCGCTGCCGGTGCCGGAGCCGATCACCGTGGACCATAATGCGGTGGAAAGTGCCTGATCGTACTTGCGGATGAACTGCGAACTGCCCGGATTGCTGTACACGCCGGGTGACACGGGAAAAGTGCCGTTGGTCTGCCCCAC
Organism: Cryomorphaceae bacterium; assembly: GCA_044463585.1. Classification (GTDB taxonomy): domain Bacteria; phylum Bacteroidota; class Bacteroidia; order Flavobacteriales_F; family PHOS-HE28; genus PHOS-HE28. The sequence goes on from JBIQMI010000025.1 coordinate 2,469, forward strand.
GATGTAAACATCATCGTCCGTGTCCAGTTGCACGAAATAGCTTTGGTCGTATTGGGCCGTGCCCACATAGGTGGCCGAATGCAACTGCGCCAGGTCGCTGCTCCAGCGGGCCACATAGCCGTCCACGCCGCCGGCCAATGCAGGTTGATGCGGCGTGCCGGGCATCAACAGGCCAGTGCTGGTGGTGCCTCCCGTGGTGTACACTTGCCCATTCGACGCGAACTGCACGCCATAGCCGCTGTCTGCGCCGCTTCCGCCGAAATAGGTGGCCTGAATGGTGGAAAGCATCGGGTCCATGCGGAAGACATAGGCATCCTGCACGCCGCCGTACACCGTTTGGGGCGCGTTCGGGCTTACCGGTATATCCGTGCTTTGGGTGGAGGTGCATACCACCGGCCAGCCCAACGCGTCCAGCGCGATCTCGCCACGGAAATGGTCGCCGAAGTTGTGGGGCAGGGGCTGTGCATTGTTCAACCCATCGTTGCCGCTACCGCCCACATATGTGGATGCGAGCAGGGTGGTGGCATCGGCGGAAAGATGCATCACCACGATGTCCGTGCCGTTGGCGTGCCCGTAGCCATAGCCGCCGCTCATGCCCTGCCAACCGCCGGGGGACACCGCCGTGCCCCCGTTGAACGTTGTGCCGAAAGCACCGCCCGTTGTGGGGAAGTTCGATGACCCGGTACTGCCCAGCACATACAGCTCGTCCGCATCGTTCACCACAAGGCTGTGCGGCGATTCATTGGCCGATCCGCCGATGTACGTGCTCCACACCAGGTCGCAGCCGTCCGGCGTGAATTTGGTGGTGGCCATATCGATGGTGCCGCCGTTGAAGGTGGGGTCCAGCACGCCCAGGGTGGTGGGATAAGTTCCGCTGCTGAACACGATGCCGCCCCCGTACAAATGGCCGCTGTTATCGTAGGTGGCGGTAAAGCCGAAGTTGTCCGCCGTGCTGCCCGAATAGCTGCTGAAGGTGAGCACCGGGTCGATCACCAGGTCCATGGCCGGGTCATATCCATCCGGTAATTCAAAGGTGACCAGATCTTCCTTCAAATTGAACCGGCAGGGCACTTCCTTGCCCCCTTGGTAGGCCACAGGTGCCTCTTCCGTCACGGAGCCGGTGGAATTGGTGACCACCAATCTGCCGTCGCGCAATGCCAAGGCATGCTGGCCTTTGTACCGCATGCGGATCTGTGCGGGATCTGTGCCACGCCGCAGCAGGAAGCCGTACTTGATCCCTGCCTGCCCGTCCACCTCGAGGTCGATCCCCGGGTACAGCTCCTTCATGCGCACCTTGCCGTACACGGCGCATCCGGTGCCCCACGCAGCAGGATCGTTGCCCAAGTAGAAGTTTTCGTGGAAGGATAGCCGATCGGAACCCTCCGGCACGGCCTGTCCGGCACCCTCGAATTGCACGCGATAGGCATGCGCGCGTGGGGTGCCCCCATGTTCCCCATGGCCGTGGGCATGGCCGCTGCTGAACGTGAAAGTGAAGGCATCGCGCTCCACGAAGAGCGCACCGCCGGGCACCTTTGCGCGGTATGCGACAGGGGCGGGCCATTGGCCCTTGTTCTCGGTGAAGCGCGCCACGGGGCCCGTTCCGCCCAATACCGTACCGGCAAGGGTAAACAGCAATATGCAGATGGAATGGCGCACAGGCAGGTGGGAAAGTCAGCCCCAAGTTAAGACCGGCATTGCGCGGCGCGCGTTGCTTCGAGGCGGCCTGGTCCCAAAATGGACCGTGTTGGTCAAACAGGTCCATTCCATGGCTCCGTACCTTTGTTGCCCTATCCGCACCACAAATCAGGTGCGGTAGCGCACCTCGTATGAGCGATGCCCTCAAGCACGAGTGCGGCCTGGCCTTCATCCGCTTGCGGAAGCCTTTGGCGCACTACCAGGAACGGTACGGAAGTCCGCTCTACGGCCTTACCAAATTGTACCTGCTGATGGAGAAGCAGCACAACCGCGGCCAGGACGGGGCGGGGGTGGCAACCATCAAGCTCGATCCAGCCCCGGGAACAGCGTTCATCGATCGCGACCGAAGCACCTCCAAGGACGGCATCCACATCATTTTCGACCGCATCCACAAAGGGATCAATGCCGCCATGGCCGCCAACCCCAAGGCGGCACACGATGCCGAACTGCTGAAACGGACCACGCCCTACGTGGGTGAGCTCCTGCTCGGCCATTTGCGCTATGCCACGTTCGGCCGGGATGAACTGGAGAATTGCCATCCTCGCCGAAGGCTGAGCAACTGGATCACGCGCAACCTGGTGGTGGCGGGCAATTTCAACATGACCAACGTGGACGAGTTGTTCGAGCTGCTGGTCAACATTGGCCAGGTGCCCAAGGAGCGCAGCGATACCATGACCGTGCTGGAAAAGATCGGGCATTACCTGGACATGGAGAACGAGCGCTTGCGCGGCATCTACCACCAGTTGGGCTACAACGACCGCCAGATCAACGAAATGATCGAAGAGAAGCTGGATGTGAAGAGCATCCTTCAGCAAAGCGCGATCGATTTTGATGGAGGCTATGCGCTGGCGGGGTTGATCGGCCATGGCGATGCGTTCATCCTGCGCGACCCGGCAGGCATCAGGCCGGCATTCTGGTATGCGGACGACGAAGTAGTGGTGGCCGCCAGCGAGCGCCCCGCCATTCAAACCACGTTCCGGCTGCGCGCCGAGGACGTGCACGAGCTGGACCCGGGCAAGGCGCTGATCGTGCGGAAGGACGGATCCTACAGCACGGAAGGGATATTGGCCCCGTTGGAGAAAAGGGCCTGCAGTTTCGAGCGCATCTATTTCAGCCGCGGCAGCGATGCCGATGTGTACCGGGAGCGCATCGCCTTGGGCCGGTCCGTGTGCCCGGCCATCCTGGAAGCCGTGGACCATGACATGGAGAACACGGTCTTCTCCTTCATCCCCAACACCGCCGAAGTGGCCAGCTACGGCATGATGAAGGAGCTGGAGGATGAGTTGAACAGGGTGAAGGAGCGCCGCATATTGGAGCTGGGGCCGGAGCCCGATCCGCAGAAGCTGCGGGCCATCCTGCAGATGCGGCCCCGCATGGAAAAAGTGGCCGTGAAGGACGTGAAGCTGCGCACCTTCATCACCAACGACAATGATCGCAACGACCTGGTGGCGCACGTTTACGATGTTACCTATGGGTCGGTGCGCCCCGGGGTGGACAACCTGGTGGTGATCGATGACAGCATCGTGCGCGGCACCACGCTCAAGCAAAGCATCCTCAAAATGCTCGATCGGCTGGAGCCCAAGCTGATCGTGGTGGTGAGCAGCGCCCCCCAAGTGCGCTACCCCGATGGCTATGGCATAGACATGGCCCGCATGGGCGACCTGGCCGCCTTCCAGGCCGCAATTTCATTGCTCAGGGAAACCAAGCAGGAGAACATCATCGACGATGTGTACGACCGCTGCATGGCCATGGTGGACAAGCCTTTGAAGGAACAGGTGAATCTGGTGAAGGAGATCTACAAGCCGTTCACGGCCGACCAGATCAGCCAGCGCATAGGCGAATTATTGACACCGTCCGACATCCGGGCCAAGGTGAAGATCGTGTACCAGAGCATTGAAGGGCTGCATGCCGCGGTGCCCAACCACACCGGCGATTGGTACTTCACGGGCAATTACCCCACGCCGGGCGGCAACCGCGTGGTGAACCGGGCCTTCATCAACTGGCACGAAGGGAAGAACGTAAGGGCCTATTGAGGCGGACCGCACGTTCAGTCCAACCCCTCCACGTATTTCCTGTCGTTCGCCAACCTCGGCACCTTGCTTTGCGCATCGTTCATGCCGCGTGCCTTCATCCATGCGGCAAAGCCCCCCCGCTGCACCGGAACGATCACCAAAGGGCGCAGCACACTGCCCGTTACCAGGTCCTTGTAGTACACGTTGCGTTGCTGCAAGGCTTGGTCGATGGCCTGTGCGAATGCATCCAGGTCCGCGGGCGCCGACGCAAATTCAATGTGCCACTCGTGGTAGGGCAATCCTTCGTTGGGCGCCAGTTGCGGGGCCACGGTGAATTCCGCCACCTCGCAGGGGAAGGCAAGCATGGCCTCGTGCAAGGCGCTCTCCACCTCCTCGGCGATCACATGTTCGCCGAAGGCGCTGGTGAAATGCTTGGTGCGGCCGGTGACCACCACGCGCGGCGGGTCCAAGGAAACGAAACGTACGGTATCGCCCAGTTCATAGCCCCAGACCCCTGCATTCGTGTGCAGCACCAAGGCGTAGTTCACGCCCAGCTCCACCTCGCCGATGGAAAGCCGCCGCGCATCGGGCCGCCCCAATTCACTGGTCGGGATGAATTCAAAGTAGATGCCGTTATCCAGCACAAGCAGCAAGCCTTCACCGGGTCCTTGGTCCTGGTAGGCGATGAACCCTTCACTTGCAGGGAAAGTTTCCACGCTGTCCACCTCACCGCCGATCAGGGCCTCCAGCCGGCTGCGGTAGGGCGCGAAATTCACTCCGCCGTAAACGAACAGGGAGAAATCCGGGAACACTTCGCGCACTGTGGCCTTCCCCGTTCGCGCCAGCAACCGTTCAAAATACATCTGCACCCAAGGTGGTATGCCGCTGATCAACCGCATGTCCGCGCGCATCGTTTCCTCCACGATGGCCTCCACTTTTTCCTCCCACTGCGGAATGGTGTTGGTGGCATAACTGGGCAAGCGGTTCTTGAGCAGGTAGGCCGGCACATGGTTCGCCACGATCCCACTGAGGCGGCCCGTGGGGATGGCGCCGCTGGTATCGAGCTTGGGGCTGCCTTGCAGGAAGATCATTTTCCCGTTGACGAACGAGGCATTTCCCGTTCGGGCGATGTAGGCCAGCAAGGCGCGCCGCGCACTACCGATGTGGTTCGGCAGGCTGGCCTTGGTAATGGGTATGTACTTGGCCCCGCTGGTGGTACCGCTCGTTTTGCACAAATAAATCGGTTTCCCCGGCCAAAGCACATCCTGTTCGCCGGCCTTGATGCGCCCGATCCACGGACGGAGGCCCTCATAATCGCGCAGGGGTACCGCCGCAATAAGCGAGGCGTGGCCGGTAACATCGCCCAACCGGTGCTCCTTTCCGAAGGCGGTGTGCTGCCCCCCGGCCAATAGGCCGCGCAGCACCTTGGCCTGGGTTTCCGCTGGATCCCGTGCGGCACGCATGGCCTTCCGCGTTTCTGCCCGCGCCAGCAACTTCGCTGCGAATGCCTTCAACATGGCCTATTGGAAGCTGATGTACGCCAAAGGGTCAACGGGCTTGCCGGCCGACCACAATTCGAAATGCAGGTGCGGGCCGCTGGTGAGCTCGCCACTGTTCCCCACGATCGCTATGGCCTCGCCCGCCCGCACCTTGTCCCCCGGCTTTTTCAACAGCACCGCATTGTGCTTGTACATGCTCACAAGGTCCAAGCTGTGCTGCACCTGTACCACGTAACCTGCATCGCTGGTCCAGCTGGCCAGGATCACCGTGCCGTCCAAGCAGGCCTTCACTGCTTCATCGGCCTTGGTCACCACATCGATCCCATAGTGGCCCTCGTTGGCGTTGAAGGTGCTGGTGACCACGCCGCGCAGGGGCGGGAAGAAGAGCAGCCCCGGCAGGCCTATGCGCTCGGCGCCAGCGGCAACCCCGGCGTGCACACTGTAGGCTTCCTCGGCGCGCACCTTTTCGCGCAGCAGGCTATCGGCGCGCGTGGGCAGCAACTCCGAGGCATCCGGCGGTTTGATGGTGGGCACCGACAACGTAATGCTGTCCGCGGGCAGCTGGCCGCTGAGCACATTGCGCAGATTGGCGATATAGGCCTCGCGTATGTCCATCACTTGTTCCAGTGAGTCCGCGGTAAGCGTGGCACGGTAGGCATTCAATTTCACCCGCTGGTCCGAATAACCGGGTATGTACTGCTTCAGCGGGGTGTACACGATAACGGCGGCCACGAAAAGCGCATTGATGATGAAAAGCACCACGGCCAACAGGATCACGTTCATCCGCGAAAGGCGGAAGCTGAAGCGCTCCTCGTACGTGGACTCGTTGATCAACACCGCGCGGTACTTGCTGCGCAGTTTGCGCATCAGGTGCTTGCGCCGCAATTTCCGGCGTTGGCTGTCCGATAATTCCCGCTTGCCCATGCACCTGCAAAGGTGCGCACGGCTTCGCGTCCATGGGGGTTAAAGCTTCCGAACGGACCGGCACCGTAAATGGGGAATGCCGCCCGTTGCGTGCTGGTATCTTCGCACGCTGATCGCATGGCTGAGCGGATCGTGCTTCCAAAAACCGCGGACCGCGGGCTGTTGTATGCGGCCCTGCTGCCGCAGGCAACGGCTTTGTTGGCCGGGGAAACGGATGCCATCGCGGCCATGGCCAATATGGCGGCCCTGCTGAAGCAGGCTTTCGGTTGGCATTGGGTGGGCTTTTACCGGGTGAAGGACGACCAGCTCGTGCTGGGCCCTTTCCAAGGGCCGGTGGCCTGCACGCCGATCGCCATGGGGGCAGGGGTGTGCGGCGCAGCATGGGCCAGGCAAGAAACGATCGTGGTGCCCGACGTGGATGCCTTTCCGGGGCACATTGCATGCAGCAGCGCGAGCCGCAGCGAGATCGTGCTGCCATTGGCCGGCAGGAACGGGAAAGTAGCCGCCGTGCTCGATGTTGATAGTGACCGGTTGGACGATTTCGGGCCGGCCGATGTGCACGGCCTTGCCCAGCTTGCTGCATTGATCGAGACCCTACTGCCATGAGGATTGTTGCTGCATGGGCGGTATTGGTGCTTGCCGGTTGCGCACAGATCCGCGAACCGCAAGGCGGCCCCAAGGATGTGCAGGCGCCACTGCTGGTGGCGGCAGCGCCGCCGGACGGCAGCACCGGTTTCACGGGGCAACGCATCCAACTGCAATTCAACGAGCGCATCAAGCTGGAAAAGGTGCGCGAGAAACTGCTCGTGTCGCCGCCGTTGGCAAAGCCCCCGGATGTGCGCCTTGCCCCCGGTAACCAAGTAGTGATCGGCCTTAACGCCCCGCTGGCCCCCAATACCACGTACACGTTCAACATTGGCGAGGCCATAGCCGATGTGAGCGAAGGCAATACGGCCGCGGGGTTGACCTATGTGATATCCACCGGCGGCCATTTGGACAGTTTGGCCCTGCACGGCAAAGTGGTGCAGGCCGCAACAGGCGCCGCCGCGGCCGATGTGCTGGTATTGCTGCAATTGGCCACGGACACCGGCGATGTCCGCACAGCACCGCCGAACTACTTCACACGCACCGCGCCGGACGGCAGCTTCAGCATTGGGCACCTGCCTGCCGCACCCATGCGCATTTACGCCCTGCGCGACCGCAACGGCAATTACCGCTTCGACCTGCCCAATGAAGAGGTTGCCTTCATGGACAGCCTGCAGCATCCGGGTGATGAAAGAGCCAAGGACCTTTATTTATTCCAACCGGTACCGGCGAAGCAGTTCGTGCAAGCGGCCAAGGTGCTGGCCGACGGCGGTTGGCAATTGGCCTTGGCCAAACCGGCACAAAGGTTCGCGCTATTGCCCGTTGACCGCATGCCGGGGTCCTTGGATTGGTGGCTAGAATGGGGCAGCATGCGGGACACGGTAACGTGCTGGCCCTCGGACACCACCGCCTTGGCCGGGCAGCGTTTTGCCGTACAGGTGGACGAACAGCTGTTGGACACGCTCACCTACCGCGTACGTGAACGGATGCCTTTCAACGTGGGCGTGACGGCGAAACGCGAGCCCGGCAGTGGCCGTTGGTACCTGGAGAGCACACGGCCGGTCGGTTCCATTGAGCCCAAGCGCATGGAAATGAAGGAGGACACCATGGTCATTCCTGTGCGCGTGGACAGCATTTCGGGACGGCGGGCCTGGTTTTCACCGCAACCGGCCGAAGGCCGTACCGTGCAACTCACGATCTGGCCGAAAGCGATCACGGCCACCAGCGGTGGAACGAATGATACGCTGCGCCTGACGCTGGCCGAACCCGCCTTGCGTTCCTTGGGCCGGCTGAAGGTGGAAGTGCGGTCGGACAGCGCCGAAGCACCCGCAGGGCCCTTCGTGCTGTACTTGCTGGCCAGCGGTGGCCGTACCGTGCGCACCGAATTGCTGGACAGCGTGCCCGCCTTGGTTGAATGGAGCGGCCTGGCGCCTGGGAACTACACACTGCGGCTGGTACAGGACAGCGATCAGAATGGCAGATGGACCACGGGATCCTATGTCGAAAGGCGCCAGCCGGAACGGGTATATGCGGAAACGCAGCACATCGCGGTGCGGGCAGGGTGGTTGGTGGAGCACAGGTGGCAACTGCTTTCGTCGAAGCGCGAATGAGGCGCCCGTGCCCCGGCTGAGCTTGGTGAAACCGCTGGGCACCAGCCAGAAACCTTACTCGGCAAGGGCTTTGATGGAGGCAGGGCCCACAATTATTTTTTGCCTGGCAAACCTTTCGTCGATTAAATTCGTCCATTCATCGAAACGAACCTTGGCGGGCAGGCTACGTTAAAAGCCGACGTGTTTCCGATCTGGAATAGAACGTGACCACTCCTTTGATGCGCTACATTATTGCTGTCCTGCTCTTGTTTTGTTCCACTATGTCCCCGGCCCAAAGCGGGGAATTGGACACCCGCGGACGGGAGTTCTGGATGGCCTTCATGCAAAATGCTTCGGGCACCCAGCAATTGACCTTGAAGATCGCCGCCGTTCAGGCCACCACAGGCACGGTCAGTGTGCCCTTGGCCGGTTGGAGCACGCCTTTCACCGTAGGTGCCAACGGCGTCATTTCGGTGGCGGTGCCCAACGTGTACGAGGTTACCGGTTCGGAAACGGCGCAGGCCAAAGGTGTTTACATCAATTCGGTTGAGCCCATCACCGTAACGGCCGTGAATTACCAGAACCAGACCACCGACGCCACGCAGGTGCTCCCGGTTTCGGCCTTGGGCACCGCGTACCGCGTGGATGCCCTGCCCGGTACGTCCACGGCCTACCAGAACGGCACCTACGTGTTCCGCAGTGAATTTTTGATCGTGGCCACACAGGACGGCACGCAGGTGAGCATTACACCAACAGCCACCACCACGGCGGGCAACGCCCCGGGTGTGCCCTTCATTGTGAACCTCAATGCTGGCCAAGCCTATCAAGTGCAAGCGTTGAGCGGGCTTACAGACCTTACCGGCACCGTGGTGACGGGCACCGAGCAGAACGGCAGTTGCCGGCCATTCGCCGTTTTTGGGGGCAGTATGTGCGCCGTGGTGGAATGCGCTGCCTGCGACCACGTGAACGAACAAATGACCCCGGTGAACACTTGGGGCACATCCTTCCGCACGGTGCCCTTGGGCAATTTGCTCGCTTGGGGCTTCCGTGTAATGGCGAATGAGAACAACACCCAAGTGTCCATCAACGGCGGGGCGCCGATCACCTTGGCCGCTGGGGCCGTGCACACGGTGAACAATACCAACCAGCCGGCATGCATCACCAGCAACAAGCCGATCAGTGTGGCGCAGTACATGCAAGGCGCTACCTGCACCGGAAGCGGGGACCCATCGCTGTTGTTGCTGACCCCGGACGATCGGATGAGCCGCTCCGTGGGGTTCATCACCTTGTTCTCCACCCAGTCCAGCATCACACATTACGTAAGCGTGGTTACGCCCACCGGTGCCATTTCCCAGCTTCTGTTGGACGGTGCGCCCATACCGGCCTCGCAATTCAGCAGTTACACCGCTTGCCCCGGTTATTCGTATGCCAAGGTTGCCGTTACGCCGGGCAGCCATAGGCTCACTTCCACAGCGGGTTTCCTGGCCTACGCATACGGTACCGCATCGGGCGAGAGCTACCTGTACGGGCTTTCGGGCATCATGGCCGATCCGCTGCCCCCGAATCCGGTCATCTGTTCCGCTGACCCCATTACGCTCAGCAGCCCCATTCCCCTGGCCAATGCCCAATGGACCATGGCCAGCAGCCCAGGCACGGTGTTGGCCATGGGCGACAGCTACACCTTCACCCCGGACCATAACGATGTGTACCGTGTGGATGGTGAGCTGCTGCCCAGTGGATGCCCGCAGCATTTCGAATTCCAGGTGGGGCTGCCCGTGCAACCGCAACTTGGCCTCACCGCCAACGGCCAGCCTACCACCACCGTATGCCAATTCAGTGCGGTACAACTTGATGCAGGGGCCATAGCCAATGCCGAATGGTTCGACCTGAATTGGAGCCCCTCGGCGCAAATGACCGATCCGAACATTGCTGACCCCGTGGCCTACCCCAGCACCGATACCTGGTACAAGCTATTGGTCACAAGCCCCGTTGGCTGCGGCAGCGCTGTGGACAGCGTATTGGTGCACGTGCAGCCCAGCAACATCTATGCGCTGCGTGCCGCCGTTAGCAACGATTCCATCTGCGCCGGCAACTTCACCGACCTGCACGCCGAAGTGGAGCGGGTGCTGTACGCCGATGCATTCGAAGGCGCACCTGCAACTTGGTGGCAACAGATCCAGGGTGGAACGGTTTCCGCTGCGTGCGGCTCGGTAACGGGCACGGCCTTGTACTTCAATGGCAGCGGTCCCAGGTCCGCCGTTTCGCCGGCCATCAACTTCAGCGGTGGCGGCATGGCGCATTTTGCATTGAAGATCGCCTCCGGCGCGGCCCCATGCGATGATGCCGATCCCGGCGAGGATGTGGTGATCGAGTACAGCAGCAACGGTGGGCCCTGGCAGTTGCTGGCCACCTTCAACGAGGCCGCCTACCCGGTATTCACCCAATTGGATGTACCCGTGCCCGCCTTGGGCCCGGCCGGTACGGCCGTTAGGCTGCGCTGGCGCCAGCTCGCGCATTCCGGCGCAGGGCAGGACAATTGGAGCATGGACAACGTGTTGATCACACGCTACGAGGACGCCACCAGCCAGCTGCAATGGTCGCCGGCAGCTGCGGTGGCCAGCCCGAACAGTGCGCTCACACCGGCCAACCCGGTGACGGATACATGGTTCAAGGCAGTGGTGGACAACAACTCCGGTTGCCACTTCACGGACTCGGTGCTGGTGCGGGTTGCACCCGCCTTCGATCTGTTGCCGATGAGCGATACCACCCGTTGCGGCCAAGCAGCGGTGCCGCTCTCCGCGCAGGCCACCTCTGGCACGGGCATCACCTGGGCCTGGTCGCCGGCCGCAGGCTTAAGCGCCACCAACGTGGCGAACCCTGCAGCTTCGCCGACGGCCACAACAACGTACACGGCACAGGCCACCAACTCATGGGGTTGTTCGGCACAAGGCCAGGTAACAGTGGCCGTGAGCCAATTGAACGCGATAACGGCCAGTGCAAGCCAGGCGGCGATCTGCCATGGTTCCTCGGTAAACCTTTCGGCCGCGGTCAACTCCGGTGGCGGTTACACGTTGGCCTGGAGCCCAGCAACCGCCCTGGCCGATCCCACGGCGGCAACGACCGCGGCCGCGCCTACGGCCACCACCACATTCACTTGCACGGCAACCGATCTGCTGACGGGTTGCGCCCGGTCGGCCTCCGTTACCGTGAACGTGGCACCCGCATACACCGTGCAACTGCCCAGCGATACCACTGTTTGCTCAGCGCTGGGGCTGCAATTGCAACCGGTGCACAACATGGCACCGCCCTACCAAGTGCAATGGACGCCTGCCGCCAACCTGAATGCGGCCAATATCGCCTCGCCCACGATCCTGGTGGATCAGTCGGCAACATACACGGCCACGTTCACCGATGCGAACGGCTGTACGGCCACCGCCTCCACCACGGTCACCGTGGCCTTTGAAAACCTCGTTACCCCGGTGAACATCTCGGCCTGTGCGGGCGAGACCCTGGTGCTGGACGCGGGATACCCCGGTTCGATCTACAGCTGGAACACCAATGAAACCAGCCAGACCATAGCCGTTACCCAACCGGGCCAATACGTGGTGAACATCTCCGATGCGAACGCCTGCCAAGTGATCAAGACCTTCTACGCCGTGTTCAATCCATTGCCGGTCGTGGACCTTGGCCCGGACCTTTCGCTTTGCGGACAGGACTCGCATGTGCTGGATGCTGGCAACCCTGGCAGCTCGGTACTGTGGAGCACTGGCGCAACAAGCCAGCAGATCAGCGTTACGGGCACGGGCAGCTATTCCGTTACCGTCACCGACGGCCATGGATGCCAAGCACAGGATGAGGTGCACATTGCCCTGAACGCGCTCCCCGTCAACAATTTGCAGGACATCACATCCTGTGAGCTCGACCCCGTTATGCTTGATGCGGGCAATGCGGGTGCAGGTTACCTGTGGAGCAATGGATCCACGGCGCAAACCATCGTGCCCACGTCAAGCGGTTCGTACAGTGTAACCGTTACCACGCCCGAGCAGTGCAGCGCAACTTTTTCCGCGGTGGTGAACCTGATGCCGCGCGTGGCCGTGCAGCTTGGGCCCGACCAAGTGCTGTGCGAAGGGGAGGTAGCCCAGCTTGATGCCACCACCGGCACCGGGCTGAGCTACGCTTGGAACACCGGTGCAACCGGTCCGGTGTTGCCAGTTACCACCAGCGGCACGTACAGCGTGGTGGCCACGAACGGCTTCTGCTCGGGGACCGATACCGTTTCAGTCCTGTTCAACCCCATGCCGCTGAACAACTTGGCGGACCAAACGACCTGCGTGGGCGGGGCACTCACTTTCGATGCCGGCAATGCTGGTGCTGCATTCAATTGGAGCACCGGCGGCCAAGGCCAGTCGATCACCGTGATGCAGGATGGGGTTTACTCCGTGTTGGTCACCAACGCTGCGGGCTGCTCGGCCGAGTTCACTGCCATGGCCACGTTCGTGGCACCTCCCGCGGTTGAGCTTGGGCCTGACACGGTACTGTGCGCTGGACAAATACTTCAGCTGGACGCAGGCAACCCCGGCAGCAACTATGCCTGGAACACCGGTGCCCAGTCGCGTTTGCTTGACGTGTTCTCCGGTGGACGGTACACGGTAGTGGTGGACAACGGCTACTGCCAGCGCACCGATTCGGTGAACGTGATATTCAACCCGGTCCCCGTGGCGGTTCCGGAAAGGCATCTTTTCATCTGCTTGGACGATGATCCGCATTACGTGGAAATGGATGCCGGCAATCCAGGTTGCAGTTTCCTTTGGGATGATGGCCAATCGGCGCAGCGGATCCGCTCCACGCAGTATGGCTGGCGCAGTGTTGCGATCACGAACCATTACGGCTGCACGCGAAAGGACAGCATTCTGGTGGAGGAGTTCTGCAGGCCCACCCTGTTCATCCCGAACACCTTCACGCCCAACGGCGATGGCCGGAACGACATATGGCTGCCGGTGGGCAACCACATCGCTGAGTACGAGGTGGTGGTGTTCGACCGCTGGGGCGGGGAGATCTTCCATTCAAAGAGCCCCGACCAAGGCTGGGACGGCACCGTTTCAGGCCGCGCGGTACCGAACGATGTATACGTGTACTATGTGACCTATCGCCTGCAGGAGGACAGCACCGGCCGGCTCGGCTTCGAGCAGAAACGCACCGGCCACGTGCAGGTGCTGCGCTAAAGGTCGTTCAGCCTGAAAGGGTCGGCGTCCATGCGCACCGGGAATTTTTCGCGCAGGGCCAGCAGGTCCTTGTGGTGCAGGGTTGCCGTATAGGTCCACTCCGCATCGCTTTGCGGCAGGTCGCCCGGGGCTTGGCCCATGGCATCCAGCACGGTGCATCCACCGCCGTAGTGCAATCCTTTGCCGTCCATGCCCACGCGGTTCACGCCCACCACGCAGCTTTGATTTTCAATGGCGCGGGCGATCAGCAGATGCTGCCATGCAAAATGCCTGGCTGAAGGCCAGCACGCCACGTACAGCGCGAGGTCGTAGTCACCGCGGTTGCGGCTGAAAACGGGGAACCGCAGGTCGTAGCAGATCTGCAGCAGGATGCGCCATCCGCGGAACTCTGTTACCACCCGTTCCCTGCCCGGCGAATAATGGTCATTTTCCTCGCCCATGCGGAACAGGTGGCGCTTATCGTACCACGTGCAATTTCCATCGGGCCGCATGAAAATGCCCCGGTTGGTGTAACGTCCATGCTCCTGCATGATCATGCTGCCGTACAGCGCTGCGTCCAGCGCGGCCGCCTGTTCGCGCATCCATTGCACGGTGGGGCCGTCCATGGCCTCAGCCAAGGCTGCACTGCGCATGCTGAAGCCGGTGTTGAACATTTCCGGCAGCACGATCAAGTCCGTGCTGCCCTTCAATCCCGCTAGTTTCTTACCGAACATGGCCCGATTGGCGGCCGCATCCTCCCACTGGAGCATGCTTTGTACGATCGTAACCCTTAGATCCTGCATAGCTTTTCAATGGCGGCGTCCAAGGTAGCATCCTGCTTCGCGAAGCAAAAGCGGAGCAAGTGCTGCCCCGGTGACGGCTCTTGGTGGAAGGGGGAAAGCGGGATGGAGGCTACGCCATGTTCACGCGTCAGCCGCTGTGCAAAATCCACGTCCTCTTCGTTACTGATGGCACTGTAGTCCGCTAGTTGGAAATAGGAGCCTTCGCAGGGCAGCAGCTTGAAGCGCGAGCCTTTCATACCGCTCGCGAAACGGTCGCGCTTGGCTTGGAAAAATGCGGACAGCCCTTGGTAATTGGCCGGGTCCTGCACGTAGGTGGCCAAGGCACGCTGCACTGGTGTGTTCACGCTGAACACATTGAATTGGTGCACCTTCCGGAATTCATCCATCAGTTTTTGCGGGGCGAAAGCGTAGCCCACTTTCCACCCCGTGGCATGGAAGACCTTGCCAAAGCTGAACACCACGAAGGCGCGATCGCGCAGGGCAGGGTAGCGGATCGCCGAGGCATGCGCTCTGCCATCGAATACCAGGTGCTCGTAGACCTCATCGCTCAACAACAGGATCTGCGTGCCCTGCAGCAATTGCGCAATGGCCTGCATGTCCTCATCGTGCAGGGTCGTGCCGGCGGGGTTGTGCGGCGTGTTGATCACCAGCAAGCGGGTGCGCGGCGAAATGGCCTGGCCCACGGCGGCCGCATTGAAACGCATGCCGGCCTCCGGCTTCACATGCACCGGCCGGCCGCCGAACAGCTCCACCGCAGGGGCATAGCAATCATAGGCCGGGTCGAGGATGATCACTTCATCGCCGGGTCGCACAACGGCCGCCAGCGCGGTGAAAATGGCCTGGGTGGCGCCGGCTGTCACCGTTACCTCCTCCGCTGGATCATAACGGTGCCCGTAGAGTCGTTCCGCCTTGGCTGCAAGGGCCTCGCGCAAGGCGGGCAGGCCCGGCATGGGGGCATACTGGTTGTGGCCATCGCGCATGGCCTCGGCCACCAGGGCGGTAAGCGCCGGGTCCACCGGGAAATCGGGGAAGCCTTGGCCGAGGTTCACTGCACGGTGCTCAATGGCCAATTTGCTCATTACGGAAAAGATGGTGGTGCCCACACGGGGAAGCTTGCTTTGCAGGTTGATGCCCATGGCCCTAAGCTATGCCCCGTGGTGCGTAACCACGGAAACGGGATACGCAATACCCATGCGCATTGCTATGGGAATGAGCTCGCGCACATGGTCCCGGGCCCGCCCCTGGCCTCGCGCAACGCTTGCAATTTGAGCTTTCCTGCTCAGTCCTCCTTGCTGAGCGTGGCCGCCATGTACTCGCGGTTTAACCGGGCAATGTTCTCCAGCGAGATGTCCTTGGGGCATTCAATTTCGCACGCGCCGATGTTGGTGCAATTGCCAAAACCTTCCTTGTCCATTTGCTCCACCATGTTCAGGGCGCGGTCCTTGGCCTCCACGCGGCCCTGCGGCAATAAGGCGTACTGGCTCACCTTGGCGGAAACGAACAACATGGCGGACCCATTCGGGCAGGCCGCCACGCAGGCGCCGCAGCCTATGCAGGTGGCCGCATCAAAGGATTTATCGGCATCGGCCTTGGGTACGGGCAGCGCGTTGGCATCCACCAGGTTGCCGTTGGTGTTCACGCTGATGAACCCGCCAGCCTGCTGGATCCGGTCGAACGCTGAACGGTCCACCACGAGGTCCTTGATCACCGGGAACGGTTTTGCGCGCCATGGTTCAACGTAAATGGTATCGCCATCCTTGAACTTGCGCATGTGCAGTTGGCAGGTGGTGATGTGCCTTTCCGGACCGTGCGGCCGGCCGTTGATGAACAGGCTGCACATGCCGCAAATGCCTTCGCGGCAGTCATGATCGAAGGCGATGGGCTCTTGCCCCTCGCGCACCAAGCGGTCATTCAGCACATCAAGCATCTCCAGGAAGGACATGTCCTCGGAAACATCCGATACCTGATAGTCCACCATGGAGCCCTTGGCGTCGGGGCCTGCTTGGCGCCAGATCTTCAGTGTCAGTTTCATGGTCGTAGTGATTGGAAGCAGGTGATAGGTGATTGGAGGTGCCGGTCACCGGCTGGGAGATTTTGTGGGGAAGTAGTGTTCGGGGGGGCGGCGATTGGTGACTGGTAGTCTGAGGCTGGTGATAGAAGGTCGGATGCGGCAGTAGAATTTGTCAGGTGCAGGATTCCTCCGTTCACTAATCCCCGATCACCGGTTATGGTTCTTCCTGAGTTCCTGGTATCTAATTTCAATATTCACGATCATCTTGGTCAGCATCTTGGCGATTATCGTTAACTCTGAAGCCAGGGGTGTGGTGTCCAATTGCTGTTTGTGGAAGAGCCGTCTGGACAGTTCAATTTGTGTTTCGAGCTCATAGAGTGAACCCCGGGAGATCCGGAGAAAGCTCATGAATTGCCGGTCGCTGCTGGTACCACGGCCCCCAACCCTCAGCAATATTCGAGGGTATGGAGGTGGAGGCCCGACGCACCTGGCTCACCAATCCGAAACGCTCATCGCTTGGAAGTAACGCGGTGAATTCATACACCATCACCGCGACATCCATTGAGCGCTGCCAAACCACGAGGTCCCTGTAGCTGGCGATGGAGCCATACGCCTCGGTGGGTTCCTCGGCCACGCACATACCGTTGAAATCATCCAATCGTTCTTGGCTCATCTTGATGTGTGTTTTAGTTGCATTCGTCGCGACAACGGCATTTCACCAATCACCAACCTCCAATCCCCAATCACCAATCACTTATCCCCAATCCCCAATCACTACTTGTAACTCCTCTGCGACAATTTCAACACCTCGAAGGCCAGCGCCTCTTTGTGCAATTCCTCCTTCCCGGGATCTCCCTTCCACTCCCATGCGGCCACATAGGCATAGTTTTCATCGTCCCGCAGCGCTTCACCCTCCTCGGTCTGGTACTCCTCGCGGAAATGGCCGCCACAGCTTTCATTGCGGTTCAGGGCGTCCATGCACATCAATTCGCCAAGCTCCAGGAAATCGGCCACGCGCCCGGCTTTTTCCAGCTCTTGGTTGAACTCCTCGTTCTTGCCTGTGACGCGCACGTTGCTCCAAAAATCCTCGCGGATCTTGCGGATCTCAACGATGGCCTCTTGCAGGCCCTGTGCATTGCGGGCCATGCCGCACTTTTCCCACATCACTTTGCCCAGGCGGCGGTGGAAATGGTCCACCGGCTCGGTGCCCTTCACGGCAAGTAGGCGGTTGATCTGGTCGCGCACCGCTTTTTCCGCCGCTTCGAACTCGGATGCATTGGTATCGATCGGCCCGGTGCGGATCTCGCCGGCCAGTTGGTCGGCAATGGTGTAGGGAAGCACGAAATAGCCGTCGGCCAGGCCTTGCATCAGGGCCGATGCGCCCAAGCGGTTGGCACCGTGGTCGCTGAAGTTGGCCTCGCCCAGCACGTACATGCCGGGTATGGTGCTCTGCAGGTTGTAATCCACCCAAAGGCCGCCCATGGTGTAGTGCACGGCGGGGTAGATCTTCATGGGCTGCTCGTACGGGTTCTCGCCCACGATGTTCTCGTACATGTCGAACAGGTTCCCGTACTTGGCGCTGACCACTTTCTTGCCCAGTTCGCGGATCTTTTCATCCGACGGGTTTTCGATGTGGTGCACATTGGCCTCCACCTTCCCGTAGCGTTCAATGGCAGAGTTGAAGTCGAGGAATACGGCC
>JBIQMI010000026.1:0-20325 GCA_044463585.1 Cryomorphaceae bacterium
CAAGTGGCCGTCGTTGTTTATATCGGCCATGTTGGTGCATTGCATGAAGATGCTCCCTCCGGGCATCGTGATCCATGGCGCCGACTGCCCCCTGCCCGTGATCTGCAGGAAATTGGGGCTGCCGGATGAGGCACCGCTGAAAAAGTCCTTGTGGCCGTCACGGTTCACGTCGCCCACGGTCATGCCCCATTGCTGGCCCGACACCTGCCCGTACGACTTCAGGGTGAACGTGCCGTTCGGCTGTTGGTAATCGATGTAGAGGTACTTGCTCTGGTCCAGCAGGATCAGGTCATCGTACCCATCGCCGTCCATATCGGCAATGCCGACGCAGCCACCGGATTTGGCATTGGGTTTCGAAAGAACACCGGTGGTACGGGTAAACGTTTGGCCCAGGACGGTGCCCGGTACAAAGGCGATCGCCAGGAGAAGCGTATGGCTTGCTTTCATGCTTCTGAAGGATTAGAAGCAGCGAAACTACAGACATATCGACGGAAGGTCAACTTTCGACGCTGGCCGCCGCCTGTTCGTCGACCAAACTGGGCGGTCGGGTGCCCCCGGCGGGCACGGCTACTCCCTAGGCACCTTGCCTATAGGATGTCCGCAATGATGCGTTCCACGGTCACGCCTTCGGCCTCTGCCTTGTAATTGCGCACCAACCGGTGCCTCAATATCGGTACCGCCACGGCCTGCACGTCCTCTATATCCGGGCTGAAGCGCCCGCGCATCATGGCATGGCATTTCGCGCCGATCACCAAGTACTGGCTGGCCCTTGGGCCGGCCCCCCAGCTTACATGGTCCTTGATCACCTGTGGCGTGCCTTCCGCCCCTGGACGGGTGCGGCCGGCCAGCCGCACGGCGTATTCCATTACGTTGTCCGGCACGGGTATGCGCCGCACCAAGGCCTGGTACAACAGGATCTGCTCTTGGCTGAGCACGGGCGTGGCCCGGTTCACTTGGCCACCCGTGGTGGCCTTCACCACGGCCAGTTCCTCTTGGTAGGAAGGATAATCCACCCAGATATTGAACATGAAACGGTCCAGCTGCGCTTCGGGGAGCGGATAGGTTCCTTCCTGTTCGATCGGGTTTTGCGTGGCCAGCACGAAGAACGGGTCCGGCAATTTGTAGGTATGCCCGGCCGCGGTCACCGCTTTCTCCTGCATGGCCTCCAGCAGGGCTGCCTGTGTTTTGGGCGGCGTACGGTTGATCTCATCCGCGAGGATGATGTTCGCGAACAAGGGGCCTTTAACGAAACGGAAGTTGCGCTCCTGGTCAAGCACTTCGGAACCAATGATGTCGCTGGGCATCAGGTCCGGAGTGAACTGGATCCGGTTGAAGGTCAAGCCCAAGGCTTGGCCCACGGTGTTCACCAAAAGTGTTTTTGCCAGGCCCGGCACGCCCACCAACAGGCAATGGCCTTTGCTGAAAATGGAGATCAGCACATTGTCCACCACGGCTTCCTGGCCGATGATCACCCGGCCGATCTCGCTCTTCAGCGCCGCCAGGTCCGTCCCGAAGCGCTCCACCGCTTTTACATCATTGTCCATCGCACTGTGCTTGTTGGTTGCCCGCTCAGGGCTGTTGCTTGCCACTGGCCCATGGGTGCTCGAAATGGCAACCGCGATAGGCTTCGGCAATGTTCACGTAAGTCCCCTTCAATCGTTGGCCCACCCATTCGTCCACACTGCGCTGGCGCAGGCGCGCTTCCGCTGCCTGCTGCACCAAAGGGTAGTCCTGCACGAGGTCCATGCGGTGCGGCTCGGTCTGTTTCATCAATCTGAACACGCGGTAGCCCTTTTTCCCGTCCGGTTCTTCAAAGGCCACGGTTTGGCTGATCTGCCCTGTTTTCAGTTTGTCCAGCACCATGAAGGTCTGTTGGTCGAGGTCGCCGATGGCCCAATGGGTGCTATTGGCATTGGGTTCGAGCACCAGGCCGTTGGTGCCTTTTGTGTCCTCGTCCTGGTTGTAGGTTGAGGCCAGCTTGTTGAACTCAAGCTTCCCGTCGCGCACCAGTGCTACCAGGCTGTCCAGCTCAGCTCGTGCCGATTCCATGTCCGACGCGGATACTTTGGGCGACAGCAGGATGTGCCGGGCGTTGTACTGGTCGCCCCTGCGCTCCACCATTTCCATGATGTGATATCCGTACTTGGTGTGGAACACGGGCGAGATCTCGCCGTCCTTCAGGCTCATGGCCACGGCGTCGAACTCTGGCACCATCACGCCTTGCGGCACCATGCCGAGCTCACCGCATTGGGCGGCCGACCCGGGGTCTTCACTATACAAAATGGCCATCGTGCAAAATTGCTTCTCCCCTTTCACGATGGCCTCCCTGTAGCCTTCCAATTTCTGCTTCACGCGCCGGTCCTCCTCTTCGGTGGGATGGGCATAGATGGAGATCCGCGCAAATTCCACCCCGGCGTTGATGAATGGCAGGCTGTCCTGGGGAATGGACCGGAAGAACTGCTCCACCTCACGCGGTGTCACACGTGCATCGCCCACGATCTTTTGCTGCATTTGCTGTACCAGCAGCTGGTCCGCCACTTGGTCGCGGAATTCGGCCTTGATCTCGGTCACGCTTTTGCCGTAGAATTTCTCCAGTTTTTCCCGCCCTCCGATCTGTTGTTCGAAGTAGCTGATCCGCCGGTCGAGCTCGGCGTTCACCTGGGCCTGGTCCGCCACCACACTGTCTATGCGGGCTTGTTCCAACAGCAATTGCTGGTACAGCAGGTCCTCCAGTTCACCACAGGCGATGGTATCGTTCACGGCCTCGCCGGATTGGCGCAATTGGGCCAGGCGGCCTGCCAGGTCGCTGTAGAGGACGATGCGGCCGGCCACATTGGCTATGATGCCATCGATGTACCGGCCCGGCGGCGCCGGCAGCAGCCCGCCGTCCTGTGCGGTGCATGTGGCGGCCAGGCCGGCGAAGGCCAGCACCAGGGCCGTTTCACGGAATTTGTACATCCTTGTTGGCCAGTGCATTGTTGTAAAGTTCCTCGCGCATGCGCTCCACCAACTTCAGCTTGCGCTGGTTGATGATGATCGCACGGATCTGCTGTTCCACCATGTCGATGGGTGATGTGCTGTCCTTCAACCGATGGTCCATGAAGTGCACAAAATAGGTCCCGATGCTGTCCTGCACCACAACCTTTGATTGCCTTTGCAGCCAATCGGTGGGGTTGTCGGGCCGCAAGGGTACTTGCTGCTGCAGCGTACTGAAGGGGATCCAATCCTCATGCGTGTCCACAATGGGCGTGCCTTGGCGGGCGAGCAGCAGTTCCAAGCGGTGCAGTTCCTCCGGGTCGTTGCTGCGCCATAGTTGCTCCACGCGTTTCGCGGCACGGGGGTCCCTTTCCTTCAATTTGAACCAGCGCACGCGCACAATGTTGTCCTTTAGCTGGAAGTTGGCGATGTTCTTGTCGTAATAGTCCTGGACCTCGGAGCCGGTGACCACCGTGTCCAGGTTTTGCGCCACCAAGGCTTGTTCGTAGGCAAAGGTGAGCAATGATTCGCGGTAGGCCTTTATCTGCGCCTCGATGTTGATGCTGGCCATGTCGAGGTTCTGTTCGGCCATGTGCAGCATCACCCGGTCGCGGGCCCAATTGTCCACATAGCGCCGGGCCAAGGCCGCACTGTCCTCGGGGCTGGTGGTCAGGGGGATCACACCGCGCAGATCGCTCCAGTACAGTTTTTCGCCATAGGCGCGCGCCACCACCTGGTCGGCAGGGCCGCGTTCCTGGCCACAACTTGCCCAGAGCACAAGGGGAAGGGCGGCGATCAACGCCGCCCTTCCCCTTCCGGCCTTTCGGCCGGTACCGGCCCGCGTGCCCATTACTTGATGCTGTACAGCACTTCCTCGTTCACGCGTACGGGGTACTTGGCCCGCAGGTCCTTGATCCAATCTTTTTCAAGCTGGTCCTGGTATGCGGCAGTGACCAGGCCCCGCGCTTCATCCAAGGGTTTCGGCGTGGGCTGCACCACCTTCTTCAAGTTGGCGAACACCACTTTGCCGTCCACCTCCTTGTCCGGCGTAAGGCCCGGCATGGTCACATCCTTCAGCACTGGCTGTTCCTCCTTGGTGAAAACGCCGCTTTGGACCGTAAGCACGGGGGTATCGCCCGTGTTCACCCGTTTCAACAGATCGTCGGTGGTTTTGGCCTTCTTCAGTGCGGAACGGACCTGCTTGGCCACCGCGGCGTTGGCACAGGTGTAAATGTCGGCCTCGTACCGCACGGGGTACATGAAGTCGAACTTGTGCGCATCGTAGTATTTCTCCAGGCCTGCCGTGTCCTTCACGGCCTTGCTCCATACCATTTGGTCGGTGAGCTCGAACAAAAGGATGCCGTCCCGGTATTCCTTCATCAGCATGCGGAACTCGGGGTATTTCGTTTCCAGGCGGGTGTCCTCGTAGGCCAACAACCTGTCGTCCACGAATTCGGCGAATTGCTTGCGCACATATTCCGCCATGGGCTGCGCCTGTTCGCGCCGCTGCTTTTGCTGGATGAAATCCAACAGGTCCATCTGCGTGTACGACTTGCCGTCGATGGAGAATACCGGTTTGTCCAGTTTGGCGTTCTTCGCCTTGTCGTTCACCCAGCCTTTCTGCGTGTCGCGCACCACCACCGTGTCCTCCGGCTGGGGCATGGGTACATCCTCCATCTTGGCGAAGGCGTTGATCATTTTCCCATCCTTGATCTGGCCCGTGATGCCGCGGTCGTACTTCACGCCATCGTGCATCACGGTCTTGTCCCCGGCATTCTTGCGCAGCAGCGTGTCCGTTTTTGTGGTCCCTTTCATGAAGACCGTTTTGTCCAAGGCCTTTTCCACGGCGGCCAGGTTCTTGGGGAAGTCCTTGTAGTGGTATTCCGCGCGCAGGTCGGTGAGGAATTTCTTGCGCGTGATCTCGGCCCGGCTATCGTGGGAGATCTTTGCCTTCAGGTCGCCCTTGGCCTCCTCGAATGGGGGCGGGGGCGTGTATCCCAGCCGTTTCACGATGTGCCAACCAAAGCTGGTCTTGAAGGGCGTGCTGATGTCGCCATCGTGTTTCAGGGCGAAGGCCTTGGCCTCGAACTCGGGGATTATTTTGCCGGTGGTGAACGGGGGCAACTCCCCGCCCTTGCCGCTAGTGGCACCGTCATCGCTGTACCGCAAGGCCGCGTCCGCGAAATCCATTTCACCGCTTTTCAAGCGCGAGTAGGCTTCCTCGATCTTCGCTTCCGCAGCGGCTTTCTTGTCGGCATCATCCGTGTCCACCGAGCGGATCATAATGTGCGCGACCTTGATCTCGCCCTGCGCCGGCCTGCGATCGGTGACCTTTATGATGTGGTACCCGAATTTGGTGCGCACGGGCTGGCTCACCTGTCCTACCGGCGTATTGTACGCGGCCGTTTCGAAGGGGTAGACCATTTGCAACACGCTGAAATAGCCCAGGTCGCCCCCGTTCTGTTTCACGCTGGGATCGTCGCTACCGCCCGGTGCCTGGGCCACTTTTTGGAAATCCTCGCCCTTCATGATGCGCGCGCGCAGGGCCAGGATCCGCTTCCACGCGGCCGCGGTATCCTCCGGGCTGGCATCCGGTGCCACGTTCACCAGGATGTGGCTGGCGCGCACTTCCTCCTGCTTCCTGGCGTAGGCCTCCTGCATCAATTGGTCGTTCAGGCTGCGGTCGATCAGGTAGGGCCGCGCCAATTGCTGGCGGTAACCCATCAACTCGGTCTTGAACTTGGTGGCGGTGTCCAGGCCTGCGGCCTCCGCGGCGCGTACCTTCAACTTGTAATTGATGAACAGGTCCAGGTATTCATCCAGCGCTTCCTTGTTCACTGGTGCATCCTTGTTGTTCTTCTTGTATATCGCCTCGAATTCACTGCGCGATACGGGCTGGCCGTCCACGGTCATCAGCGTGGGATCGTTGTCCACGGCCTGCGCCGAACAGGCCAATACGGTCAAGGCCAGCACGGCGCTTGTTATGATCCGGTCCATCATGTTTGGTCGAAACTGTTGAAAGGACGGCAAATGTAGCCTGTGGGCCGCGTGCCTGCTGCCCGGCCGCCAGGGGCCGCCGTTAATAAGATCCAAGCGTGTTTTGGCCTTGGGGCGCGCCTTGCCCGCGGCGTTCTTCACTTCTTGCGGAAGAATACCCGTATGGGCACGCCGGTGAAGCCGAAATGCTCGCGAAGCTTGTTCTCCAGGAAGCGCACGTACCCCTCTTTCACGTACTGGGGCAGGTTGCAGAAGAAAGCGAACGCCGGCACCACGCCCGGTAGCTGGGTCACGTACTTGATGCGCACCATTTTGTCCTTCACCATGGGTGGTGGGCGCCGTTCGATCTCCGGAAGCAACACCTCGTTGAGCTGGCGCGTGGGTATGCGCTTTGAACGGTTGGCATGCACCATCATGGCCAGTTCGAGTGCCTTGTGGATCCGTTGTTTGGAGGTAACGCTGGTGAATACGATGGGCACATCGTTGAAGGGTGCCAACTTGGCCCTTACATGTTCTTCATAGGACTTGGTGGTATGGGTGTCCTTTTCGATCAGGTCCCACTTGTTCACCACCACCACCACGCCCTTGCCGGCCTTGGCGATCAACGAGAAGATGTGCTGGTCCTGGTGCTGCACGCCATCCTGCGCATCGATCAGCAGCATGCATACGTCGCTCTCTTCAATGGCGCGCACGCTGCGCAGCACGCTGTAGAACTCGATGTTCTCGTCCACTTTGCGCTTGCGCCGTATGCCGGCGGTGTCCAGCAGGGTCACATCGAAACCGAAGCCGGTGAACCGGGCGTTCACGTTGTCGCGGGTGGTGCCTGCCACATCGGTAACAATGGTGCGCTCGCTGCCCAGCAAGGTGTTCACCAGGGAACTCTTGCCCACGTTGGGCCTCCCCACGATGGCGATCTTGGGCCTGTCGTCCTCCACTTTTTCGGTGGGCTTGCGGAAGGTGGCCACCAGTTCATCCAGCAGGTCGCCGGTGCCGGAGCCGCTTTGCGCGCTGATGCAATGCACTTCGCCCAGGCCCAGTTTGTAGAATTCGCCCGCATAGATCTGCTTGTCCCCGGTATCCACCTTGTTCGCCACCAGGAATACCGGTTTTCCGGAACGGCGCAAAATGCCGGCCACGGCCTCATCCATGCCCGTTACGCCCTCCCGCACGTCCACCAGGAAGAGTATGCTGTCCGCTTCCTCCATGGCCAATTCGGCCTGTCTCCGGATCTCGGCCTCAAAAACATCGTCGCTGCCGTGCACGTAGCCGCCGGTATCGATCACAGAGAAGTGCTTCCCGCTCCATTCAGCCTGCCCATAGTGCCGGTCGCGCGTGGTGCCGGCCGTGGGATCGGTTATGGCAACACGGCTTTCCACCAGCCGGTTGAACAGGGTGCTTTTGCCCACGTTGGGCCTGCCTACGATTGCAACGATGTTCACCATGGCGATGCCTGCAAATTAATCAGCCTCAATACCCGTAGCGCCGCAACTTCTGGTCGTCGCCGCGCCAATCCTCGTCAACCTTCACTTTCAGGTCCAGAAAGACCTTGCTTCCCAAGAACCGCTCGATGGCCTTCCGGGCCTCGGTGCCGAGCTGCCTCAAGGCCCCCCCGCCCCGGCCGATCATGATCCCTTTCTGGCTTTCGCGCATCACGATCACATCGGCCTGGATCTTCACCAGGTCCGGGGTTTCCTCGAAACTGTTCACCACCACTTGGCTGCTGTAGGGGATCTCCTGCTTGTACAGCGCCAGGATCTTCTCGCGGATCATCTCGCTCACGAAGAAGCGCATGTCGCGGTCGCTCAATTCATCCTTCGGGAAGTACGGCGGGTGGACGGGCAGCATGGCCACAAGCTTTTCGCGCAGCTCATTGATGTGCAGGCCGTGCAAGGCTGAAATGGGCAGGACAATGGCGTTCGGCAGGGCGGCATGCCATTGCTCAAAGGCCTGCTCCAGGGCTTCCGGGCCGCCGAGGTCGACCTTGTTGATCAGCAACAACAGCGGGCCATTGAACCGTTTCACGCGTTCCACAAGGCCTTGCGAATTATCGGGGCCATCGCCCAGTTCGGTCATGGCCAACAGCACATCGGCGTCCTGCAAGGCTTCGTCCACGGCCCTCATCATGCTTTCCTGCAGCTTGTAGGCCGGTTCGAGTATGCCCGGCGTGTCGGAGAGCACGAGTTGGTGATCGGGTGCGTTGAGCAGGCCCAGGATGCGGTGCCTGGTGGTTTGCGCCTTGGGGTTCACGATCACGAGCTTTTCACCCAGCAGCGCATTGAGCAAGGTGCTTTTGCCCGTGTTGGGCTTGCCGATGATGTTCACGAATCCCGCCCGGTGTTCCATGGTAGTGCTATTCCCGCATTGCCCGGGTTGCCGCCGGGCCATTCAAACCAAAGGGGCCACCCTGATCGGGCGGCCCCTTTGCAGTAGCGGGGGTAGGACTCGAACCTACGGCCTTCGGGTTATGAGCCCGACGAGCTACCATCTGCTCCACCCCGCAATAGGGGCGCAAAGATAATGCATCCGGCGCATATTGCGACCGGCCGCTGAATTTTCCCGGTCAACCCTCTTGGCCATCCACCAGCTGGGCGGCGGCCTCCCACTCCTCCATGGTCCTGGCGATCTGCTCGGCCACTTGGCCCAACCGCTCATATCCGCTCGCCACCGCCTCCGGTGCCAGTCCCTGTTTCATGATGCCGGCCTGCAGTTCCTTTTCCTCTTTTTCGAGTTCGCCCAGTTTCGCTTCCAGCCGTTCCAGGTCGCGGCGCGCCTTGCGCATTTCCTTTTCCCTTTCGCGTGCCGCCTGCTGGTCATTGCGATTTTCCCTCGGCGCTTTTTCCGGCTTCACCCGGGCGGAACTTTTGCCGATGTCGGCACCCTGCAATGCCTTGCGCTTTTCGATCAGCTCAAGGATGTCCATGTGCTGGTCGCGGATGCGCAGCCCGTCCAGCTCAAGCAGCCGATCGGTGAGCCCTGTTAGGAAATCGCGGTCGTGGCTAACAAGCAGGAAGGTGCCGTCATAGTTTTTCAGGGCCTCCTTCAGCACATCCTTGCTCTGGATGTCCAAGTGGTGCGTGGGTTCGTCGAGGATGAGGAAGTTCAAGGGCTTGAGCAGCATGCAGCACAGTGCCAGCCTGGCCCGTTCACCCCCGCTCAACACCTTCACCTTTTTGTCCACATCATCGCCGCTGAACATGAATGCGCCCAGCATGGCCCGCACCCGTGGGCGGTTGTCCTCGCTGGCGGCATCCTCGGCGGTCTCCAGCACGGTTTGTTGGCCGGCCATGCGCTCGGGCATGTCCTGGGCGTAGTAGCCCACGATCACGTTATGGCCCAGCTTGATCTCGCCCTCATAGGCCTCTTCGCCCATGATCATGCGCACCAAGGTCGACTTTCCCGTTCCATTGGCCCCCACCAGGGCCAGGTGTTCCCCCTTGGCCATGGTGAGCTCGGCGTTGCGGAAGATCTCCTTTTCGCCGTAGGACTTGGATACGCCGCGCACCTCGCACACGAGCTTGCCGCTGGTTGGTGCCGGGGGGAACTTCACCAGCATCTTGCGCAGGTCCTCATCCTCCACCTCGATCCGCTCCAGCTTGTCCAGCTTGGTGATCAGGCTTTGGGCGAAGGCCGCCTTGCTGGCCTTGGCGCGGAACTTATTGATCAGCGCCTCTGTTTCCTTGATGTAGCGCTGCTGTTCCTTGGCGGCGGCGCTTTGCTGCTCGCGCTCGATCTTGCGCAATTCCACGTACTGGCTCCAGGGCACCTTGCGGTCGATGATGGCGCCATGGCTTACCTCCAAGGTGCGTTTGGTCAACCGGTCCAGGAAGGTTTTGTCGTGCGAGATCAACACCAATGCTGCCGGGTAGGTGCGCAACAGGTCCTCCAGCCATTGGATGGCGGGCAGGTCCAGGTGGTTGGTGGGTTCATCGAGCAGGAGCAGGTCGGGCTGCATGAGC
The DNA here is from genome assembly GCA_044463585.1 of Cryomorphaceae bacterium. Classification (GTDB taxonomy): domain Bacteria; phylum Bacteroidota; class Bacteroidia; order Flavobacteriales_F; family PHOS-HE28; genus PHOS-HE28. The sequence goes on from JBIQMI010000026.1 coordinate 9,930, forward strand.
AATATGCGGGCGAGTTCGGCCCGCATGCGCCAACCGCCGCTCAATTCGGCCATCGGCCGGTGCATGTCCGCCTCCACGAAACCGATGCCCTTGAGCATCCGCTCCAGTTTCATGTCGTGGTCCGAGACGCCGATCGTGTTCAGCCGCTCGTGCGCGTTGGCGAGCAGGGTGGCCAGTTCCATGGCCTCCTCATCGGTGGCGGCCGTTTCCAGTTGCTTGCCGATGGCCTCAATGGCCTGCTCGATCTCCTTCGCTTCCGCGAAGGCTTTTTCCGCAACCTGCCATGGCGTCAGGTGCAGGTCGTGGTCCATTTGCTGCGGCAAGTAGCCGATGGCCAGTTCCTTCGGCCGCCCAATGGTGCCCTTGTCGAAGGGTTGATGCCCGGCCAGGATCTTCAGCAGCGTGCTCTTTCCGGCACCGTTCCGGCCCACCAGCCCGATCCGGTCCTCGCTTCCGATGAAGAAGGAAACGTTGTCGAACATCGGCCGCTCGCCGAAATGCAGCAGGAGATTGGAGACACTGATCATTTTGGGGCGGCAAAGGTACGGGCAGGCCGAAAAAGGGAAGGCCCCGCGAACGGGGCCTTCCAGTGCAATTGCCGCAAGGTCAGAAGTTCCAGAGATCGTGCTCGAAGTTGAAGAGCGATTCCTTGATCGCCTCCCCCTCCAGCAACGCGTCCATGCCTGATTTGTACATGGCGATCCGCCGGTCGTACACGTTGCTCACCTTGGTAATGGTGCTGTTGAACTGGCGGGTCCAGAAGATGTGGTCGAACGAACGCCGTTCCGCATCATTCTCCCGGTTGAACACGTCCCAGTTCACCAGTACATAGCGCAGCTCGGGGAAATAGAGCCAGAACATGTCGGTGTACCCGCGCATCTCCCCGTCCGGGCCGATGTTCTCGCGCATGGGGCACAGGCCGATGATCCGGATGTCCATTACAGAACGCTGGCGGTCGAACACCCAGTCCTCCTTCAGCTTGTACTTGCGCACATCGGCACTGTTCACCTCCTTGGTCACGTACACGGTATCCATTTCGCCCGTGTAGATGTTCTCCGTGGTAGTGGTGTCCACCTTGGAGAGCATGGCCTTCACCTCACTGGCCAGCAAGGGTTGCTTGAACTCGTCGTCCGTGCCCACCACGCCGGTGCTGTAGGCGGTGATCGACCCATCCTCCAGGATGCCCTGCTTGATCACATCGAACAGGCTCTTGCGGTCATTGATCGGTTCTGTTGGGTAGTACAGGGGCAGGTTGATCTTTTCCCGGAGGTCGATCTCGCGCCATACGCGGCGCTCCCACATCACGTCCGCTTCGCGGATGTAAGGATAGGGCACCACGCGCTGCGTTTTCGTGTGCTCCTTGATGTAGGCCCCATCGAGCACCGTTTGGGCCTGGCATGCTTGGGGCAGGGCCAACCCGGCACAAAGCATGGTTCCGAGGAGGATGCGGTGAAGGGTGCTCATGGCAGGGGTTGTTTAGGGTGTTACCTTGAAGGAAAGGGCGCCCAGGGAGCGCACTGTCCCATCAGGGCCACGTGCCTTGATGTTATCGACGAATACCTTTTGGCCGGGCTTCACTTTTTCCAATACCGCCTTGGCGTCCGCGGTCAGGGCCGGTCCACGGCATTCCTTTTCCAAGAAGTTGCCCGCTATGGTGGCCGATACGGTGTAGCTCACCACCTCAAAGCGCAGGTCGAACTCGAAGTTCTCCATTTTGGCGATCACGCCCTGCGCTGCCATCAATTCGCTGCGGCGCACGTTGGCATCGCCGGCACCATGGCCAGCGAAGTAGGGCGTTGGGTTGGGCACGGACTTCACACGGAACTCCACCCCGGGCAATGATTTCTTCGACCCATCGGGATTGGTGACCGTGACACTCACGGTGGCCGAATTGCCGGACCCGGGCTTCACGATGTAACCGTCCTTATCGCGTGCCAGGCTGCCGTTGGAAATGCTGGGCTGAATGGCGGTAGCACTGTAACCCGCCACGCTGATGCTCACCGGGTTGTCCACCCCGCGGTAGAACACGTTCATTTTGGTGGGGCTGACCACCAGGCTGGGGGCCGCCACCTCATATTCCAGCTTGAACGGCTCCACCTGCAGTTCACCGCCCACGGGCTTGAACTTGATGATGCCCGTAACGGTCTTCAGCCCGGCGCTTGAGGCAGGCTCCTCCAGAATGGCCTTGGCCCCTTCCATGGGGAGCTTCTTGGCCTCGCCGATGATCTCGGGCGGGGTTTTGGTGGAATCCACACGGCCGACGTACACCTCGGGCGCGTTCTGGTCATCATAAGCACCGAGGAAGATGCTTGCACGGTAGTTGCCCCCCACGGTAACGTAGCTGCTCAGCGGCTGCGTAATGGCGGTGAGCTTGTTGAATTTGAAGGTCTTCGACTCCACGCCGCTCAACATCCGGCTCACCAGCTCGCTTTCCATGGTGCGGATGTCGGTCTGGATCTTGGACAACGTGGTGATGCCCGCCACCACGGGCACGTGGTAGAAGTTCATCGAGGGCCAATTGTTCAGCGTGCCACTAGCGTCCTTGCGCGGTTCGAAATTGAACATGCGGTCGGCGCTGGCCACCAGCTTGGGATCATCGGCGGCCGCGGCCTTCACCCGGTCGCGGAAACTCTCCAGCATGCCTTGCAGCTCGGAGGCCGTGTACGGGCCGGTCTTGGGCTTGGCCGGCTCGGAACCTACCATCATTTCGGTGATGTGGGTATTGTTGTCCTTCACCTTGATGTATTCCAGGTTCAGCACCGTGTCCACGCCATTCTCCATGCCCATCACCTCCTCGAGCTTGCGTCCATCGGTCTTGGCGATGAGCATGCCCTTGAGGGTATCGATGTGCGAAACAAGGCGGTTGGCCAGGCCCTGCACTTCCTGTGCATTGCGGAAGGCCGCGCCATACTTCGCCTCGTTCTCGTTGGCCAGTTGCTGGAACTGGCCATAGGTCGCGTCCATTTTATCCTTGAACGTCGACTTGGTGTTCTCGAGGCCTTCATTCACGATGATGAAGCTGTCGAGGATCTCCTTGGATACGTTCAGCGCCAAAAGCGCCGTCAGCACCAAGTACATCAAGTTGATCATTTTCTGTCTCGGGGACAGATTACCACCTGCCATATCGGGCTTCGGATTTTTTCGGTTTGTGAGTTACGCTCGTCCTGTTCAGGCGCGAACGGTCATTGCGGCCAGCATATTGCCGTACACGGTGTTCAGCTTGGCCAAGTTGTCGCTCAGCTCGGAGATGTTGTCCTTGTAGCGCTTGGTATCGCTTACGCTTTCGCTGAGGTTGGTGAGCATTTCGCTCATGCCGGCGAACATTTGGTTGGCGGCATCGAGCTTCTCACGGCTGGTGCGGAGCTGCAGCTCGTACATTTCGTTGAGGTCGCTGAGGTTCTTGCTCATGCGGCCCAGGCTTTCGCCGGCATTGCGCCCGGCCTCCAAATTGCCGGTAAGGCCGGCCAGGATTACACTGGCCCTTTCATAGCTTTCGCTCAGCTGGCTTACCCGGTGCGATGCGCCCTTGAGGCTATCGGCGTACTCGCTTGTGGCCGCCGCCGCTCCGGTGATCTCGCCCATCGCGCGGGCCTGGTCGCTCAGGCTGCGCATGCCCTGGCCCAGGCTTTCGATCAGCTCGGGTTCGATCTTGGCGCTTTCCAGCATGTCGTCCAACTGCTCGGTGATCGACCGGTCGTCGATCGAGCGGGGCACCACGCCCTCGGCATGCTCGGCAGAGGCCAGCTCGGGGTATACCAAGCTCCAATCCGGTTCTTCATGCGGCGGTTCAAACGCCGAGAATGCGAAAATGATGGCCTCAGTGGTGAGGCCCACGATCAGGAATATGTCCGCCATTGGCCAGTGCTGGATCTTGAACAGTGCACCGACGAGCACCACAGAGGCACCCAATCCGTACAGTTTGGCCATGAAATTCTTCCACCTCTTGCTGCCTGGTTTCATCTTTGGTTTCCTTGCTTTGGGTTATTCTGGTTTGTCCTTGCTTGAAAAGAAGGGCGCGGCGGTTCCAGTGCCGCTCCCATTTGGTTTTCGGGTTGTTTACAGGTCTTCGGCACGTACGGCCTTGCCACGGCCAAGGTAGGTGAGCACGCTGCGGAAGCCGATGTAGCACTTGGCCGTGTCCTGGTACTCGTATGCGCGGGTGCCGGTCTGCAGGTACAGGCCCACATCCTTGAACGAACCACCGCGCACCACCTTGCGCTTCATCGAGGGCGGGTCGTTGGCCAGCGCATCGAATGAGTATTCGGGATTCATGTCGTGGTCGAAATCGTACATGCTCTCGTCGAACGCCGTGTTCGTCCACTCGGCCACGTTGCCGCTCATGCAGTACAAGCCGTAATCGTTGGGCGAGTAGCTGTCGATGGGCACCGTGTGGAAGCCTCCATCGTCGGTGTAGTTGCCGTGCAGGGGCTTGAAGTTGGCCAGGAAGCAGCCTTGGCGGTTGCGCACGTAGGGGCCGCCCCAAGGCCAGGGCGAAAGGTCGAGGCCGCCGCGGGCGGCGTATTCCCATTCGGCCTCGGAGGGCAGGCGGAAGTGGTTGATGAAGGGCTCGCCGCCTTTTTGCAGCCAAGCGTTCATCATGTTCTGCGTGCGCCATACGTTGAACGCCTTGGCCTGGCTCCAGGTAACGCCCACCACCGGATAATCATCATAGGCCGGGTGCCAGAAGTAGTTCTCGGTCATCGGCTCGTTGTACGAGTAGGTGAAATCATGCACCCATGACAGGGTGTCGGGGTACACGTTGATGATCTCCTTGATGATGAACTTGCTGCGGTCGCTGTGCCCCATGATGGCGGTTTTGCCGCCCTTGGTGTTGGTGTAGCCCAGATCGAGGTCGCGGCCGCTCTTGCGCGCTGCTTCCTTCAGGTCGATCCAGTAGTACTCGAACATCAGCTTGCGCGTATCGATCTCCTTCCTGCGGTAGAAGCGCTCCCCTTCCGGATAGAACATGTCGGCCAAGGCCTCGCGCTCTTCCTCCCCTTCCCAGTTGATGCGGGGCTTCCAGTTGATGATGGGCGGTTCGATCTCCTCGCCGAATTCATCCTCGCTGATCACGTGCTCGCCGATGTCCTCCTCGCCCAGGATCTTCTTGGCGGTGGAGTCGATCACGTATTCCACGAACTGGCGGTACTCGTTGTTGCTGATCTCGGTCTGGTCCATGTAGAAGGCCTGCACCGAAACGGTCTTCGATTTGGCGACCATGGCATAGGGCGCGTCCTGGTCGCTGGGCCCCATCACATAGCTTCCCATGGGGATGTAGTTCATCCCGTACGGGTCCACCTGGTACCAGGATGGCCGGTTCTGGGCGCCGATGAGCTGCCCTTGCCCGCCGCGTCCGCAGCTGGCCAACAGGGCTATGCCCCCAATGCAGCCGATATAAAGGATGGCACTTCGTTCCATGGGTCTTCCTTGTTTTGCCGCTTTCGATCCGTCCAGGTTCCTTGCAGGGTTCCTTTTCATCGCCGGTTGTGGCGCGGTGGACAGACGTGCAACGGTGATCTGGTCCTTTTGTTACGCTCGCTTATAGGAAACGTGGGTGATGGTAGATCTCGTACACCACGGGTTTAACGATCTTGAAGCAGTAGCTGAGCATGACCTCATGGCTGCCGCTGCTGTAGTTCCTCAGGGCCGAAGTGGTCACATCGTAGCTGTAGCCGATGCGGAACATGCTGTCGCCCTTGGGGAATTGGTGCTGGTAGCCGATCATGGGCGCAATGGCATCCTCGGTGCGGTAGCCCACACCGGCCCAGATCATGTTGTCGTACAGGAAGAGCGCGCCGATATCGACCTGGGTTGAGCTGGCATCGCTCTTCACCAGCACGCTGGGCTGCAAGGTGTACTTCTTGTCGCCCCCGATGGCCCAGTCGTAACCGGCCTGTACATAATAGTGGCGCTTGTTCTTGATGCTGACGTCCTTGAGTTCGGTTTCGGGGAGCTGTGTACTGGAAACGCCCAGCCAAAGTTGCGGCGACTTGTAGTAGAGGCCGGCACCAAGGTCGAAGCCGCTTGCGCTTTTGCCGGCGGCGGGAATGGCATTGTCGTTGGCGGGATCATCGATGGCCACCCAGCGGCCATCAAGCGCGCGGCCGCTAAGGCCCGCGTACAGACCTGCGCTGAGGGTGCTTTGGCTGCCAACCTTCAGGTGGTAGGCGTAGTGGATGCGTGCGATGGTGCTCTTCTCCTGGCCGAGCTTATCGTAGTACACCGAAAGGCCAAGGCCGCTGTTGATCTTGGTGAGCGGCCCCTGGATGTTGATCAACCCGGTCTTGGGCGCACCGTCGAAGCCGGTCCATTGCTGGCGCAGCAGCGCTGTGGCACAGATGTTGCCGGTGGAGCCCGCCACGGCAGGGTTCACGGAGAGCCGGTCGAACATGTATTGGGTGTACTGAGGGTCTTGCTGAGCGAAGGCTACGCTCCCCACAAAGGCACATACAGCTGCGGTAATTGACCTCCTCATGCGGTTTTCTTCCAGGTTTGGCGCGGCTTTCAGCTTTTTCACGACCGGAGCCGGCAACGGATTATTCGCCGCCAAAATAGCAAAAAAGCAAACGGGCCGAACTTTTCAACAATTTTCCCGTAGGCCCCGGGTTGCCTTAAAGCGCCTCAAGCCAGCTTTTGGAAGGTGCGCCACCAACGGTCGGGCACCTCCTCGCGGCATGCCGCCATGTAGTCGCTGTACGCGCAAGGCACCAGGTGGTGGCGCTCGAAGCGCGCCTCGCGTTCCGCACGGTAAGGAACGTCCATCCACCAACGGTCGCTCACGCTGCTTTTGTAGAACACCAGGTCCTGCTCGTGCCCTTTGATCGGCACGTGGAAGCGCGTGAAGCGCTTGCGGTCCAGCCAGGGCAGGTCATTGGTGCGGCTACCGAAGCCGTCCAGGAAGCACCATACCATTTGCGCGGCCAGTTGGGCGGTGGCCTGGTCCTGGTCGCGCCAGGGGTCCATTTCGTACAGACCGATCGAGGTGATCTTTTCGCTGATGCCCGCATAGCGCATGAGCTGGCATACCTCTTCGCCATGGAAGCCGTTGGGCCCCGGCCGCGATGTGCCGGGCGCATCGGAACGGCGGATGGCCGACATGTCCACGCTCACCGTATCGGCGTTGCGCAGCACGGGCTCGGCCTCGCTGAGGTTGGCCCGCAACTCGCCCAACCGGTGCGCATCGAAGAACAGCTTGTCCATGAGCTCAATGCCCGGCTGGTCCACCAAATACGTTTGGAAGCCCAGGTTGCTGTAGTTGAACAGGTAGTTGGGCTGGCGCATCACAATGTGGCTGAGGTAGCTGGTGTCGGCCAGCCCTTGCCCGGGTTCGCCCAGGTCGAAGCGCGCATCGATACAGGCCAGGTTCGCGGTGCGCTCCAAGCGCTCGTAGGCCAAATACTGGGTGAAGGTGTGCCCCTGCCCCCCGCCGATGATCACGGGCACGATGTTGGCCTTGATCAGCTCGGCGATGGCCTCGGCCACGGCGTGGCGGGTATCCTCGGGTGTTTCACCGGGCAGTATGTCGCCCAGGTCGGCCAGGCCGAAGCGGTTGGCGGGCATGTAGAGCTTGTACAACTGGGCGCGCACGGCATCGGGCGCATCCACGCAGCCCCTTGGCTTTGCATGGCCGGGATCATCGGGCACCCCGAAGATGGCCACCTTCACGCCATCGAGCGCGGGCATGCCATTGCTGGTGTGGAACACGGTATTGTCGCCGATGGTGTTGGCCAGCCATTCGGGGCGGCTTGCGCCAAAGGCCTTGGAAGGCTTGAAGAAAATGCTGGACTCCATGTTGCAGTGAGGCGAAGGTCGCCCGGAACATGGCGCTCCTGCCGATCACCCCTGCGCAGATGCGCACAGGGCGGTGTTAGTAGGCGATGGGCTACTTTTTCCCGCCGGCCTTCTTCCCCGTTTTTGCGGTGCCTTTCGGTTTGGTTGCGGCCTTTTTGGCCGCCGCTTTCTTGGGGGCGGACTTGCCGGCCCGCTTGGCCGCGGCCTTCTTCTTGCCGCCCTTCCGCTCTGGAGCCTCGGCCAGTAACTGTTTGGCCTGCTCCAAGGTAACTGCATCGGGTTCGGTGCCTTTGGGCACGTTGGCGTTCTTGGCGCCATCGGTGATGTACGGGCCATAGCGCCCCGCCAGCACTTGGATCGGGGAACCCTCAAATTCCTTCAGGATGTTCTGGCGCGCGCCGGAGAGCTTGGCCTCCACCAGTTCGATGGCCCTTTCCAAGGTAACGGTGGAAGGCTCCTCCCCCTTGGGGATGTTGGCGTAGAGCTTGCCGAATTTCACGAAGGGGCCGAAGCGGCCGCGCCCCTGCACGATGGTCTCGCCCTTGTAGGCACCCAGTTCGCGGGAGGCGCTCGCGGCCTTCTTCAGGTCGATGAGCTCGATGGCGCGGGGCAGGTCGATGGTGATGGGGTCGTCCTCCGGCGTAAGGCTGGCGAACACGGAACCCAGCTTCACGTACGGGCCGAAGCGGCCTGCATTCACGATCACCTCATCCTCGCCGCTTTTGCCCAGCGTGCGCGGCAGCTTGAACAGGTCCATGGCCTCTTGCAGGGTGATGGTGGCGATGCTCTGCTCCTTGCGCAGGGAGGCGAACCGCGGCTTCTCCTCATCGTCGGCGCTGCCGATCTGCACCATGGGCCCAAAGCGGCCGATGCGGGCCACCACATCCTTGCCCGTACCGGGGTCCTTGCCCAGTACACGTGAGCCCGATGCGCGTTCGGCCGTTTCCACCACCGTATTGATGGTGCTGTGGAAGGGCTTGTAGAACCGTGCGATCATTTCGCGCCAATTCTCGCGCCCTTCCGCGATCTGGTCGAATTCCTCCTCCACCTTGGCGGTGAAGTGGAAGTCCACGATGGACGGGAAGTGTTCCACCAGGAAGTCGTTCACCACCATGCCGATGTCCGTGGGGAAGAGCTTCTGCTTTTCCGCCCCGGTGTTCTCCGTGGCCGTTCTGCCGGTGATGGCATCGCCCGCCAGGGTAAGGATGCGGTAAGGGCGCTGCACGCCCTCGCGGTTCTCCTTCACCACATAGCCGCGCTTCTGCACGGTGCTGATGGTGGGCGCATAGGTGGATGGACGGCCGATGCCAAGTTCCTCCAGCTTCTTCACCAGGCTGGCCTCGGTGTAGCGCGGCGCGGGGCGGTCGTAGCGCTGGGTGGCCGTCATTTCCTGCAGGGCCAGCTGCTCGCCTTGGCGCATTTCGGGCAGCAGGCCTTCCTGCTCCTCGTCGCCCTCATCGTCCTTGCCTTCGAGGTACACCTTCAGGAAACCGTCGAAGGTGATCACTTCGCCCTGGGCCTTAAGGAGATCATTGGGGCGGGTGCTGATAGCGATGTCCACGATGGTCTTCTCCAATTCGGCATCGGCCATTTGGCTGGCGAGGGTGCGCTTCCAGATGAGGTCGTAGAGGCGTTCGGCATCGCGGTCGGCGCCGGCGTTGCGCACCTTCATGTCGGCGGGGCGGATGGCCTCGTGCGCCTCCTGCGCGCCCTTGCTCTTGGTGGCGTAGCGCCGCGTTTTGCTGTAGCGCGCCCCGTACTGCGCGGTGATGGCCTCAGCGGCGGCGTTCAGCGCCAGCTCGCTCAGGTTCACGCTGTCGGTACGCATGTAGGTAATGTGGCCCTGCTCGTACAGGTGCTGGGCAATGCGCATGGTGCGGTCCACCCCGAAGCCGAGCTTGCGGCTGGCCTCCTGCTGCAGGGTGCTGGTAGTGAAGGGCGCTGCGGGCGTGCGCCTGGCCGGCTTCTTCTCCACGGCCTTCACGGTGTACGCCGCCCCGGTGCAGCCTTGCAAAAAGGCCATGGCCTCGGCCTCGGTGGCGATGCGCTGCGGCAATTCAGCCTTTACCGCGGCCTTGCCGGGCGTGAGCAGATGCGCCGTGATGCGGAAGGCGCTTTTGGCGTCGAAGCCGGTGATCTCGCGCTCGCGCTCCACGATCAGGCGCACGGCCACGCTTTGCACTCGGCCCGCGCTGAGGCTGGGCTTCACCTTGCGCCACAGCACCGGGCTGAGCTCATAGCCCACCAGGCGGTCCAGCACCCGGCGGGCCTGCTGGGCGTCCACCAGGTTGATGTCGATGCCGCGCGGCGAGGACATGGCCTTGGTGACGGCCGTTTTGGTGATCTCGTTGAAGGTGACGCGCCTTACCTTACTATCAGGGAGCTCCAAGGCTTCCTTGAGGTGCCAGCTGATGGCCTCCCCTTCGCGGTCTTCGTCAGTTGCCAGCCACACGATCTCCGCTTTGTTGGCCTGCTTGCGCAGTTCAGCGAGCTTGCCCTTCTTCTCGTCGGGCACGATGTACTTGGGCTCGAAGCCGTTCTCGGTGTCCACGCTCAGGTCGCGCTCGGGCAGGTCGCGCACATGGCCGAAGCTGCTGAGCACGGT
>JBIQMI010000027.1:0-20258 GCA_044463585.1 Cryomorphaceae bacterium
GTAGTTGGCCGTGAGCACGTTGCCCGTGTTCACAATGGTGACCACTTCCGGGTTACGCCGGGTAAGCACATCCTTTTCGAAATCCTCGGGGATCTTCACGATGCATGCCGCCTGCAGCCGTATCGCCTCCGCAGTGAGGTTGGCATCATCGGGCTTGACCAAGGCCACCCGCAGGACCTCGTTATCGGCGAACATGTCGATGATGCGCCCGCTCATGGTGCTGCGATCCTCGTCCACCACGATGATGGGCAGGTCCGTGACCTTCCCTTTCTGGTACACGTAACCCATGAGCACGGCATACATCAGCGGCGCGCCGATGAACAACAGGCGCAACACGCGGTTGGCCCAGAAGAGGCGGAACTCCCGCCCCAGCAAATGCATGAATTGCCGCATGGCCTACAGCTTCATGGTTACCGTGGTGCGGGGGAAAATGTCGCCCGCCGTGGCGGGGTCCAGTGGTTTGGCGCGGAACTCGAACAGGCTCTGCTGGAGTTCATAGTCGGGATAGGCGGTGGCGATATTGGCATAGGCCGGCAGTGCCTGCACGCGGCTTATCGTGCAAGGCACATCACGCCCCAGGTATGGCACATGCACGCTCACCTCCTGGCCTTCCCTGATCCTTGCCAATTCGTTTTCGGGCAAGGTGAAGCGGAAATAGGTGCTATTGGGAACGTTTCCCTTGAACAGGGTGTAGCCCGGCAATGCCAATTCCCCCTGGTGCAGGGTAACCAGGCTGATGGTCATATCGTCCGGCGCGATGATATAACGCTCATGCTCGGCCACGGCCACTTCCTGCATGGCCCCCAGCGCCCGGTTTTTTTGCCCCAGCGCCATGGCCTGCTGCTCGGCACGGGCCCCGTTGCGCACATCGGCGATCTCGGCATTCACCGCATCGAGCTGGGCCTTGGCGCCCTGCAGCTTGGCGAAGGCCTCATCGAAGGACTGTTGCGGCACCAACGAATCCTGCACCATGTACCGGAGCCGCTCCACCGACCTGGCCGCAAAAGCATGTTGTTCCTGCAACGCAGCACGCTTGGCGTTCAACTGCGCCAGCTGGTTGCGCGTGGCACCTGTCACGCTCATTTGGTACTGGGCGTCCGCCGATTCCACCGCACCTGCGGCCTGCGCCTTCCGCGCCTCCAGTTCCGGAATGTGGAGTATCGCCAAGGTATCGCCCTTTTTTACCTGTTCGCCCTCTTCCACCAGCAGCCGTTCCATGCGGCCTGCCAATTTTCCGGCAATGGCGATCTCCTCCTGCCCGGTACGGCCTTGCAGCACGTGCGATGGCCGGTTGCCACAGGCCGCAAGCACCAGGAAGGAAAACGGCACAATGATCTTTTTCATGGGGTTCAGTTCTTGGGGAATGTTACTGGAATGTGATACCGGCTGCTATCGGTCCCGCGGCCATCCATGCTTCCAGGGCGGACTGCCGCTGGTTCACCAGGGCCTCCACACGGCCCTGGGCCGCCTGCAGATAATCGTTATCGGCGGCCAAGCGGTCATTTACTGAAATGAGGCCCTGCGCGTATTGCTGCCGCGCCAGTGTGAGGCCGTTGCCGGCCACCTGTTCCTGTTGTTCGGCAATGTCCAATTGGCGCATGCGCGTGCGGTAGGCGGTCCGTTTCTGACCCAGCTGCAGGTCCAGCTTTTCGCGGCTGTCCGCAAGCCGGTTGCCGACCTGCTCCAGGGCCAGTTCCGCCTGTTTCACCTTGTGACGGCGCTCGTTGCCCGCCAGTATGTCCCATTTGAGCCCTATGCCCACCAGCCAACTCGGCCCCAACGTCAGCTCGTTCAGCTTCATTTCAGGCTCTGCGAGGGGTGCCGGCATGCCCGACAGATTGAAGCGCGAGGAGCCGTTGAACAAGCTGGTGCCGGACACCCCGGCGAATGCGCCGACCATGGGCAGGTAGGAACCCTTTTCCTTCCGCACGGCCATTTGGCCCGCCAGCTGGTACGCCTGGAGTGCCTGCAACTCTGCACGCCCTGAGGCATCCGCGGTTTCCCGCCAAGCCAGCGGTTGCAGGCTATAATCCACCGCATCCACTTCAGCCGTGGACATGCCGGTGAGGTGAACGAGCAGTTGGAGCAGCATTTCCTTGTTTCCGTGCAGTTCGGTCCGCTTGGCCTCCAGTTGCAACCGCGCGAGCTTGATCTTTTCCCGGTCGAACGGCACCGCAAGCCCGTTGGCCACTGCCTTTTCCACACGCTCGGCCTCTTTGTCGAGCCTGCGGCCGGCCTCCTCCAGCAACAATTCCGAGGCACGGACCAGGTGCAGCTTGTCGAAACCAGCCACCACCTCGGCCACCAATGCATCGCGGTCCAGTTCCAGCATCAATGAATCACCGGTCATCCTGGCCCCCAATGCCTTGGCCCCGTTGCGGACCTGGCCCCCGCTGAACAGGAGCCCCGTGGCCGTGATGCCAGCATGGGCGAGGTTCCCCTGGCTGTCCACCGTGGACTTGCCGCTGAACAGCTCGTACCCGGTGAGCGGCAGCCGGTAACCGGGCAGGTCGATCACCGCGTGATTGTCGAGGTACGCATACCCCGCCCTTGCACTTACCGAAGGCAGGTGCTTGTTCAGCACGGTGCGCCTTTCCAGGTCGGCTTTTTCAAGCTCCAACTGCTTGTTCGCGATGGTCCTGTTGTACCGCAGCGCCTGTTCCACGGGTGCCTGCAGCGCCGCCGGCAGCTGCAGCTGGGCCTGCGCCAGCAGCGCGGCCGCGGCGGCCAGTGTACTGGCCAATATCCTGCGTGCCATGGTCATTACCCGATCTTTAAGGCCTGTATGTTGCTGTCGATCTTGGTGAACAGGTTGCGCAGCATGCTGATCTGCCTCGGGCTGATGCCCTCCGTGGCCACGTCCACCGCATCATTCAGTGCCGCCGCAACTTTCCTCTCCATGGCCCTGCCCTTGCGGGTAAGGTGCACCAGGTTGCTCCTGCGGTCGGTGGGGTGCGGCCTGCGCTGCACATAGCCCTCCCGCTCGAGGCCGTCGATCAGCCGGGTGGTGCCGGGGCGGTCGCGGTCCGTGGCATCGGCAATGGCCTGCTGGCTGCGGCCATCATCCTTCCACAATACCGCCATCACGCTCCATTGCTCCTTGCTCAGCGGCACGCCGGCCCGTGCCAGGAAATGCGCCAGCAACCGGTCCATGTTGCGGGGCGTACGGCCTGCCAGCAGGTGGAGGACGTCCTCGTTGCCCAATGTTGTTGTCATCGCCATTGTTGTTTCGGCAACAAATGTATGCAACAACTTTACATGTGGCCAAAACCCTGCGGACAGGGCATGCCCATCGAACGGAAGAAAGCGAAGTGGAACCTGCCGCGCACCGGTATTTCCGCCAGGGATGGGAGCGGCGGCTGGCCGAATGTGCGGCCCTGCGGGGGCGTGGAGCGAGGAGGCGACCATGGGAGCCACCACAGCCCCGCCCACGCAGGCCGGGCCGAGGACACCACAGCGGACAGCCCGTTAAGGCGGCCATATACCCCACGGGGAATCAGGCACAGGTGCACCTCCCGAGAGCTCGGCCAGGCCAGGCCCTATTCGCGCTCCTTGGCGGTCAGTTCCTTGAACACGTCCTCCAGGCCACGCTCGGCCTTTTGCAGGGTGAGCACCTTCAACCCTTTGTCCACGGCGAATTGGAAGAGCACGGGCCGGATGTCGTTCTCTTCCTTGTAGGCGAGGGTCCACGCATGGCCTTCCCCGCGCACGGCGCTCTCCACGCCGGGCAGCGCTTGAAGGTCCTCCGCGCGGGCACGACCATCGAATTCCACCAATACCGCCGCGCGGCGGTGGCCCATGCCCCTGATGTGCCGGGCGCTGTCGTCCGCCACGATCCGGCCTTTGTTGATGATGATCACCCGGCTGCAAATGGCCTCCACCTCCTGCATGATGTGGGTGCTGAGCATAACGGTGCGCTCCTCGCCCAAGCGCTTGATCAAGCCGCGGATCTCCTCCAGCTGATTGGGGTCCAAGCCGCTGGTGGGTTCATCGAGAATGAGCACCTTGGGGTCATGGATCATGGCCTGGGCAAGGCCCACCCGCTGGCGGTACCCTTTGCTGAGCGCACCGATCTTCTTATGCTGTTCGCGCTCCAGCCCCACGATGCCCACCATCTCCTTCACCTTGGCCGTTCTATTCCGGAGGCCGTAAATGCCCGCGATGAAGCGGAGGTATTCGGTCACGTACAGGTCGGTGTACAGCGGATTGTGCTCGGGCAGGTAGCCCACGTTGCGCCGCACATCCATGCTGGCCTCGCGGATGTCGTACCCGTAAACGCTGGCCTCTCCGCTGGTGGGCGGCAGAAAGCAGGTGAGGATCTTCATCATGGTGCTTTTGCCAGCACCGTTCGGGCCCAGGAAACCCACCACCTCGCTGCTGCCGATCTCGAACGAAACATCGTCCAGCGCTTTCTGCTGGCCGTATAGCTTGGTAATGTGGCGCACGGAGATGGACATGGGACAAAGATCGAACATCGCGGGCTGCATGGGCCATATGGCCGGACTACTTGCTTTCGCGCATCTTTAGCCGGTCATGCGCCGCCCGCTCCCCCTGCTCCTGGCCGCACTGTTGGTGGCACCCTGTCCGGCCCTGTTCGGCCAATCGGCACCTGCCGGGCGCATTTCCGTGGAGCATGGCCTGGGCAGCCACCTGCTCACCGACGTGTACCAGGACGGGCGCGGCTTCCTCTGGATCGCCACCATGTACGGGCTGGACCGGTTCGACGGCAAGCGCGTGGTGCACATTCCACCGCCGAAGGAAATACGCAAGCATGGCAGACCCGTGTACCAGATCGTTCCCTTTGATGACGAACGGCTTCTGTTGGGCACCGACCGCGGCCTGGAACTGTTTCAGCTCGCGGACCACTCCTTTGCCGCCGTACCCCTTGCGGCCAATGGGGAAGACGAAGAGGTGCAGCTGCTCCGCAAGGATGCCACTGGCCACTATTGGGCTTGCACGCCCCGAAATGTTCACCGCTTGGATCCCGGCCTGAAGGTGCTCGAAAGCCACCTGACGCAGCCTAACCCGCGCAGCAGCCGCAACCGCAACGTTTGGCGGTTGACCTGCCTGCCCGACGGCAGCAGCCTGTTCCTGTTGCACAACGGCCTGCACCAATGGATGCCGGGCAGCGGCACGATAAGCGCAGTGCCGGGCAATGCACCATTGCCGTACGGCTTTCTGGCCGAAAACCCGACCAGCCATTCAGGCCTTTTGGCCGAACGGTACTTGTTCCGCCTTGCCGAAGGAAGCGTGGACCTGCACGATGTGCGCACCGGCCGCACCCAGCGATTTTCCCTGCCGGCCACAAGCGGGCACCAGCTTTGCGGCTCATGGGGCAACCGCTTTGCCACGCTCCATGAAAAACATGGGGTGACCGTGCATGAAGTGAGTGCCGACCGTGCGGGACCCATGCTTCATCAGCGTGCAAGCCGGCTCGCCCCAGGGCTCTCGATCAGCCGTGTTTTCGAGGACGACGAGCAAAACCTTTGGGCACTTTCCCTGCATCATGGCATGGTGCCCCTTGGCGCACGGCAAACAGCGGCCTCGCGCGCAGGTGCGATCTTTGCCGCCATGCCCACCGGATTGCTCATGCGTTCCACCGGAAGCCGCTACGTGGTGCGCGGCGAGGACGGCGTGCTGCACACCTGCATCGCCAAGGGTAAGCTGCGCATCAAAGGCTACAGCACCACCAACCCCTTGGCGGTGGGCGACGTGGTGGACTTTGAACCGGCCGCGGAAATGGTGGGCAATGAACTGGTGGGCGCCATACACAAGCTGCACGACCGGCGGAACTACCTGGTGCGCAAGAGCGTGAACCTATCGCACGCCAAGCATGTGCTGGCCAGCAATATGCACCAATGCCTGGTGCTGGTTACCGTTGCCCGGCCCTTCACCTCCTTCGGCTTCATCGACCGGGTGCTGGTGACCGCCGAGGCGTACGAGATCCCGCCGATCATCCTGTTCAACAAGGTGGACGATTACGACGAAGGTGAACTGGCGTTGCTGGCGGAATACGAGGCCGTGTACCAAGGCGTGGGCTACAGGACGCTGCGCGTTTCGGCGCTGGAAGGCCATGGCGTGAATGAGGTGAAGGAGCTGCTGCTTGGCAAGGTGACGCTGCTGGTGGGCCACAGCGGCGCGGGGAAGAGCACGCTCGTGAACGCCATCGACCCCGGACTGGACCTGCACACATTGGAGGTGAGCGCCAGTACGGAAAAAGGCCAACACACCACCACGGCGGCGGAGATGTACGAATTGCGGTTATCCGGCAGCAGGCCGGGCAACGCACCAGGGCCTGCCGGCGACCCTGCGCCCAGCTTCATCATCGACACGCCCGGCGTGAAGGGCTTCGGCCTGGTTGAAATGAGCCAGGAGGAATTGGTGGACCAGTTCCCGGAGTTTTTTGCCTTGAAGGGGGAATGCCGGTTCGGCAACTGCAAGCACATGAACGAGCCGGGCTGTGCGGTGCTGCGTGCCGTGGAAGAAGGCGGGATAGCCGAAAGCCGCTACACCAGCTACCTGGACATGGTGGAAAGCCTTGAGGAGGAAAGCCCTTGGCGCACGGGATAGGTTGCCCGCTCAAACAGCCTCCACCTTCACCACTTCGGGCGCCACGCGCTTGATGGCCTGCTCCACGCCGGCCTTCATGGTCATGGCCACCATGGTGCAATCGCGGCAGGCACCGTGCAGCCGCACGCGCACCAGGCCATCGGGCAGCACTTCCTCCAGGCTGATGTCGCCGCCATCGGCTTGCAGGAATGGGCGCAGCTCAGTGAGGGCGCCGAGGATACGTTCTTCCAAGGCCGCCATTTGCGGGCCAGTGGCAGTGTGTACGGACATCACTTCACGGTAAGTTCATGGTGCGGGTCGGCTTTCTTGCCCGTGTTGGAACCCAGCCCGGCCAAGATACGCTCCATGGCATCGAGCATGGGCCAGAAGGCCTGTGCCGCGGGTGTATCCCCTTGCAGAATGGCGGGCCGCCCAACGTCCGATGCCTCGCGGATGCTTTGCACCAAGGGCACCTCGGCCATGAACGGCACTTGAAGCTCATCGGCCAATGAGCGCGCACCGCCCTTGCCGAAAATGTAGTGGCGGTCCTTCTCCGGCACCTCGGCCAACTTGGTTCCCTGCAATGCATCGCCGGGGGTGAACCACGACATGTTCTCCACGATCCCGAGCACGGGCACGTTCAACGCGTCCATCTGGAACAGTGCCACGCCCTTGCGCGCATCCACCAACGCCACCGGCTGCGGGGTGCTCACGATCACCGCGCCGCTGAGGGGCACGGCCTGCACCAACTGCAGGTGTATGTCGCCAGTGCCCGGCGGCATGTCCACCAGCATGATGTCCAGCTCGCCCCAATCGGCATCCTTGAAGAGCTGGTCCAAGGCCTTGCTGGCCATGGGACCGCGCCATGCAATGGCCTGCGACGGGTCCGCGAAGAACCCGATGCTCAACAACTGCACCCCATAGCTCTCCACCGGCACGATCATGTTCTTGCCGTCCACCTGCTTCACCCGGGGCCGCTCCTTCACCACGTCGAACATCAGCGGCATGCTGGGCCCGTAGATGTCGGCATCCACCAGGCCCACCTTCAGCCCGCGCATGGCCAGGCCGGCCGCCAGATTGGCGGTAATGGTGCTCTTGCCCACGCCGCCCTTGCCGCTGGCCACCGCCACAATGTGCTTCACGAAGGGCAGCACCTTGCGCAATCCGCCGCGGCCGCCACTGATCGGACGCACGCTCACATGCACTTTTATGCCTTCCCCGAAGGCCTGCTTCAGTTGGAATTTCACGGCTTCCTCCATGCGCTTCCGGCTGTGCATGGCGGGGTTGCTCACCTCAACGATCACCGTGATGTCGTTATCAACGATGGTGACGTCCTGTACAAGGTCGAGTTCCACGATGTCCTTCTTCAGGTCGGGCTCGATCACTTTGCTCAAGGCCTGGTAAAGGCCTTCCTCGGTAATTTCCATGATAGCGCGAAAGTACGGGGCATGCACCGGCGTTCATTGACGGAGGTCAGCTTCCGTAAGCCCATGATCGCCTAAAAGGCGGAAACCCAAGGCCCGGGCGGAACACAACAGCACTTCCTAACGGGTGCCGCGTGCCCAGCTGGCAAAACGCGCAAGGAGAGCGGGTTGTGCAGCCGCCGCGCAAAGGCCAATGGCAAACAGGCCGGACAACAGCAGCACGAAGCGGATGAAAAGGATGGACCGACCTGAAGAAAGCTCAACCGCGCAGTGCATGGCTCAAAGTTCAAGCTCCACGGAAGGATCCCAGAACTTTTTGGTGAAGTCCACCACTTGGTCCTTCTTCACCTTCACGCCTTCCTTCTCCAGTAGTTCCTGCATTCGGCCGGGCGGCCCGAAGTGGAGCTTGCCCGTAAGCAGGCCGTTGCGGTTCACCACGCGGTGCGCGGGCACATGCGGCCGCACGGTATGGGAGTTGTTCAGGCACCAACCCACGATCCGCGCACTGCGGGCCGCGCCCAAGTAGGCCGCAACGGCGCCATAGCTCGTAACCCGGCCGCGCGGCACCTGGCGCACCACATCCATCACATCGGCGAAAAAATCGCGCTCGCCAACGGCATCATCTTTCAGGATACGCTTAGCCATGATCGAAAAAAACAAAGCGCAAAGGTCGAACTCCTCCCTGATCGCCCCTTGCGAATTGCATTGGCCGGGCCTTCGGCCCGTTGTACGGAACCACGGATACACACGGATAAACACGGATAAACACGGATAAACACGGATAATTGCGATGGTTCACTGCGGATGCGCAGGGTAGCCTTTGGCAATTTGGCGAATTGGCGCTTTGGCGAATTGCTGCACGCCCCGTAACGGGTCGAAGAAACCGAAAAATGCCACCTGGCTCCGCCGCTTACAAGCTACAAGCTAGCAGCTGGAGGCTAGCAGCTAGCAGCTTCCGCCGGCCATCTCGGCTCAAGCCCCGGCGCCGTGGCAAATTGGCGAATTGCTCGCATAGCGACCGATCCTGTAAATCCTGTCTAAAAACCGTGTAGGGTGCATTGGCGAATTGGTTCGCGGATGCATTGGCAAATTGGCACCTTGACAAATTGGCGAATTGCTCGCATAGCGACCGATCCTGTAAATCCTGTAAATCCTGTCTAAAAAAGCCGCGTTCAGCGCTTTTGGCAAATTGGCACCTTGGCAAATTGGCAAATTGCTCAACCCCATCCGAACCGCACATAGTGTATCGTGCGGCCTTCCTGCAGCCACATGCTCTCGTACCGCGTGCGGATGTTCAGCACGGCCTGTTCCTCCGGGGAAACACGCGGCACCAATTCGGCATACACGTTGGCGCTGCTTTCGTAGGTGTGCATGCCGTGTTCCGCGATCTGCTCCAGCGTGTACTCGTACAACAGCGGGCTATCGGTCTTCAGGTGGATCATGCCGCCGGGCTTCAGGATCTGCTTGTACCGCGACAGGAAAAGCGGGCTGGTAAGGCGCTTGCGGGGCTTGCCGATCTGCGGATCGCTGAAGGTGAGCCAGATCTCGCTCACTTCCCCTGGGCCGAAGCACCGCAGCAAATGGTCCACATGCGTGCGCAGGAAACCCACGTTCTTCAGGCCCAATTCATCGGCTGTCTTGGCCCCGCGCCAGATCCGCGCCCCCTTGATGTCCACGCCGATGTAATTCTTCCCCGGGCGAAGCTGCGCCAGGCCCACCGTGTATTCGCCGCCGCCGCAGCCCAGCTCCAGCACCAAGGGCGCCTCGCGTTGGAAGAAGTCCGCATTCCATTTGTCCTTCAACGCCAGTTCCCCATCGCGCAACTGCTCAAATGTGGGTTGAAGCACATGCGCGAAAGTGGCGTTCTCCGCGAAGCGGCGGTTCTTGTTCTTGCCCATGGAACGGAATTGGGGTGCGAACTAACGAAGAGAAAGAACACGTGTTGCGCCGGCCCAACGATTCAACCAACCACAAACCCTTTGGCGAATTGGCACATTGGCACATTGGCAACTTCCCAAAATCGCATCTTCGCTGCCATGTTCCACGGTGCGCGCATCCTGGTGGCCCCGCTCGATTGGGGGCTGGGGCATGCCGCGCGCTGCGTGCCGGTGATCCAAGCGCTGCTGGAATATGGTGCCGTGCCGGTGATCGGTGCGGACAACGGTCCCATGGCCTTGCTGCGCGCTGAGTTCCCCCACCTGGAGCATGTGCGCATCCCCGGCATGCAGGTGCGCTACAGCCCCGGCCGGTCGCAGGCTTGGGCCATGGCCAAGCAACTGCCGCGCATGCTGCGCCAAGTGCGGGAGGAACACCGGCTGCTCGCCTCCATGCTGCGCGGATTGAAGCTGGATGCCGTGATCAGCGATCAACGCTTCGGCATGCGTTCCAGCGCCATGCCCAGTGTATTGATCACCCACCAGCTTTTCCCCTTCTCCCCTTTTGCACAAGGCGTTGCGCGGTGGCTCAACCGCGGGCATATCACCCGCTTCAACCGTTGCTGGGTGACCGATCACGCCCATGCACCGGGCCTGTCCGGCCACCTCTCGCATGGAGGTCCGTTGCCGCCGAACGCATCGTTCATCGGCCCGCTGAGCCGCTTCACCACGGCGGCCACGAAAAACGGAACGGCCTATCGCGTGGTGGCGGTGATCAGCGGTCCTGAACCGCAACGCACCTTGATCGAGCAGGAAGTGCGCGCGCAATTGCACGGCATCGCAGGGCCGCATCTTTTGCTTACCGGCCGGGCCGGCCAAGCGGACGCCGCCCCCGGGCCCGTGCGCGTGGAAGCCCATTTGCCGGCGCATGAGCTGCAAGCCGCGCTGGTGCAGGCCGAACTGATCATCGGCCGTACCGGCTACTCCACGATCATGGACCTTGAGGCCATCGGGCGCGGTGCCTTGTTGGTGCCCACGCCGGGCCAGCCGGAACAGGAGTACTTGGCCCGCTTGCATGCCGGCCGGGGCCTGCACCGCATCCAGCACCAAGGTGCGTTGGACGTTGCGGCAGCACTGCAAAATCCGCCAGGCCGATCCGGCCCTCCCCCAAAAAGCACCGCTCTATTCGATGCCATGGCCGATCTTGCACGCTTGATCAAGCCAAGACCTCCGACCTCGTGATGAAACGCTCCCTCTCCGCATCCCTGTTGTTCCTGCTCGTATCGTCCCTTTCGGCCCAAGGCCAGGAAGCCGCCCGCTTGGAATCCGCGCAGCAGCGCTATACCGAGGCCCAGCAGCAATTGCAGCGCCTGAAGGACGACCTGGACCAGGCCAAGCTGGCCGTTATGCGCCACGACCTGGCCAAATGGGGATACCCGGCCCTGCAGCCCGGCGAGGAAGTGGTGGTGCACCCCGGCCACGCACTGGTGTGGGACGACACGCATAAAATGCCCAAATGGACCGTGCACATCATTGCACCCGACATCATGGAAGGCAACCTCGCGCGCATCGACTCCTTCAAGCCCGATCCCAAGGTGAAAGGCAACACCGACCTGCTGGACGCCTACTGGTACAGCGGTTACGACCGCGGCCACATGGTGCCCAGCGCCGATATGCGGTGGAACCTGGACGCGCTCACCGCCACCTACATGTACAGCAACGTATCACCCCAAAAGCCCGAACTCAACCGCGGCGCTTGGGCCGACCTGGAGGACTGGATGCGCCGCTACGTGCATTACTCGGGCAAGCGCATCTACGTGGTGACCGGCCCGATCCTGGGCAAGGACATGCCGCTGCTGAACAAGCCTAAGGCCAAGGCCGACGTGTATGCCCCGCCCTATTTCTTCAAGGCGCTGGTGGACATCGACGGGCCGGAGAAAAAGGGCATCGCCTTCATCATGAAAAATGGCCTGAACGACCAAGGCATCCTCAGCTACGCGGTGCCCATCGACAGCGTGGAGGCCATGACCGGATTGGACCTGTTCCCCGCGCTGGATGACGAAACAGAAGCGCGGATCGAGAAGATGTGCAACACGCACGACTGGTACGGCGAGGGCGACAAGGCCATGGGCGAAGTGGCGCCGCTGCCCGCACCCCTGCCGGGCGGACGATTCAACACCATGCAGGCCAAATACCACATTGGCAGCAAGGCCACCATCTGCGGCACCGTGGTCAGCACCCGACGCACCAAAAAATCCAATGCCCTGTACCTCAACTTCGATCGCATGTACCCCAACCAGGATTTCTATGCCACGGTATGGGAATCGAACAGCCCTAATTTCTCATACGATCCCGAGACGTACCTGCAAGGCCGGAAGATCTGCGTGACCGGCATGATCACCACCTTCAGCGACATTGCGCGCATCAGCATCAACAACGAGAAGGAGATCACGTTCTGGGAAGACGTTGTCCGGGATGAACGGTGATCGGGATGTCGTGGGTGAGAGAGGAAAGAGAAGAAGGAGACGAAGGACAGGCAGGAACGGGAGGGCAGCTAGCAGCTAAGCTGGAATGATCACTGCACCACGATCGCTTCGGTGTACACCTTATTGCTCTCGTGCAACGCGCGGTCCGCGATCTGAACGCTGAAACGGATGGTATCACCCGGCGATTGTGGCAGCACCTGCGGGCTGATCTTCACCGCGATATCGCCTTGCAACGCTTTGTTCTGGCCTGTTGGTGTGATCACCGGTATGCGGTAGTACAGCGGCAGGGTGAATTGCTGTTCCACCCATTGGCCGTTCTGCATTTTGTAATAATCCACGAAGAAGTTGTGGTACCAGCGGCTGCCCGGGTTGTAGGGGGCCAGCGTATCGCCTTGGGCCAACCCCATGTCGCCATCACCGTCGGTGAAGCTGATCGTCAGCACCGCTGCATCCGTTCCCTGCACGAAGGATTTCATGGCAATGTGCGGCTCCTTCGGGAACTCCTCGGTCTTTAGGCAGGCCGTGGCCGAAAGCACCGCCACCAGCAGCGCGCCCATCTTTATTTCCGTTCTTCGCATGGCCGTTGCAACAAAGGTATGAACGCAGGGATGCCCCCGAACGCTGCCCTTGGGGCGCTGCTGGAACGACCGTTCCAAGTGGAAGATCCGGCGGGCTTCGAGGCGCTTTGCCTGGAACTGTACCGGTTGCATGCCGCACACAACCCCGTGTACCGCCAATACCTGCGCGCTTTGGGGCTGGAGGCCGCGGAGGTGGCGTCCATCAGCGAGATCCCCTTCCTGCCCATCGGCCAATTCCGCAACCACCGTGTATTGCTCGATGGATTGGAAGCCGAACTGCAATTCACCAGCAGCGGCACCACCGGCGCCATCACCAGCACGCACCACGTGCCTTGGCCCGCGCTGTACGAGCGCTCGTTCAACACCTCGTTCGGAGCGGAATACGGCAGGCCCTCGCGGTGGCGCATCCTCGCCCTGCTGCCCGCCTACCTCGAAAGGCCCGGCAGCTCACTGGTGTACATGGTGGAAAAGCTGATCGCGCAAAGCGGCGATGCCAAGAGCGGCACCTGGCTGCATGACCTGGACGGATTGGCGGAACTGCTTCTCGAAGGCGAGGAGAACGGGGTGCGGACCCTGCTCTTCGGCGTGCCCTTCGCCCTGCTCGACCTGGCGGAGCAGCACCCGATGCACCTGCAGCACACGGTGATCATGGAAACCGGCGGTATGAAAGGGCGGCGCCCCGAAATGGTGCGCGAAGCGCTGCACGGCCTGTTGAAGGAAGCCTTCGGCGTGGAGCAGGTGCATAGCGAATACGGCATGACGGAACTGCTGTCGCAAGCCTGGTCGCAGGGTAGCGGCATCTATCGCTGCCCGCCATGGATGCAAGTGCTCGCCCGCGATGTCAACGACCCCTTCACCCGCGTAGGCCCCGGCCGCACCGGCGGCCTGGACGTGATCGACCTGTGCAACATCGCAAGCTGCCCGTTCATCAGCACGCAGGACCTCGGCCGCGTACATGCCGACGGCAGCTTCGAAGTATTGGGCCGCTTCGACCACAGCGACCTGCGTGGGTGCAATTTGCTGGTGGGGTAGCAGGCGGGGCTATAACAGCCCCAATGAGGATGTGGTCGGCGATTTGGCACATTGGCAATTTGGCGAATTGCATCGGCCAGGCTTCGGCCCGTTGAATAAGAACCACGGATACACACGGATGAACACGGATAATTGCCCGTGGCTTCGCCGCTGAACAAGCTAGCAGCTAAAGGCTGGCAGCTGGAAGCTGGCCTCATCCTTGGGAATTTCAAGCATCTGCGAATTGCTCCGCTGCTGCATTGGCAAATTGGCACATTGGCCCTTTGGTGAATTGCATGCACGGGTGCAGGGTCCCTTGCAGGTGACCCCGCGCGGACGGGGGTGCGGGTGCTAGGTTAGCCTTTGGCAATTTGGCGAATTGGCGCTTTGGCGAATTGCTTCACGTCCCGTAGTGGGTCGCAGAAAACGAAAAATGCCACGTGGCCACACCACCGACCAAGCTAGCAGCTAGAAGCTAAAAGCTGGAAGCTGGAAGCATGCCCATCCTTCGGAATTTCAAGCCTCTTCGAATTGCTCCGCGGCTGCATTGGCAAATTGGCACATTGGCAATTTGGCGAATTGCCCCCTAGCCCACCACACGCACCAGGAAGTAATTCTTCTTGCCGCGCTGCAGCAGGATGAATTTGCCGGCGATCAGGTCTTCCGTGTCCACGGTCTTGTCCTCGGGCACCTTTTGCTTGTTCACGCTGATGCTGCCTTCCTTCAGCGCGCGGCGTGCCTCGCCCTTGCTGGGCAAAAAGCCGGTCGCTTCGCTCAACAGGTCGATGATGCCGATGCCCGCTCCAATGGCCGTGCGCGCCAATTCAGCCTGTGGCACGCCCTCGAACACATCGAGCCACTGCTTTTCTGTGAGCGTGCGCAAGCCTTCCGCCGCATTGCCAAAGAGAATCTCACTGGCCTGAATGGCGGCATCCAGCTCGCCCTTGCCGTGCACCAAAGTGGTGATGTGGCCGGCCACCTCCTTCTGCAACCTGCGCTGGTGCGGTGCTTGCGCATGTTCCTCCACCAATGCAGCCACTTCAGCCTGCGACCAGGGCGTGAAGATGGACGCATAGCGTGCCGCATCCGCATCGGCGGCGTTGAGCCAGAACTGGTAGAATTTGTAGGGTGAGGTGCGGGCAGCGTCCAGCCAGATGTTGCCGCCTTCGCTCTTGCCGAACTTGGTGCCATCGGCCTTGGTGAGCAGTTGCGTGGTAACGGCATAGGCCTCGCCACCGCCCATGCGCCGGATCAGCTCGGTGCCGGTGGTGATGTTGCCCCATTGGTCGCTGCCTCCCATTTGCACCGTGCAGCCCATGTGCTTGTTCAGCCACTGGAAGTCGTAGCCCTGCACCAGCTGGTAGCTGAACTCGGTGAAGGACAAGCCCGTTTCCAGCCTGCTCTTCACGCTGTCCTTGGCCATCATGTAGTTCACGGTGATGTGCTTGCCCACCTCGCGGATGAACTGCAAAAAGCCCATGTCCTTGAACCAGTCGTAGTTGTTCACCATGCGGGCGGCGTTGCTGCCGCTGAAATCGAGGAAGCGCTCCAGTTGCTTCTGCACGCATTCCTGGTTGTGGCGCAGGGCATCTTCATCGAGCAGGTTGCGCTCGGTGCGCTTGCCGCTGGGGTCGCCCACCATGCCCGTGGCGCCGCCCACCAGGGCCACGGGCTTATGTCCGCAACGCTGGAAATGCGTGAGCGTGAGCACCTGCACCAAGTGGCCCACATGCAATGAATCGGCCGTGGGGTCGAAGCCGATGTAGCCGCTGGCCGGACCTTTGAGCAGGTGTTCCTCGGTGCCTGGGGTGATGTCCTGCAACATGCCGCGCCAGCGCAGCTCTTCGATGAAATTGGTGACCGCCATTTGTGTTTTTGCCGCGATGGGTGCAAATGTCGCAACCCGGAAGGGCGCAAAGAAAGGGTTTGTTGCTGCGGGGAGGCCGGGAAGGGAGAAATGCCTTGGCCGCGACGGGGCTTTGCCGCGGAGACGCAGAGGCGCGGGGAATGCCTTGACCGCGACGGGATTTGCCGCGGAGGCGCGGAGGCGCGGGGAATGCCTTGGCCGCGACGGGGTCATCCACAGAGAATACAGGGGAGCACAGAGAAATGCATTGGCAGCGACGGGGTTTTGCCGCGGAGGCGCGGGGAATGCCTGAACCGCGAAGGGCCCGAGTAAGACGGCCAGCGCAATACGTTCATCATTATAAACCACCACGCACCCTTGGCGCTCTCCCGTCGGCGCCGGGATGCGACATTTGCGCCTTGGCGGTGGAATAGGTACGAGATCCCTACCCGGCGCTCGCAATAACTTGCGCTTCAATGGACTTTGTGACCGGGGGAACGGGGATCGTTGGGGCGCATGTGATCGATGCGCTGCTGGCGCGGGGGCGTGGGGTAAGCGCCCTGCGGCGAAGGGGGAGCGATGTGGCCATTGTGCGCCGCATCCTGATGCATTACCATGCCGATGGCGCCGCGCGGTTTGAACGGATCCGCTGGGTGGAGGGTGATCTGTTCGATACGGATGTGTTGCGCGATGCCATGCAGGGCGTGGAGCATGTGTACCATTGCGCGGCGCTGGTTTCTTTTGATCCGCGGGATGCCAAGGCGTTGCGTCTGGTGAACGTGGAAGGCACCGCCAATGTGGTGAATGCCGCGCTGGAGGCCGGAGTGAAGCGTTTGTGCCATGTAAGTTCCACTGCAGCGATCGGTCTGCGTGACGGTGTTGGCCGGGAGGACCAGCCCTTCGTGCAGATCAAGCATTCTTCGCCTTATGCACTGAGCAAGGCCGATGCCGAATTGGAGGTGCACCGCGGTATTGCCGAAGGGCTGGATGCCGTGCTGGTGAATCCCTGCGTGGTGATCGGCCCCGGTGCAGCCGGGCGCAGCAGCATGACGATGATCGAACGGGTGCGCAAGGGCACGCGATTTTTCCCTGCGGGCAGCAACGCCGTGGTGGATGCACGCGATGTGGCCACCGCCATGCTGCGCTTGATCGATGAAGGAACTACCGGCGAACGCTACCTGCTGGTCGGTGAGAACCTCTCCTACCGCGCGCTGTTCACCTTGATCGCGGCAAGTGCAGGCCGGCCCGCTCCCACCCTGCCTTTGCCGAAATGGGCCTTGGAATTGGGCTGGCGCGTGGAAGCGTTGCGCACGCTGTTCGGTGGCCGGCCGTTGATCACGCGGCATACCGCGCATTCCGGCACCAACCACCGGCAGTACGATGCTTCCAAAGTGAAGCAGTTGCTGGGCATGCGGTTCCGCGCGGCGGAAGAGGCGGTGGGGAATGTGGCGGATTTTCTCAGCGTCCGCTGAAGTCACCGCTTCAAGCTATCCTCCCGCTGCTGCAGCTGGTTCAGCGCGTCCTGGTACACCTCTTTCAAAAGCGCCGGTTGCTGGAGGTAGGCGTTGTAGGTGGCCTTGAATTCCTCTGCGGTCACCCCTTCCTGTTGGAACAGCTCCTGGTAATAGTCCATGGCCGGCGCATCGGCCCGGCCTTCGATCCGGATGTCGTGGCCCAGGCGTGCCTCCACCAGCAAGGCCCCTGCCAGCACGCGCTCGAATTTCGCGCGGTCCAGCGGTGCTTCGGGGGCCTTCTCCCCTTCTCCGCAAGCCGCCAAGAGCAGCAGGATCACCAATGTGACGGCCAGCTTTTTCATCGGTTGAACAAGGCGCGCATGCCGCGCACGGTGCGGTCCACTTGTCCCTCTGCATAGGCCACCTGTCCGTTCACCCAGGTGCGCAATACGCGGCTGCGGAAAGTTTGCCCTTCAAACGGAGACCAGCCGCATTTGTACAGCAGGTTCCCCTTTGCCACGGTCCACGGGGCATTCAGGTCCACGAGCACCATATCGGCGTGTTGCCCTTCGCTGATGAAACCGCGGTCCTTCACTTGAAACAGGCGTGCCGGCGCATGGCACATTTTCTCCACCACTTGCTCCAGGGTGAACACGCCTTGGTGCATCATTTCCAGCATGGCGGGCAGGGCGTGCTGCACCAAGGGGCCGCCACTTGGGCATTTGGCGTAGGGCTGTGATTTCTCAGCGAGCGTATGCGGGGCGTGGTCCGTGGCCACCACATCGATGCGGCCGTCCTTCACGGCTTGGCGAATGGCATCGCGATCGACCTTGGTCTTTACCGCGGGATTCCATTTGATGGAGGTGCCCTTGGCGGCATAGTCGGCATCGGTGAACCAGAGGTGGTGCACGCAGGCTTCCGCGGTGATGTGCTTCTCTTCCAGCGGGCCTGGGCTGAACAATTGCAATTCCTTGGCGGTGCTGATGTGCAGCACGTGCAGCCGCGTGCCGTACTGCTTGGCAAGCGCCACCGCATTGCTCGATGATCGCCAACAGGCCTCTTCGCTGCGGATCAGCGGGTGCTCCTCCAGCGGGATGTGCTCCCCGTATTTCGCCGCGGCCGCGGCCATGTTGCCGCGAATGGTGGGCTCATCCTCGGCGTGTACCGCGAGGATCATGTGTGCTTCCTTGAAGAGGTGGTCGAGGGTTTCCGGATCATCCACGAGCATGTTGCCCGTGCTGCTGCCCAGGAAGGCCTTCAGCCCGCACACCGTGCGCGGGTCGGTACGCAGCACTTCCTCGATGTTGGTGTTGCTGGCACCCATGTAGAAGGAATAGTTGGCGACGCTGGAGGCCGCGCCCATGGCGTACTTTTTCTCCAACAGCTCCTGGGTGAGCGTTTGCGGATCGGTGTTGGGCATTTCCATGAAGGTGGTGATGCCGCCCGCCACCGCCGCGGCGGACCCGTGCGCGATGTCCTCCTTGTGCGTGAGGCCCGGCTCGCGGAAATGCACCTGGTCGTCGATGGCCCCTGGCAACAGATGCTTGCCCTGTGCATCAAACTCCTTCACGCCGCTGGCCGCGCCGATCCCTACCGTGGCCACCTTTTCGATGATCCCATCGCGCACCAGCACATCGGCCGCCACGGTGCGGCCCTCATTCACCACACGCACATCGCGGAGCAACCAACTGTTCATGGCCTATCTGTTTTTCTTGGGGCGAATGGTGCTGCGCATCATGAGCACACCGAGCAGCGCTTCTTGGAAAATGTTCGCGCTCATCTTGCTCTTGCCCTTGGTGCGGTCCTTGAAGATGATGGGCACTTCCTTGATCTTCAGGCCGGCCACCTTCACCCGGTATTTCATTTCGATCTGAAAGGCATAGCCGATGAAACGCACGGCATCGAGGTCGATGGCGCGCAAGGTTTCCGCTTTGTAGCACACGAAGCCGGCGGTGGTGTCGCGCACGTTCATCCACAGCACAAGCCTTACGTAAAGCGAGGCGCACCAGCTGAGCATTACGCGGCTCCATGCCCAATCACTCACGCCGCCGCCCTTGGTGTAGCGCGAACCCACGCTCATGTCCGCGCCTTCATCGGCGCAGGCCTGGTAAAGCCGCACCAGGTCGTTCGGGTCGTGGCTGAAGTCGGCGTCCATCTCGAAGATGAAGCCGTAGTTGCGTTCCAGTGCCCAGCGGAAACCCGCGATGTACGCGGTGCCCAGGCCAAGCTTGCCCTTTCGTTCCAGCAGGTGCACGCGCCCCGGCACCTCGGCCTGCAATTGCCTAACGATATCCGCCGTGCCATCGGGCGAGCCATCATCCACTACCAGCACTTGGAATTCCGGCCGCAGCCCCATCACATGGGTGATGATGTCCCGGATGTTCTCCTTTTCGTTATAGGTGGGAATAATGACCAATCGTTCGCCCATGCTTGCTTCAATGGGAGCAAAGGTCGCGGAAAATGACGGCACTCTACCGCAGCAGCGTTACGTGGCCGATCTTCTCGAAGCGCGTGCGTGCGATCACGTCCTGCCCGGTGAGTTTCCAGGTGTATACCCCTTGCGGCGCGGGATTGCCGTTGATAGCGCGCCCGTCCCACCGGCCGGAAGGATCGTTCGTGGAGAAGACCAAGTGGCCCCAGCGATCGAAAATGGTGAACTCGTAATCGTTGGGATCGAGGCCGAAGGCTGATGGTGCGAAGCTGTCGTTCTTGCCATCGCCATCGGGCGTGAAGGCATTGGGCACGTACACCGATGCACTGGCCGGGATCAGCAGTTCATGGCACACGGTATCGGCGCAGGTGGGGGATGCGTAGGCGATGAGGCACACAGTGTACATGGCCTCCTCGTCGTTGGGGAAGGTGAATTGTCCGTTGTATGCGGCCGATGTGCCGAGTCCGCCAAAATCCCAGCGGTAGGCATTGGCACCTGTGCTTTGGTTGGCGAAGGCCACCGTGGGGTTGCCGGTGCTGATGGCGCGGCCCACGGGCGTGAAGGCGGCGCCGGGCGCCGCGAAGACCGCTATGGCCAGGTCGGCC
>JBIQMI010000028.1:0-10062 GCA_044463585.1 Cryomorphaceae bacterium
CGGAGGGGTCACACCAATTAGAATGAACGCGAAATGACGCGTTACGACCCCAGCGTGGGTCGCAGAAAACGAAAACATGCCACAAGCCCGGCACCGGGCATCGCATTGGGAAACGCAGCGCATTGACCCGGATGGGGTCACACCAATTAGAAACGAAAACGAAACCACAGATCAACGACCCCAGCGCGGGTCGCAGAAAACGAAAACATGCCACCAGCCCAAGCGACGGGCATCGCATTAGGAAACGCAGCGCATTGACCCCGGATGGGGTCACACCAATTAGAAACGAAAACGAAACCACGGATCAACGACCCCGGCGCGGGTCGCAGAAAACGAAAACAGCCACAAGCTATGGATGCGAACACGCCGGTTAGCTTTAGCCCACATTGATCCATTCCAATCCCACAACGGATCGCAAAAACGAAAACCCAAAACAACCGCACCATGGCGACGTATCTCAGCCTCCATTACCACATTGTTTTCGCCACGAAAAACCGCGTGCCCTGCTTGGCCAAGGAATGGCGGGACCGCATGTTCCAATATACCGGGGCAACCATAAAAGGGCTTGGGGCTTTCCCGCAAGGTGTCGGCGGATGGAATGACCACGTCCACATGCTGTTCGGCATGCGCGCCGATAAACCACTGGCCGATGTGGTGCGCGAAATCAAGAAAGCATCATCGGTTTGGGTGCACGAAGAAATCGGATTGAAGGGTTTTTCATGGCAGGAAGGTTACGGTGGATTCACCGTTGGCTACCGCGAACGACAACGGGTGCAGGATTACATCAAAAACCAGGAAGAACATCACCGCAGAAAAACATACATCGAAGAGGTGAAGGCGTTCTATGAAGAAGCTGGTATTGAATTCGATGAAAGGTATTTAACCTGATTCATTAAACCGCTGCGACCCGCTACGGGGTCGGTGGCACACCGCGTGGCACGTGCCAATCCCTGCGACCGCTACGGGGTCGGTGGCGCGCCGCGTGGCACGGGCTAATCGCTGCGACCCACTACGGGGTCGGTGGCGCGTCGCGTGGCACGTGCCAATCGCTGCGACCCGCTACGGGGACGGTCGTGCATCGCGTGGCATGCGGCTAATTGCTGCGACCCACTACGGGGTCGGTCGTGCATCGCATGGCATGCGGTTAATCGCTGCGACCCGCTACGGGGTCGGTGGTTTGACCCCGGAGGGGTCACACCAATTAGAATGAACGCGAAATGACGCGTTACGACCCCAGCGCGGGTCGCAGAAAACGAAAACATGCCCTCAATTTCCGGCAAACGACAATGCACGGGGCATCCCCGCGCGCAGGGCTTCTGCCCTGATCCACGCATGGCCTCGGCACGATTGATCCGCCCCTTGGAAACCCCACGATCCCAAGGGGCACCCCTTGGCTATATTTGCCGCCCTTGCGCCGAAAGCGCCCCAGCGGCGCGCCGCAATCCACCACTATGGCAGCAGCACAAGCGCCCAAAGGAAGCATCATCGAAGTGAACGACCTGCGCACCGTGGGGCGCATCGTTTCCAAGAACTGGTACTTCGTGGTGATCGCGCTAGTGCTATCCGCCGTGCTCGCCTACCTCTACTCGTACAAAATACCCGAGGTGTACGGCGCCAGCACACAGATCCTGCTCAAGGACCAAACCGCCTACGATTACCAAAGCCAGGTGTACAAGAACATCGGCTTCATCAATTCGTACGGCGACATCGTGAACCAAAAACGCGTGCTCACCAGCTACGACCTGATCGACCGCACCCTGCAAAAACTCGATTTCCAGGTCTCCTACTACATCATCGGCCGTTTCAAGACCACCCAGATCTATTCCAACCTGCCCTTCACGGTGGAAATACAGGTGCTGAACCCCAGGCTGTACGAAAGGCCCTTCGACCTGCACATCGTTGATCCCAAGACCTACACGGTGAGCTATGATCCCGGCCAGGGCATCGTAACGAAGCAATTGCCCTTCAACAAGGATGTGGCCGACGCCGATTTCACCCTGCGCGTGAATCCGCACGTGGACCTGAAACCCAGCACCATTTCCCGCTATACGGCCTCCGATTACCGCTTCGTGCCGCACTCAAGGGGGCGCCTGGTGTCCACCTACGCCAAAAGCCTGAAGGTGGAGGACATCCCCTACACCAGTGTGCTGAAGGTGAGCGTGGAGGACCAGATCCCCGAACGGGCCAAAATGTTCCTCGATACCCTCAGCGCCGAGTACATCCAGTACACCCTGCAGGGCGATTTCGACATCAACGAAAACACCCTGCGCTACATCGATAGGCAGTTGGAGGAGGTGAGCGGCATACTCAGCCAGTACGAGGAGGACCTGCAGAGCTACCTGCGCAGCAAGGACATCCTGGACCTGAACAAGGAGAGCAACATGTATTTCAACCAGTTGATGAACCTGGACGCCCAAAAGCGCCAGTACCAACTGATGATCGAAAGCGTGGACAACCTCAAACAGTACGTGCTCAACATCGCCGACGACGACAAGCTCCTCCCCCCCTCCTTCTACATCCTGGTCGACGATGATTTCCTCAAGAGCACCTTGGGCAAGCTGTACAACATGCAGATGGACATCAACCGCTTCAGCTATGCCCTGGAACCGGACAACCCCACCATCCTGGAGTTGAAGCAGACCATGCAGCTCACCCGCGCCAACCTGCTCATCTACCTCAAGAACACCCGCCAGGCCATCACCGAGAAGATCGGCGACCTGGACAAGCAGGCGGCGGACTACACCGGGCTGATCCGCGCCGTGCCCGCCAACCAGCGCGATGTGCAGGCCTTCCAGCGCAAGGTGAACGTGAACGAGAAATTGTATGAGTTCCTGCTGGAAAAACGCGCCAGCACCGTGATCGCCCGTGCCGGCATTGTGCCGCAGACCAAGGTGATCGAGGCCGCCCGCAACATGGGCGTGGTGAAGCCGGACAAGGCCAAGATCCTGTACACCTTCCTGCTGGGCGGCGGAATGGCCTCGCTCCTGCTCGTGTTCGTGCGCGTGGTTTTCTACGACCGCGTGGAGAATGCCGACCAGCTGCGCAGCGTAACCCAGGTGCCCATTTTCGGCGAGGTGATCGCCAGCGAAAAAGCAGAGGAAAACTACGTCGTGGTGGACAGCGACCCCAAGGCGGGCATCACCGAAAGCTTCCGCACCATACGCACCAACCTGGAGTACCTGCCCGCCATGGACACCGGCCGTGCCGTGCTGGTCACCAGCTACCGCCCCAACGAGGGCAAGACCTTCTGCTCGGTGAACCTCAGCGCGATCCTGGCCAAGGCCGGCAAACGCGTGCTGCTGCTGGAGCTGGACCTCCACAAGCCCAAGGTGGGCACCGGCTTGAACATGAAGAGCAAACAGGGCATCAGCACCATCCTGGCCGGCAAGGCCGCCATTGCGGATTGCGTGATGCCCACCGCCTATGAGAATTTCGATGTGATCCTGGCCGGGGCCACACCCCCGAACGCCTCCGAACTGGTACTTAGCAACATGCTGCCCGAATTGTTCAACTATGGGCGCCAGCATTACGACTATGTGTTCGTGGATACACCGCCCGTGGGCCTGATCACCGATGCCCTGCTGATGATGCGCCATGTGGACGCCACCCTCTTTGTGATCAATACCCGCTTCGCCAACCGCGACCACGTGCGCAACGCCATCGAGGTGCAGGCCAGCAACCCGGCCGCCAACTTCGGCTTCATCCTCAACGGGGTGCGCATGAAGAAGAGCAAGTACTACTACAACACCAACTACGGCTACGGCTACCGCTATGCCTACGGCTACGGCTCCTACGGCTATGGCTATGGATACCGCCGTTCAAAGAAGGCCGGTGATCAGGCCAAGGGCAGCAACCAGAACGACTAAGCCGCAGCATGGCCGAAAAGGAACAGTGGGACACCGTGATCGCGCCGGACAGGCCGTGGTGGCGGCTGGACCTTGGCGAGATCTGGCGCTACCGCGACCTGCTGAAGGAATTGGTGGTGCGCGACCTCACCGCCGTGTACAAGCAAACCATCCTCGGGCCCATCTGGGTGCTGGTGCAGCCGCTGATCACCTCCATCACCTTCGCGGTGGTCTTCGGCCTCATCGCACGCATGTCCACGCCCGGCATCCCGGGCCTGCTCTTCTACATGAGCGCCGTGGTGCCCTGGGCCTATTTCAGCGGCGTGATCACAAAAACAGCGGCCACCCTCATGGCCAATGCCAATTTAATGACCAAGGTGTACTTCCCGCGGCTGGTGCCACCGCTCAGCACCATGTTCTCCACCGGCTTCACCTTCCTCATCCAGCTGGTGTTCTTCTTCATCTTCGCCCTGTTCTACCGCGTAACCGGAAGCTACGCCTGGGCACCCGGCCCGGCCATGGCCATGCTGCCCGTGCTGGTGCTGCTGATGATGATGCTCGCCTTCGGCACCGGGCTGGTGGTGGCAGCCCTTACCACCCGTTGGAAAGACCTCAACTTCCTGATCGGTTTCGCCATCCAGCTGCTCATGTACCTAAGCCCGGTGATCTTCCCGCTGAGCCGGGTGGAAGGCGGCAAGCTGCGTCTGCTGCTGGAAGCCAACCCCGTTACCCCCGTGATCGAAGGCTTCCGGGCCGCCCTGCTCGGCACCGCCATGAACTGGGCCACGCTGTGGTACACCTTCGCCTTCTCAACCCTGGTGCTCGCCATCGGCCTGGCCATGTACCAAAAGGCCCAGCGCAACTACGCCGACGTGGTTTGATTGGAATTCGCCAAATTGCCAAATCGCCAAATCGCCAAGATGGAATTTGCCAATTCGCCAAGTCGCCAAATCGCCAAACCTGAATTGGCAAATTGAAAAGGAATTGGCAAATTGGCACATTGGCAAATTGAAAAGGAATTGGCACATTGGCACATTGGCAAATTGGCAAATTGAAAAAGGATGGTGTGGGAAACTGAACGCGATCAGCTCCTGCAATATCGGGCACCTGATGACACCGATCATGCGCAGGAAACGCGGACAAACGAACCCGCATCCACTTACGGCAAGGTCCGCAAGCCTTTCGATATTGTGGAACGAACCAGGCTTTTCGCCTTGGATATCATCGACTTCAGCAAAGTGCTGTATGATTCGGGCTGGCGATCGCTAGGGAACCAGATCCTCCGCTCCGGCACCTCCATTGGGGCGAACATGAGCGAATCGCAACAAGCAGAGAGCAAGGATGACTTCATCCACAAAGTGAGGATGGCCGCCAAAGAGGCCAAGGAATCAAGGTATTGGCAGAGCCTATGTAGGGACAGCCCGCATCTACCATACCAAGAAGGCATGTGGGAAGAAAGCGACCAACTCACCGCCATCCTCTCCACGATCCTGGCCAAGACCCTGGGGAACCACCCACGACGAAAGAGATGAAATTCGCCAAATTGCCAATTTGCCAAAACGCCAAGGTGGAACTCGCCAAATCGCCAAGGTGGAACTCGCCAAATCGCCAAGGTGGAATTTGCCAAGTTGCCAATTCGCCAAATCGCCAAACCTGAATTGGCAAATTGGCAAATTGAAAAGGAATTGGCAAATTGGCGAATTGGCACATTGGCAAATTGAAAAGGGAGTTGGCAAATTGGCACATTGGCACATTGGCACATTGGCAAATTGAAAAGGGAGTTGGCAAATTGGCACATTGGCAATTTGGCAAATTGAACCCCTTACCTTCGCGACCAATGGCAACAACCGCCCCGATCGTGGTACAGGTGCAGGGCGTGGGCAAGTCCTACCGGCTGGGCGTGATCAACCGCCAGCAACTTACCGATGACCTCAAGGCCTGGACCGCCAGGCTGCTCGGAAAGCCGGACCCCACCGTGCCCATTGGCCAAGAGGTGGATGCCCAGCGCATCGGCGAAACCTTCTGGGCCTTGCGCGACATCAACTTCGAGGTGCGCCAAGGCGAGGTGCTCGGCATTATCGGGCACAACGGCGCCGGCAAAAGCACCATGCTCAAGCTGCTCAGCCGCATCACCTTGCCCACCGAGGGCGTAATACGCATGAAGGGGCGCGTGAGCGCCCTGCTGGAGGTGGGCACCGGCTTCCACCCCGAGCTTACGGGGCGCGAGAACGTGTACCTCAACGCGTCCATCCTCGGCATGCGCAAGCGTGAGATCAATGCCAAGATGGACGAGATCATCGCGTTCAGCGGCATCAAGCACCACATCGATACGCCCGTGAAGCGCTACAGTAGCGGCATGCGCGTGCGCTTGGGCTTTGCGGTGGCCGCCTTCCTGGAACCGGAGATCCTGATCATCGATGAGGTGCTCTCCGTGGGCGATGCCGAGTTCCGCCGCAAAAGCATGGGCAAAATGCGCGATACCGCCCTCAGCGGCCGCACCGTGCTCTTCGTTAGCCACAGCATGACCGCCGTGCGCAGCCTGTGCTCGCGGGTGATCTGGCTGGACAAAGGGCGCGTGCGCATGGAAGGGCCCACGGAGGATGTGGTGGCCGCATACTTGGGGCATTATACGCAGGACATGCCAGAGGTGTATTGGAGTGAGGACAACGCCCCTGGCAATGAAGTGGCACGCCTTAGCCATGTAAAAGCAAGCCCGGCCAGCGGTGGTGATCGTTTCAAATGGGAGGACGCGATCGATGTGGAAATTGGCGTGGTGAACCATAGCACGCAGCCGATCCATGTGAACATCCAAGTGGTAAATGCCGATGACCTGGTCATTTTCACCACCAACAGCAGGGAAGGTGGAATCCACGGTATCGAAACAGGCATGCATATCGTGAATTGCCGCTTCCCGGCACATCTGTTCAATTCTGGTGACCTCCGACTGAATGTCGGTATCGTTCAAAACGCAAAAATGGTTTTCAAGACAGAAAATGCCATTGCATTTACTGTAGTAGAGCCTGCACGGGAAAGCAATACTTGGCAAGGCCGCCGGAATGGCATGTTCAAGTTGATAATTCCATGGAATAGTGGATCTAAATCGCACCTCCGATCGGAACCAAACAGGGCGGCGAGTCCCCAAAACTGACCTGAGCGGATCCGAATGGAAAAGCAACTACTTCTCGTGGTTGGCGCACCGCGCAGCGGAACCACATGGCTGCACCAGATGCTAGGGGCACACCCGGCAACTGTTTCATTGAAGAAAGAGCTCACGGTGTTCACTTATATGCACCTCTGGGCACGACATTATGAAGCAGAAAAATCCCATATCGACCAAGGGAGGTGGCAGCAGGGTGCACCGCTGCTGTATAGCGAACAGGAATTCTACGCAGGGCTACGCATGATCGCGGACCATGCCTATCAGCGCCTTTTGAAGATGAACCCTGCGGCCACCCATATCCTGGATAAACATCCAGCCTATGCCCAATGGTTGCCCCTGATAAAAAAGATTTACCCCACAGCCAAGGTCATTCATATCATTCGGGATGGGCGGGAAGTGGCCGTTAGCATGATGAGTGCCAAGAAGCGTATTGGTTTCGGCGCAGGGGATATCGTTGGGGCGAGCGTTGACTGGGTGAGGCATGTTCGTGCAGCCAAAAAGGCTGGCGCAGAATGGGGTCCGAAGAATTACCTTGAAGTGCAGTATGAAGCGCTCCGGGCGGAACCAACAAAAAGTTTGGCAGCTGTCTTTAGCTTTAGTGAGCTTCCCATTCATCAAGCTGATCTCGACAGGATTTCGTTTGATTTTGATATCAGCCGCAAACAATTGAGCCGGGGCGATACCAGCTTGAATGAATTACGCAATGACCCAGCCGCCATTTGGAAGAGCAAACTAAATGTGAGAGAACGGTGGCTGATGGACCAGATCGCTGGCGGGCTCCTTCAAGAATTAGGCTATGCACGGCCGGAATGGTGGGCCTTAAGTCCCATTGAAAGGGTACAAATGAGCATATACCCTTGGTTGAAGCGGATGCATAACCTATATAGCAATGGAAAGCGTACCTGGTCAGCACCTGTAGTACCTAAACTGGAAAGGCCTTAAGCACCAGGGTTAGCTTACGTGCAACCTTGTAGATGCCGTTCCGTCGCAATCGACCCGGTCGAGTAAAATCAATTCCATAATGAACGGAAGCGAACCCATCTATGTCACGCGCACATTCCTTCCGCCCAAGCAAGAGTATTTGCATTGGATCAACAAAGTGTATGAAAGCCATCAGCTCACCAATAGGGGGCCTATTCACCAATTATTGGAGGAAACCCTGCGCCTGCGCTTCCAGGTGCCGCACCTGAAGCTGATGGCCAACGGCACGCTGGCCCTGCAGCTCGCCCTCCGCGCGCTGGGCGTGAAGGGCCAGGTGCTCACCACCCCCTTCAGCTACGTGGCCACCACCAGCGCCATCCTCTGGGAGGGCTGCGAGCCGGTCTTCGTGGACATCGACCCGAAGACCTGCTGCATCGACCCCAGCTTGATCGAAGCAGCCATCACGCCGGATACCACGGCCATTCTCGCAACACACGTCTATGGCATCCCCTGCGATGTGGAAGCCATCGACGCCATCGCCAAGAAGCATGGCCTGAAGGTGATCTACGATGCCGCCCATGCCTTCGATGTGGAGTACAAGGGGCGCAGCATCCTGCAATGGGGCGATGCCAGCACCCTCAGCTTCCACGCCACCAAGCTCTTCCACACCGTGGAGGGCGGCGCGGTGGTGCTGCACGATGCGGAAGCCGACCATCGCCTGCGGCTGCTGCGCAGCTTCGGGCACATCGGTGATGAACACTTCAGCCTCGGCATCAACGCCAAGATGAGCGAGGTGCATGCCGCCATGGGGATGGCCATTCTGCCCCACATGGAGGAGATCATCGCAGAGCGCCGCGCCATCAGTGCCGCCTATGGCAAACAGCTTGCCGGGCTTCCGGTGCACCAGCCGGTGGTCCCTGCCGGTACATCATACAACTTCGCTTACCTGCCCGTTGTGCTGCCAAGCCTTGCCGCGCGCGAAGGCCTTCTGAACGCGCTGGCCAACGACCAGGTGCATGCGCGGCGCTACTTCCATCCTTCGCTGGACACCTTGCCTTACGTGCAGAGCACCGCGTGCCCAACGAGCCGAAACCTGGCCGACCGCACGTTGTGTTTACCCTTGTTCAACGCGCTTAGTGAAGAGCATTTGGAGCGCATCATGCAAGGCGTCAGGAGCTTCTTTGCACATTCATGATACCAATGGGCTTATTGCAGCTATGACGCTAGCGATCATGCAACCGTACTTGTTCCCGTACATCGGCTATTTCCAGCTGATAGCGGCCGTGGACAAGTTCGTGGTACTCGATGATGTGAACTACATCAAGAAGGGCTGGGTGAACCGCAACAACCTCTTGGAGGGCGGGGCTGCCGGCCTCTTCACCGTGCCATTGAGCGGTGCCAGCCAGAACCGTAAAATCAATGAACTCGAATTGTCCGATGAGGCTGGCTGGAAGGAAAAACTCTGGCGCCGTATCGGCATGGTCTATGGGAAGGCTCCGCAGTTCGACGTAGTTGCGCCCATGGTGCAACAGGGCCTCATTCGGCAATCAAGCAGCATTGCCACCTATAACGTGTCGATCATCCAGGACGTGCTTGACTACCTACACGTGGAAACGGAAATCGTACCCAGTTCCTCCTCATACGGGAATGAAGGCTTGAAAGGCCCATATCGCATAATGGACATCTGCGTGCGTGAAGGTGCAAAGCGCTACATCAACCCCATTGGCGGAATGGAACTGTACGACAAAGCTGAATTCAGGGCGCATGGCATCGACTTGTACTTCCTTCGCACCAGGGCCATTGCGTACAAGCAAGGGCGCCACAGCTTTGTGCCCAATTTGAGCATACTGGACGTGATGATGTGGAACCCACCGGAGCAGGTCGCAGAATGGCTCGGGGAATATGACCTGATATGAGGTCCATCGGAGGCTATCTCTGTCCCGGGATCCACCGGGATTCCACTGAACAACTAGGCGTAACACTGCTCAATACAGGCCGGAATGCGCTTGAGTGCCTGTTGCGTGTCCGCGGCTACCGCGTGCTGCACGCCCCGATCTACACATGCGGCG
Organism: Cryomorphaceae bacterium; assembly: GCA_044463585.1. Taxonomy (GTDB): domain Bacteria; phylum Bacteroidota; class Bacteroidia; order Flavobacteriales_F; family PHOS-HE28; genus PHOS-HE28. Next base: position 9,996 of record JBIQMI010000028.1, read on the forward strand.
TATTGCGGGAGCCGATAGCGCGATGCGGTGTGGAGCTTAAGCCCTACAACATAGACGTTGCGTTCAC
>JBIQMI010000028.1:10072-20193 GCA_044463585.1 Cryomorphaceae bacterium
CTTTATACGAATTACTTCGGGCTGAAGGACCAAGCCATCGCAGCGATGGCTCTTCAATGTCCTACCCTCATCGTGGACCAGGCCCAAGCATTTTACGCCCGAACGCCGAACGGTGTTGATGCCTTCGATTCAGCACGCAAATTTTTCGGCGTTCCGGATGGTTCCCGGCTTCGGCTCAACGTGCCTTTCAACCTGGAATTGGAGCGAGATCGTTCAAATGAACGATGCGGGCATTTGCTTTTGGGCAGTGATCATGGTGTTGAGAGCGGCTATGTGGCATTTCAACGACATGAGACCCTCCTTGGCCAAGTGCCTGCCCGGACCATGTCCGCGCTCACGCGCGCACTCCTGTCCGAATTGGATCATGTCGCGATCATCGACCGCAGGCGGCAGAACCATCTCATTCTTCACCAGGCATTGGCCCGCCATAATGCATTGGGCATCGACCCGATGTTGGCTGAAGTACCCTTCGTTTATCCCTTCCTGACGGATAATCCGGAACTGCGGCAGCGCCTCATCGCTGAAAGGGTGTACGTGCCTACCTATTGGCCGGAACTTCTCGCTGTTGCCGAGCCGGGCATGCCGGAAGCCCGGTTCAGGGACAACCTGCTTTGCCTGCCCGTCGACCAGCGCCATGGACCTGAAGACATGCACCGGATCATTGACCTCATCCTCCATTGACCAAGGCCGTTCGGCACATGCTCCCCCCCAACCTCGTTTCCATCTTCAGCGCACCGCGTTCCGGCTCGTCATGGCTGGGCCAACTGTTCAATAGCTCGCCCTGCACGGCGTACCGGTTCCAACCCCTGTTCTCTTACGCCTTCAAAGGCAGGCTGACCGAGGGCAGTTCGAGGCAGGAGTGCATGGCCTTTCTGGAAGAACTCTTGGTGACAAAGGACAAATTCATCCTGCAGGCGGACGGCAATTACCATGTGGACCATGTGGGCTTCAGCAAAAACCCCAAGAAAACCAGCCACCTGGTCTTCAAGGAGGTCAGGTACATCAACATTCTCCGCAACCTCATGGAGCAGCTTCCTGAGATCAAGGTGGTGGGCCTGGTGCGCCATCCCTGCGCGGTGATCGACAGTTGGATCCATGCGCCGAGAGAGTTCAAGCCGGAATGGAACGTGCAGGAGCAATGGCGCAGCGGTGCGCTGAAGAACCAGGGAAGGCCGGAGGAATTCTTCGGCTTTGACAAGTGGAAGGAGGCGGCACTGCTCTTCCTGGAGTTGGAAAAGAAATACCCCGAACGGATGAAGGTGGTGCGCTATGCCGACCTCAATGCAGATCCGAAGGGCACTACGAAGGACCTCTTCGCCTTCTGTGATCTTGAATTTGGACCTTCCACCGAAGACTTCATCCGAACAAGCCGTAGCGCGGATGGCGGTGATGCCAATAGCGTATACCGCAAAGCCCGCCCTGATGAGGCGTGGAAAAGCCGATTGCCGGAAGCCATTGCGGAAACGATCCTGGGTGAACTGACGGGCAGTCCTTTGGAACGTTTTCTTTGAAGCGAAAGCAGGTGGTGCCCCACGCGATGTGAGCAATGCAGGATACGACAAACCCCGTGAATGGCGCACCATTGGTCAGCGTGATCGTCCCCACCTATCAGCACGCGGGCTTCATCGAGGAATGCCTCCAAGGCATCCTGATGCAGGAGACCACCTTCCCGGTGGAGATTTTGATCGGCGAGGATGAGAGCACGGACGGCACGCGGGAAATCTGCCAAGACATGGTTGCGGAACACCCGGGCCAGATCAAACTTTTTCTGCGCTCAAGGAAGAACGTTCTCCACATTCTGGGCCGCCCAACAGGCCGCATCAATTTACTTGGGTTACTATCCGCAGCCCAAGGAAGGTATGTTGCCATATGTGAGGGTGATGATTATTGGACAGATCCGGGCAAGCTTGAAAAACAGGTCGCCTTTATGGAAGCCAATCCCAACTATTCCATGTGTTTCCACAGGGCTCAGCTTAAGCGTGATGACGCGTTTGAGCCATTCGGTATCCCAGAAGGGATCAATTTGGATAACATCCGTTTTACAGATCTATTATCACGATCAAACTTCATTCCAATGGCGAGCATACTCTTTCGAAGAAGCGCTTTCAATCCCCTGCCCAAATGGTTTCTTTCGGTTCCCTTTGCAGATCTGGCCATACACATGCACCTCGCCCACCAAGGCAAGATCAAATGCATCGATGAGTTCATGTCCGTTTACCGCATCACGGGCAAGGGAGCGTGGAGCGGCCTGCAACAGCAGCAACAGCATGAAAGCGAATTGCACTTCCTGCGGATCATTAGGCCATACCTCGCCCATGAAGAAATACCAGCATGGACAAGTAAATGGATAACGACCCTTGAACGGGTGTCCATGGCCCGCCACCCTGGCTCGGCGTTACGCCGGAAGTGGTACAAAATGAAAGAGCGGTATATTCGCCGAGTATTGCCGTTCCTCGGCGGTTGACTTGTTTGACCCATGCTGATCACAGACCGGTTCGTGATGCTGAACTTCCCAAAGACGGGAAGTACGTTCGCAAGGCAGGCCATTCTAAAGGCCCATGCGCCAACTTGGGCGGACAAGATTTTTAATACCCCCTGGCCGCTGAATGAGTTAATGACCAGACCACACAAACTCACCGATCGCCATCGAAACGCACTTGCCCACCGGCCACGGTCACAACATGGCACTTATAATCAAATACCGGCAGAGCATCGTGGCAAAACCGTTATGTCGGTAGTCCGCAATCCCATAGAGCGGTTGATCTCCACCTACGAATTCAAGGACTGGCAGCAGTACCCGATCCTGGATGAGGCGACACTTCGTGAAAGATTCCCTAGTTTTCCAGCGCTGAACTTTCAAGATTACTTGGAGTACCGGCGAATGGTACTTGCCATTATTCAACCTCCCGGGCTGCGCACAACGGTTGGCCCATTGACCACCCAGTTCATTACGTTCTATGCCAGAGATCCCTTAAGCACGCTAATGCAATTGAACGATGATGTTGACCTGGCCAAGGATTACGATAAGCATTTCCCCCGCATTTCATTTTTGCATACAGAAAACCTCAATCAGGAGCTTCATGATTTTCTGCTGAACGTAGGCTATCCTAGGCGCAGGATCAAAGCCATCCTTACAATGGGCAAGCGCAACACCACGAAACGTACACAGCGCAACTATTTGACCGCGGAGCATGTTGAACATATTTTATACAAGGAGCGCTTCTTTTTTCAGCTTTTCCCGGAATACCTGCCGAATTAGGGTAAGCTATAGCCGTGTAAAGAACATGGAACATGGAACATGCATCGCTCACGCGCCTATCGCGAACAATCCGGCATGGCCTGGTCAGCCGATGACATGAACTCGCAGTTGTTGCCGCCGTGCCAAGCGATTTGAACCCATGCTCACATACCTTAACCGGATCATCGGGCGAAAGGGATACCAACCGGTACGGACCTCCTACCCGCCCATTTGGCTGAGCTTCCTGAACAGCGCCGCGCCACCTTCTCCATTGACCACGATCCATGTGGATTACCCAGGTGATCACCCGCAGAATTGGCTACTTCCGATCCCGAGGGAGAAGATTATCACAGCGCGGATCCTGGCGTGTTGGAGTTCTGCCATGGAGGCCAGAGGCCTCGAACATGTGGACACACCCGTGCCGGACCGTCGGTCCTTTCAGCTGCTGAGGCGATACTACGACAACTTCCAGCCCAAGAGCGTGGCCGAGCTGCAAGGATATGTGCAAAACGACCCAACATTGACCGCCAAGCAATCAGCTTACTTATCAAGTCCTGCGCTGTATGCGACCCAACCTTGGCACATAGAAACACCGGATGAGATGCGGATGCGGCGAGCGCGACGCATGAAGATCGAATTTGAGCGCGACGGGGCCGGGCAGTACGATTTGCGCGATGGATGGAAGACGCATGGCGCGGTCTCTGAAAGGCTATTGCTTTCCGAATACAACCGGCTGGCACGCCTTTATGATTCCATCCGCGCAGATGGCTTCGATCCCCGGCATGGGTACCTTATGGGCAAGGTGTTGTTGAACGGAAAAGACTACCGGATACAACCTTTGGACGGATGGCACCGCACGGCCGTGCAGCTTGCCCTGGGTTATACGCATTTGTCATTCGGTTTTTCCATTGGAGCAGTTGAAGTGATCGACCGTGCACGTGTTAAGGAATGGCCGCATGTTCGATCGGGCTTGTACAGCGAGGCCCATGCGTTAAAGTCGTTCGATCGCTTTTTCGGTTGATCGGCCCATGGGCTACGGCAATGGCAGCCCGGTAGGCGGTACCGCAACTTCTGCTCGGATGGTTGTGGCATGTAACCTTGACCGCGGACGGATAACTTGGCCGCAATTTGCACGGCAATCAGGTTTGGTCTGATACCATGGAAGAAAACCAGAACGACACACAGAACGGATCCGGACCAAAGGTCTCCATCGTGGTTACGTGCTACAATCTGGGGGGCTACCTTCAAGAAGCCCTGGACAGCATTGCAGCATACGCGAATCCCAGTGAATATGAGGTGATCATTGTGGATGACGGTTCCACGGATCCAGCGACCATCGCATTCCTGAATGGGCTGCCCGCGGAAAAGTACCGGTTGCTGCGCCAGCATAACCAAGGGCTAAGCCAGGCGCGCAACAACGGAATTGCAATTGCGCGCGGCCCCTACATTGTGCCGTTCGATGCGGACAACCGGTTGCGCCCGGCAATGATCCGCGAAGTGATAGCTGTGCTGGACACCCACCCGGAGGTGGACATTGTTCATGGGGATGCGGAATATTTTGAAGGCCGCACCGGGAGGTGGGTGAATGCACCTCATGACTTCAAACGGATGATTGAAAGGAACCGGATCGATGCCTGTGCCGGTTACCGGCGCACCCTGTGGGCAAGGCTGGGTGGGTACGATGCTAAAATGCGCCTGGGCCTGGAGGATTGGGAGTTTTGGCTTAGGGCGGCAGTGGCCGGCGCCCGTTTCCACTATGTGCCAGAGATCTTGTTCGACTACCGTGTGCGCACGGGTTCGATGTTGAGCGATACCGTGAAGCGGCAATCCGAGATCGTGGAATATGTGTTCCAGAAGCCTGAATTGGCCTTTCTCCGTAGCCTGCGTGAGCACTATTTGGAGCTGCTCGGCAAAGAGCGGGATCCCAAGATCCTCACAGGCCGCGACCATCTTAGGCTCCTCTTGGGCCAGATAAGAAAGAGGCTACCGTTCCAGAACCACTGAGCACGAAAGTAGGATAGGACTCCTCTGTTGCCCGAACTAATAATGAGTTCAAATAAAGAACAAGCACAATCGGATGTGGTGTCAGTTGTGGTCACTTACAACGGCATGCCATGGATCGATCGTTGCCTTGGCAGCCTGCAAAGCTCCAGTCTGCCGACCCGTATTGTTGTTGTTGACAACGGCTCTACGGATGGCACACAACAACGGATCAAGGAAGCATATCCCGCCGTTCACTTTATCCAGGCAGAGAAAAATTTGGGATTCGGACAAGCCAACAACATAGGCTTGCGCATGGCATTGGATACCGGGGCCGATCATGCCTTCCTGTTGAACCAGGACGCATGGGTACTACCGGAAACGTTGGACAGGCTTGTTGAGGCCGCTAATGGCGATGCCAAATATGGCATTCTCAGTCCCATGCATTTAGATGGCCCTGGGCAACAGCTGGACTTGTTCTTCTCGAAGTGCCTCGCACCGGACAAATGCCCGGACCTGTATTCAGACTTGATCCTGGGCCGGCGCAACAAGGATGTTTACCCTGCGGCTTTTGTAAATGCGGCCGCGTGGCTCGTGACGCGTAAATGCCTGCTGACCGTTGGTGGCTTCAGTCCATTTTTCTTTCATTATGGTGAGGATGACAATTACGTTGACCGCTTGCACTATCACAAGCTTTTACTTGGCGTAGTTCCAACAGCTTGGATACACCACGATAGGGCACCACTGGGCGAGAATCCATTTTTCGCGGACCCAGTTGACCTACTGGTGCGATTGGCCGCTGTACGGCACTCCGATCCAGGCTCGAAAAAATCACCGAAGTCCCAGATCCGTGCTTTGAGGTTGACCATGCTGCGGTGCCTTATTTCCGGGCAACGGGCGGCTTTCCATGATGCCCGGAAAAGGGCTTCGATCTTAAGCGCTCTTGACTCAGACGTGTTGGTCAAATTCCGGGACGCTTCCCGCCCTTCGGGATCGAGCTTCCTATGATGCATTCTACAATGCCCTACCGGTCCAGGCCGGCCGCAGAGCGGATCGCTATCGTTGCCCCGGCGCATGGTTGGTGTATGGGCAGCGTTGCCCCTGTCCCAATAGCCATCGATGCGGTGGCCCCAGGGATTATCTTTCTGCCGGGCCGATCCCTAACTGTTGACAGCAGATGAGCGAGAAGAGAGTCACAGTCCTAATGACCCTTTTCAACAAGGGAAAATTCGTTCAAGAGGCAATCAATAGTGTGCTGTGCAGCACGTTTTCAGATTTTGAACTTCTGGTCGTGGATGATGCCAGCACGGATGGCGGCCCGGAGTTGGTGAGGTCGATCCCCGATGGTCGGATCCGTATTTTGCAGAGTACGGTGAATACTGGCCGGGCCGCTGCGGCTAACCGTGGTTACGAGGCTGCCCGTGGAGAATTCATTGCCATATTGGATGCGGATGATATCGCCCATCCACAACGGTTGGCCAAACAAGTTGAATTCATGGAGTCACATCCCGAAGTAGGTGTCGTTGGCTCCGCCTACAAAGGCATGGGGCGATCCCAGCACGTTGGCAAATGGCCGGCCACTGATGCGGAATGCCGTGCGCAAATGCTCTTCAGGGATCCGGTACTGTATGGTTCCTCAATGATACGCCGGTCAGTTCTGGAACAGCATGGCATACGCAGCAACCCCGATTGGAAACTTCCTGCCGAAGATTACTTGTTCCTCCTTAAAATTGGTGTGCATGCCCAATACGCGAACCTTGCCGAGCCACTGATCACGTATCGCCTTGGTGAAAACAACATGGTTCATGGCCGGGATCCACTAGCCGATAAAAGATTGCTCACCAAGGAAGTATTCCGATTTTTCAAGTTGGACATCACCGACCGTGAAGTCGAACTGCAGATGGCCCTGCACGACGTTTACGACCTGCGGTTCAGCCCCTCCTCCGTGCGTGAATTGCACGGGTGGATGAAAAAGCTCATCCGCATGAACCAAGAACGCGGACTGTTCCCCGTGGATCTTTTTGAGATGGAGCTTGAACGAAGATGGAAGCACCTGTTTTTTCCCATAGCAGACACTGATCTGAGCGCCACATTCGTGCATTCCTATTTAAGCGGATCTTGGCGTGCTGACCGGTTATCGTACTTGGCGAAAGCAACGCTGAAGCGCTGGATGGTACGAGAGCACAAGCCTAATTAGGGGTGGGTGCCAGCCTTATACAATGTACGGAAAGACTGTAGATATGGCGCCTGTTACCGCTCGATCCGGACAGCCGCCCCCCCGGGTAAGCATTGTGGTGCCTTGTTTCAATGCCATCACTACCGTTGAAAGTTGCATAAGCTCCATACTGGCCCAAAGCTACCGTGAGCTTGAAGTGATCGCGGTTGACGACTGTTCGACGGATGGGACCCGGGAATTGTTGGACCGCTTGGCCTTGGGCGACGGCCGACTCAAGGTAATTCACAGTCCAGCAAACGGCGGACCGCACAAAGCCCGGCAATTAGGGCTGGAAGCAGCGGCAGGAACATTGATCGGTTTTGTGGACAGCGATGACCGGGTGCAGGCCGATTTTGTCAGCGCTTTGGCCCTGCCGCTGATCCGGCACCAGGCCGATATCGCCATCTGTGGGTTCATGCGGGTCGATGAGCACGGAGTTTCCCATGCCCACCGGTTCACCGCGGCGGAAAAAGTAGTTGACCACGATATCCTCCTGCGGTTCAGCCAATTCAAGTTCGGGTCAGGCCTTCTTTGGAACAAGCTTTTCCGCAGTGGATTGATCCGGGACCACATGGCCTTCCCATTGGAGCGCAGCGTGGATTTTGGGGAGGATTACATTGTATCGGTAGGCTGTTTCGCAGCTTCCGCCCGTGTGGTCGTGGTGCCGGGCACACCCTATGAATACCTCTTCCATGCGGGCAGCGGCTCGCGTGCCGCAGATGCGGGCAGGGCCTTCGCACGGATCCTGAACGGCTACGCCAAATGCCTGGAAGTGCACTCGGACAAGGGCGAGGCCGTGTTGCAGTGCATTGACCGTATTTACCGCCACCAGCTCCGGTTCGAGGGTTACAGTGTCGCGGACCCATCTGCCCTTCGGCGGCACCGCGACATGCTATCCAGCGCTTTGGAGCGGTTCGCCCGCACCCGGCCAGAGGCGCTCCACTCCTTGGTCCACACCTTCGACCCCACGCTGGACCCACCGCCCCAGCAGAAGTTGCGCTACCACCTGGGCCAAGTACGCCGATCACTGGGTTCAGCGGTAAAAGCCTTGTTCCATGGCCGGGCCTAGTGCAAAAGGGCCGGCGGAACTCTGGCTCTTCACCATGCGTTTTCCGTACGGCCATGGAGAGGCCTTCCTGGAGAACGAGCTGCCCGTGCTGTCCGCCGGCTTCGGTCGCGTCCGCATTTTTCCGTTGCATGCCGGGGGCACCATACGTGAATGGCCCGGGAATGTGGAAGTAGTGGACCTGTTCGGCCCGGGGCAGGAATACCGCCCGATCTCCGTTGGCGGGCTGCTGGCACGTGCGGGCAGCGCCTGGGCGCTGTGGCGGCAAGGCCGGTCGGCGGCCCCTGATGAGGCGGTGTTCAACCGGCACAAACGCGAATTCCTGAGCCAGATCAGGCAGGCGCTGGAGCGCCAGCGGTTGCTGGAGCGCCAATTCGGCCCCGCTTACCATCCGGCCAGGGTGCGCCTTTATTCCTACTGGACCAGCGATTGGGCCACCGTGCTGGGCCTGTGGAAGCGCCGCGACGCGCGTGTCCGCTTTCACACGCGCATGCACGGCTTCGACATGTTCCGTGAGCGGGCCGTGGACGGTTGGCCCCGTTTCCAGCATTTCCATTTGCAGCAGGCAGACCGCATTTACATCGCCTCACAGGCCGGCCTGGATTATATGGCGGACCGCCACCCGGGGTACCACGACCGATTCAAACTGGCCTATGTGGCCACCCAGGACCATGGCCTGGCACCGTGGGCACCGGCGGATACCCTACGCGTGCTGTCATGCTCCAACCTGATTGAATTGAAGCGGGTGCCGTTGATCGCAGCTTCCTTGGCCCACGTGCAAAGCGCGGTGCAATGGACCCATTTCGGTGACGGCCCCGAGCGGAAAGCCGTGGAGCAAATGGCGGCCACCTTACCGGCCAACGTGCAGGTTAACCTAATGGGCAGCCGCCCCAACAGCGAAGTGATCGACTGGTATAAGCACAACCCGGTGGATGTATTCGTGCATGCCAGCCGCACCGAGGGCGGTGCGCCGGTGGCCTTGAAGGAGGCCGCCAGTTTCGGTATTCCGTTGGTAGCGGCCGATGCCGGGGGTGTGCGTGAAATAGTGACCGGCGAAACAGGCGTGCTGCTGCCGAACGATCTTTCGGCCGAAACCCTTGGCCATGTACTGGCAGGATTCAGGCAAACAACTTGGTACGCCCAGCAGGCCCGGGAAAAGGTGCGGGCCTTTTGGGCGGCCCGTTTCGATGCTCATCTCGTCTATCACACCATGGTGAATGACCTAAGCTTATTGGACAAATGATCCACGGCAAAGCATGGATGGCCCTTCTATATCGCGCCGTTGCATTCCTGGTGGCTTCCATGTTCATCTACATGGCCAGTATGGTCATACTTATGCGCGTGAATACCAAGCGTGGACCAATGCTCACCCAAATTAGCGATTACTATAAGCATAGAGGCGGAGGCACTCTCCAAAAATTCAATGAATTCAATCCTGGATTAAAGTATGACGTCGTGATAATAGGTTCCTCACATGCCTACCGTGGTTACGACCCGGAGATCTTCACGCAACGAGGCTATTCCGTGTTCAATTTGGGGACGAGTGCGCAAACACCAAAAGGCACGTATTGGCTGGTTCGGGAATACCTCAATGAATCAAACACTTCAGTCTTGATCCTGGA
>JBIQMI010000029.1:0-19912 GCA_044463585.1 Cryomorphaceae bacterium
GCCGATTACGCCGCGGGCCTGTTGAGCGTTTGAGGCGGCTACACCACGGTAAGCCGGCCTTCCTGCACATCCACCTCCACCTCCAGCATGAAATAGGTGGTGAAGGGGCCCAATTGGCTGCAGCTTACTTTCAGCGCTGCGGTGCTTTTACGGGCCAAGGTCAACAGGCCCAGCCCGGCCCCGCCCCGGCGCGAACGCAGATTGTTGGCCAACGTTTTCAGGTATTGGTCCTTCAGGTCCTGCGGCTCCATCATGTTCAACACGGTGATGCGGTCCGCCAGCACAAGGCCGGTTGCATAGGGCACTGCGTTGCCGGTGGCCAGCCGGTAGCCCCGGCCGTCCCGCACCAATAGGGCAAAAGAGCCCCCGGCCATGATCGGCAACTTGTGGCGTTGCAGGTTGTCCACCGCCTCCATCACCACCTGCAAAATGCGCTTGCGCACCCCTATGGCCATGCCACGCGCATGGCAATCCGCCTCGGCCATGCCCATCAACCGCGCCACATCATCGGTGCCCATCGGCCCCAGCTGCTGGAATACAACCACGGCAGAGGCATCCGCCAGGTAGCGCGCCTTTACGCCCTGCAACCAGCGGTGCTCGATCTCGGGAAGGGGGATCACGCCGTCCATGCCAATGGCCATAGTGCCGCCCGCTTCTACGCGATCCCCTTCATCTATGTTCCCCCGACCGGCCCCAACATTTGCAGGCCCGGACTGTTACACCATTACTTGCTTCCTTTACGGCCACGCGAACACCTTTCCATGAAACCACATACCCTCACCCTGCCCGGACTTGCCTTGGTACTGCTTGCGGGCTGCCAAATGAATTGCGTGGACGGCACCGGTGCCGTTGAACAACGCACCCTTGAGGTAAGCAGTTTCACCGGCATTGAGGTGGACGGTTCCATACAAGTGTTCATGGAAAAAGGTGCCGTGCAATCGGTGACGGCCACCGCACCAACAGACCTGCTCGACCTGTTGAACACGAAGGTGAAAGGCAACACATGGCAGATCAACACCTCGAAATGCTGGCGCTCCAGCCAGCCGTTCATTGTACACATCACCACGCCGGGCCAGATCGATGCGATCAACGTGCAAGGCAGCGGCGATGTGAACACTGCCGATGTGTTCGGCAGCGGTCGCACCCGATTGGCCGCCAGCGGAAGCGGTTCAATTGATGTGACCGGGATCAATGAGAAAAAGCTCGAAACGGCCATCTCGGGCAGCGGCTCCATTAAAGTAGCCGGCACTTGTGCCATGCTCGATGCCAAGATCTCGGGCAGCGGCGATCTGCTGGCCAAGGAATTGACGGCCAATGAGGCCGCGGTGAAGATCTCCGGCAGCGGGAATGCAGCGCTCACCGTGATCAGCAAGTTGGATGCAAAGGTTTCGGGCAGTGGCGAAGTACAGTATGCCGGAAAGCCCGATGTTTCCTCCAAAGTATCGGGAAGTGGGGCTGTGACACCCTTGCCATGAAAAAGCTGACCATGGCCATACTGCTGCTGGCCGCATGCACCGGGCCGGAACAGCGCGAAACGATCCAGCACCCGCCGCTGCCGCCCATAGCTGGGGCCGTGCCCTTCAACCTGGTGGATCTACCACAAGAGGACGACAACGTGGTGCACGATACGCTGCTGGTGTACACCACGCAGGCGTTGGGCGATGGCAGATACGTGATGGCCGCACGCAACCAGCACGAAACACGCGAAGGACTCATGCTGGTGCTGTACCGGCCCGGGCCGGACAGTACGGCCCAAGTGCTCGCCAAGTCAAAGCCGGCCTATGACAGTGAAGTAATGCTGCCCACCTTCTTTTCCACCGGCGACACCACGGACGGTTGGATCATACTGGCCAACTACGGCAGTTTGGACAGTTGGGGGCAGAACGTGTTTTGGTTGAAGGGCCAGCAATTCCACGACCTCGGCTGGCTGGACGTGGCCCGCAGAACCTGGATCACCCGGTTGGACAGCGTGCAGCAAAGGCGGGAGAACATTGCGCCATTCACCAAGGTGGAAGGAAGGGATGGCACATTCAACTTCACCTTCGCCACGGACAGCGTGCAACTCTACGACGATCTGCGCGGCGGATCGGAGGTGATGTTGCCTTCCGGCCGCATAGGCTACCAATTCTCCAACGGCCACATGCACCTTTACATCGACGGTGAAGCCCGCGAAGCGGCAGCTCCTTTGTGACGAAGTGGACATACCGCCGTCATGTAAAGCCTTCCCCTTCCGGCAGAAAAAAGGTAGGCTTGCATACCTTACCTTCGGGCGATCGCGCATGAAACCCGAGGAAACCATCGACCACCCGATCCGGTGGGCCTGGCACCGCATCAAGCGGCGCTACGGCGAAGCGGCCGCCAAGCATGGCGGCAACATGAGCATCGGATACGTGCTGCTGAACATCGATCCCGATGGAACACCCAGCACCAAACTGGGCCCCAAAATGGGCATGGAGCCACGCAGCCTCACCCGCACCTTGCGGAAAATGGAAGCCGAAGGACTGATCAAGCGCGAGGGACATGACCAGGACCGCAGGCTGGCCATGGTGAAGCTGACCAGCAAGGGCAAGCAGATGCGCGACATCAGCAAACAGACCGTGATCGACCTGAACCTTCTGCTGCAGGAACACATCACAAAGGAAGAAATGCAGGCCTTCCGCGCCACCATGGCCAAGATCAACGCCGTGCTGGACAACGGGGACCTTTTCAAATGGAACAACACCGCGAAACAGGTAGAGAAATGAGCAACAGGAACATCCGCAAAGTGGCCGTGCTGGGCAGCGGCGTAATGGGAAGCCGCATCGCATGCCATTTCGCCAACACGGGAACAGAAGTGCTGCTGCTGGACATACCGGCCAACGGCAAGGACGGCGCGCCCGCCAAAGGTCACGAGGCCAACAAGATCGTGAATGATGCCTTGGCCGCGGCCGTGAAAAGCAACCCAGCCCCACTGTACGACAAAGCCTTCGCGCAGCGGATCACCACCGGCAACTTCAGGGACGACATGCCCAGCATCAAGCAATGCGACTGGGTGATCGAAGTGGTGGTGGAGAAGCTCGACATTAAAAAACAAGTGATGGCCGAGGTGGACAAGCACCGCGCACCGGGCACGTTGATCACCACCAACACCAGCGGCATACCCATACACGCCATAGCCGAGGGCCGGAGCGAGGACTTCCGGAAGCACTTCTGCGGAACGCACTTCTTCAACCCGCCGCGCTACCTGCCATTGCTCGAGCTCATCCCCGGCCCGGATACCGGGCCCACGGTGCTCTCTTTCCTCGAGGAATACGGCCAGCGCGTACTGGGCAAAGTGACCGTGGTGGCAAAGGATACACCCGCATTCGTCGCCAACCGCATCGGCGTGTTCGGCATCATGGACGTGTTCCATTTGGTGACAGAGATGGACCTCACCGTGGAAGAAGTGGACCGGCTTACCGGGCCGGTGATCGGCCACCCCAAGAGCGCAACCTTCCGCACCGCCGACGTAGTGGGCCTGGACACGCTGGTAAAGGTGGCCGAAGGCGTAAAGGCCAATTGCCCGAATGACGAGCGCAACAACCTCTTCCGCATTCCGGATTACCTGCGCACCATGCTGGAGAAGGACATGCTCGGCAGCAAGACCGGCAAAGGCTTCTACTACAAGGACCGCAGCTCAAAAAAAGGCGAGATCCTGCAGCTCGACCTCAAAACGCTCGAATACAAGCCGCAGGTAAAACCGAAGTTCGACACGCTGGCAGCCGCAAAGAAGGTGGACGACCTGCGCGAAAGGCTCAAACTGGTGTACAACGGCACCGACAAGGCCGGCGAATTCTATCGGCGCACCTTCAACGCCATGTTCGCCTATGTGAGCAACCGCGTGCCGGAGATCAGTGATGAACTCTACAAGATCGACGATGCCATGCGCGCCGGCTTCGGCTGGGAGCTGGGGCCCTTTGAAACATGGGACGCCATTGGGGTGAAGGAGGCCGTGGAGGCCATGCCAGGGAAGGACGTGGAACCGGCCGCCTGGGTCGAGGAAATGATCGCGGGCGGCAACACCAGCTTCTACAAAACGGAGAACGGCAAGCGCCTATACTACGACCCGGCCAGCAAGGCCTACAAACCGGTACCACGGCCCGAGGGCCTGGTGGTGCTGCAAGACCTGCCCGAAAGCGCTGTGGTGTGGAGGAACAAGGCCGTGACCGTGCACGACATCGGTGATGGCATCCTATGTGTGAGCTGGAAAACCAAGATGAACACCTTCGGAGGTGCCGTGCTGCAAGGATTGAACAAGGCGGTGGACCTGGCCGAAGAGGGCCACAAAGGACTGGTGGTGTACAACGATGGTCCGCTGTTCAGCGCGGGCGCGGACGTTGGCATGATCTTCATGATGGCCGTGGAGCAGGAATACGATGACCTGCACATGGCGGTGCGCACCTTCCAGAACACCACCATGCGCATGCGCTACAGCAGCATTCCCGTGGTGGTGGCGCCCCACCAGCTATGCCTGGGCGGCGGCACCGAACTGTGCATGCATGCCGACAAGGTGGTTGCGCACGCCGAGACCTACATGGGCCTGGTGGAGTTCGGTGTGGGCGTGATCCCCGGCGGTGGCGGCACCAAGGAGTTCGCCCTGCGCCTCGCCGACGAGTTGAAGGACGGCGACATCCGCATCAACCGCATGCGCGAGCGCTTCCTCACCATCGGTCAGGCCAAAGTGGCCACCAGCGGGCACGAGGCCTTCGCGCTGGGCTACCTGCGCCCCGGACAGGACGAAGTGATCGTGAGCCGCCAGCACCAACTGGCCTACGCCAAGCAATGCGCGCTGGACCTCTGGAACAAGGGCTACACCAAGCCCGCACCGCGCAAGGACATCAAGGTGCTGGGCCAGGAAGGCCTCGGCATCGTGTACGTGGGCGCCAACAGCATGCTCAGCGGCAACTACATCAGCGAACATGACGCGCTCATCAGCGAGAAGCTCGGCTACGTGATGTGCGGCGGGGACTTGAGCGAGGCCACCGAAGTGAGCGAGCAATACCTGCTGGACCTGGAGCGGAAGGCGTTCGTGGAGCTGTGTATGCAGCGGAAGACGTTGGAAAGGTTGCAGAGCATCATTACGAGCGGGAAGGTGTTGCGGAACTGAGCGATTATATTGGCCCGAAGGTTTTGACAAGAATCTCGACGACCATACAATGGGCGCACAAGTAGTGACATACACGACCGCAGAACTCGCAGAAACCTTCATGGTGAAGGAGAGCATCATCAATGACTACCTAACCAGTCAGAATATAGTCATCAAGGAAGATGGACGCATTGGCGCACGCGAGTATCAAATCGTAATCGATTTCGTCGAAACCCAAGAGAAGCGGATCGATTGCGCACTACAGAAGAAGAAGTCGGAGTTCTCCACGAAGGACAAGTTGGTTTCCATATACCAAGACGACGCCATATCGTTCTTGAGGAAGCTCCCATCGAACAGCGTGGATGTCATCATCACGGATCCCGCCTATTCCGGCATGAATAACATGCTCCAACTAGGTGAGGGTCGAATTGTTGGCAAGTATGCTAACAAAGGATCAGACGAAGGAAAGTGGTTCCACGAGTTCGAAGATTCTGAGGAGAACTATGCAACCTTCCTCCTCGAATGCAAGCGCGTTCTAAAGCGTTCCACAGGTCACATCTACATCATGTTCGATTCCTACTCCTTGCTGAGCTTGGGTGGCATCGTCCGCAAGTACTTGGACGTTAAAAACCTCATCACATGGGATAAGGTAAACATGGGGATGGGTCACTACTTCCGTAGGCGGCATGAGTATATCTTGTTCGCAACGAATGGCAACAAAAGAAAAGTGAAGACCAAGAACATCCCTGATGTCTGGCGGTTCAAGAGAATCTACAATTCTGCCTATCCCACACAGAAGCCGGTGGAAGTGTTCCAGGCGATGCTGTACGCCAGCGCCGAACCAGGCTTCGTGGTCTGCGATCCATTCTTGGGAAGTGCATCTGCAGCCATCGCCGCAATGAAGTCCAAGTGCAGGTTCATTGGCTGCGACATCTCAGACAAATCCATTCGATTGGCTGCCAAACGAATCGAACGTTTTGCGCAGACCGGTATCGATCCCCTACAACCCAACTCCGCGGTCACAGAAGAGGGGACATTCTGGGAATAATACATGCCATGGCCAACCTATCCAAGACACGAACGCTATTCGCATTCACATCGCCCAGAACGATTGAGAAAATCATTCCGGAAATAGCATTGCTTACAAATAAGTACTCAGGACACAAGTGGAACCGAGACACGCAATTGAGTTTTTTTCAAGCCCTATCGAACTCTGACTTCTATGAAGGCCAACGGCCGACAAAAAATCAAGACTTTGCTGCGAGAGACAGAATCAACAGAGCTCCTAAGGCTCTCGGATTCATTGATCTTAACCCCAGTATCCAGCTAACCGAAGCCGGCAAAGATCTTCTTAGTGGCAAGCGCGTTCATGAGCGCTTCACAAAGCAACTTCTCAAATTCCAATTACCCTCGCCATACCATCCCCTTCCCCAGACGGCCTTCTTCATAAAGCCATATCTCGAGCTCCTGAGGCTCACCTATGACCTCGGCGGACTGTCTAAGACCGAAATCGCTCTATTCTTCACCCAGCTCACACATATCAACAAATACGAGAAAATTGTTGATGCCATTCGCTCATTCAGGGAAGATTCGAAACGAAAAACAACAAGCCGTAGCATATACGTTGAATCCTGCTTTGAAAAGGAAATAGCCAAGATTTACGCGAATGAGATTAGCTCCGGCGACTTTGCCACACGTGAGAGTGATGAGGCTACGTACCGAAAATTCGTACAGACTAAACGCACGAACATGCAGGACTACGCAGATGCATTCTTCCGATACCTGAGATCAACTGCTCTCGTAACTGTTGAGAAGAACACCTTCAGAATGATTATCTCACCCTCGAAGGTGGACGAAGTAGAATTCATTCTAATCAACACACCTCGAATGCCCATCCATTTTGAGGGAGAAGATGAGTTCAAGGAGTATCTCTTTTCGGCCTCCAACATGCCCTTGCTGGTGGATGATAGGGAGTTGCTTGTAAACAAGCTCTCACGCCTTGGTAAACCTGCTCCAAAGACTGAGAGCCTTGAGAATCTGAAGAACCTCTTGGAGGAAGCCGAAAGCACATTGCTCTCTCAACGCAAAGAGCAGCTATCTGCAGAGTTGAAGAACTTCAAGGAATACGATGACATCGTCGCTGTCTTCGACAAAATCCGCAAGAAGGAAGTGCCAGACCCATCATTGTTCTTAGAATGGAATGTATGGAGAGCGATGGTGATGCTAAATTATGCCGTTCGGGTTCAGGGCAATTTCGTAATGGACTTAGATGGAATGCCATCAAATACGGCGCCTGGAAAAGTACCCGACATTGAAGTGGATTACGGAAACTTTGGAGTTATAGTCGAGGTTACCATGTCTTCAGGGCAGCGGCAGTACGAAATGGAAGGCGAACCAGTAGCTCGGCACTATGGGAGAGCAAGAGAGGAGAAGGAGAACATGTACTGCCTGTTCATCGCTCCATCAATCAGTGAGGGAACCCTTGCCCACTACTTCAACCTGAACAGAATCAATACGAAACACTACGGCGGTAAGACGCGCATCGTTCCGCTCTCTGTTTCTCAGTTCCTTGAGTTTCTTGCCAGCGCTCGCAAACACAAGTTCGATGATCCGCAGAAGATTGAACGTTGGCTATCCGACGCTTGGTCCTTCAATCAAGAGTGTGAGGACGAGGTGATTTGGAAGGAGCACATTGCAACCACAATGGCCACATGGGCCGCGTGAGGGATAGAAGCGGAAAGCCCGGAGCCGACGAGAGGAGGCGAGGACTTGAAGCGGATAGCCCGACCCGGCTGCATTTGAGCCGGGGCACGCCCAAAAAGAACACACAGCCATGAACGCATACATCATCGCCGGTTTCCGTTCCGCCGTAGGCAAAGCGCCCCGCGGCAAATTCCGTTTCACCCGCCCCGATGACCTGGCCGCGCATGTGATCCGCCACCTGATGGCCTCTGTGCCCAACCTGGACAAAGAGCAGGTGGACGACGTGATCGTGGGCAACGCCACCCCCGAGGCCGAGCAGGGCTTGAACATCGGGCGCATGATCAGCCTGTTGGCCTTGGACACCGAGAAGGTGCCCGGCATGACCGTGAACCGCTATTGCAGCAGCGGCAGCGAGGTGATCGCCATCGCATCGGCGAAGATCCACGCCGGCTTGGCCGATTGCATCATCGCCGGGGGCGTGGAGTGCATGAGCCCCATCCCCTTTGGCGGATGGCGCATCGTGCCCAACCCCAAGGTGGCCAAGAGCGACCCCACGCACTATTGGGGCATGGGCCTAACCGCCGAGGCCGTGGCACGCGAATTCAAGGTGGGCCGCGAGGAACAGGACGAGTTCGCACTGAAAAGCCAAGAGAAGGCACTGGCCGCCATCGCCGCGGGCCGCTTCAAGGAGGAAATTGTCCCCTACGAGGTGGAGCACGTGTTCCTCGATGAGAATGAAAAACGCCAAGTGGAGAAGTACGTGGTGGATACGGATGAGGGTCCGCGTGCGAGCACCTTGGAAGGCCTTGCGAAGTTGCGGCCCGTGTTCGATGCGAAGGGCACGGTAACCGCAGGCAACAGCAGTCAGACCAGCGATGGGGCGGCCTTTGTGCTGGTGGTGAGCGAGCGCATGCTGAAGGAACTGAACGTGAAGCCGATCGCCCGCCTCCTCTCCTACCACGTGGCCGGTGTGGAGCCGCGCATCATGGGCATCGGTCCGGTGGCGGCGGTGCCCAAGGCGGTGGAGAAGGCCGGGCTGAAGATGAGCGACATCCAGCTGTTCGAGCTGAACGAGGCGTTCGCGTCGCAGTCGCTGGCGGTGGTCCGCGAGCTGGGCATCGACCCGGAGATCGTGAACGTGAACGGCGGTGCGATCGCCTTGGGCCACCCGCTGGGATGCACGGGCACCAAGCTCACCGTGCAGCTGCTGAACGAGATGCGTCGCCGCAACCAGAAGTACGGCGTGGTGACCATGTGCGTGGGGACCGGTCAGGGCGCGGCGAGCGTGCTGGAGCTGCTGAACTGATCGGTGGTCGCTTCGCCCCTCCACAGCTGGCGTGGAGCATGAGGAACCGTTGACCCTCCAAAGTGAACTCGCGTTCCTCCACCACCGATAAGCCTGCCGCGCGCAACAGCGCCGGGTACGGATGGCTCATGGACCGCTCCACGCCATAATGCCGTGATATCGTATCGTGCTTCAGGTCGAAGTCTGCCGCCAACGGCTCCAACAGGCTGAATGAGCAATGCTGCTTTGCAGTAATGGCGTTCATCAATCCATGATCTTCGGCCGTTCGAAATACTCCAAAACACCACCATAGGTGAAGTAGCAGCATTTATGCACTCCCGAAAGACGGATCCATTCAAGTGCATCCCCTGCCACAAAATACATGTTCGGTTCCGTGTTGTTGGCCTGGTTGGCAGCGGTTTGGGCCGCACTAAGGTCGAGGCCAACAAATTGCCGGATGCCATCCAGCGCAGAGGCCATCTCACGCAGTAGATGGCCGGAGCCGCATCCGATCTCACAAACAGTTTCCGCGCCTA
This sequence comes from Cryomorphaceae bacterium, assembly GCA_044463585.1. GTDB lineage: Bacteria > Bacteroidota > Bacteroidia > Flavobacteriales_F > PHOS-HE28 > PHOS-HE28. Next base: position 9,629 of record JBIQMI010000029.1, read on the forward strand.
CCGACCGGGCCAGGGCTTGAATGCCATCCATGAAAGGCTGCCGTGCTTGCGCGAACATCCGGTCCCGTCCAGTTTCCATGTACATGTGGTACTCCACGACGTCGTCGCTGGCCCAGTAATGTTCCTGGATCCGGCAAATGGCCGCCTTGTCACCGTTCCGCTCCAACTGTTGCAACAACGCCTGCAGTGCCCAACGCTCCAAGCGGCCCCCGGGCTGCCTCCCTTCCAGGAATTCGTGCTCCAACCCCGGCCGGAACAAGCGTACCAGCCTGCCCATTCCGTTGCGCATGCAGCGTTTCAAGGGATCCGTAGGCACAACAAATGGATATGAGATGGAAGCATCGCCGCTCAAGGGCAGATCTGCGGGTTTGCGCGGCCGTTCCATAATGACAACCTGCAAGTTACTGGTACGGGCCGTGGAAACAAGTGCGTTGTGGAAATGGCAAAGCCGGCAATGTGGAAATGTTATGCTTGCATACCATTCTGTGCTATTTTTACAGCGACGCCGAACCAACATTCGAAAACAAGCTTTCCATGGCCAGTACAAGCAACAAAGCATTACGTGGCGGTGAATTCCTGATCAGGGAAACCGACCCTGCCGACATTTTCATCCCCGAGGAGTTCAATGAGGAGCAGCGCATGATGGCCGGCTCGGCCTCGGAGTTCCTCGACCAGGAGATCTGGCCGAACCTCGACCGTATCGACAGCATGGAAGAGGGCCTGATGCCGGGCCTGCTGGAAAAGGCCGGGGAGATGGGCCTGCTCGGCCTTTCCGTCCCGGAGGAATATGGCGGTCTGGGAAAAGATTTCATCACAGCCATGCTGCTCACCGAGATCACCGGTGCGGGCCACAGCTTCAGCGTGGCCATTGCGGCGCATACCGGTATCGGCACGTTGCCCGTGTTGTACTATGGGAACGAGGAGCAAAAACGGAAATACCTGCCCAAGCTGGCCAGTGGTGAATGGAAGGCCTCCTACTGCCTTACCGAGCCGGAAAGCGGAAGCGATGCGAACAGCGGCAAGTCGAAGGCGGTGCTCGATGCCGACGGGAAGCACTACCTGTTGAACGGCCAGAAGATGTGGATCACTAACGCGGGCTTCGCCGACCTGTTCACCGTTTTCGCCAAGATCGATGACGACAAGAACCTGAGCGCTTTCCTGGTGGAGAAGGACTTTGGCGGCATCACGCTCAATCCCGAGGAGCACAAGATGGGGATCAAGGGCAGCAGTACGCGCCAGGTATTCTTCAACAACTGCAAGGTGCCCGTGGAGAACCTGTTGAGCGAGCGGGGCAATGGATTCAAGATCGCCGTGAACATCCTCAACATCGGCCGGATCAAACTGGCGGGGGCCACCCTGGGCGGCGCCAAGGAAACCATCAACCGGTCCGTGCAGTACGCCAACGAGCGCCACCAATTCGGCCGGCCGATCAGTTCCTTCGGGGCGATCCGGCAAAAGCTCGCCGACCAGGCCACGAACAGCTACGTGGTGGAAAGCGCGGTTTACCGTTGCAGCAACGATGTGGAACGGGCCATCAATGAGATGACGGCCGCCGGGGCGGACCATGCCACGGCCCGGCTCAAGGGTCTCGAGCAATTCGCGGCCGAGGCCGCGATATTGAAGGTGGCCGGCAGCGAATGCCTGGACTATGTGGTGGACGAGGCCGTGCAGATCTATGGCGGCATGGGGTACAGTGCCGAAAGCCCGGTGGAGCGCGCCTACCGCGATAGCCGGATCAACCGGATCTTCGAGGGCACCAACGAGATCAACCGCATGCTCATTGTTGACATGCTGTTGAAGAAGGCCATGAAAGGCGAACTGGACCTGTTGGGCCCGGCCAAGCAGGTGGCCGATGAACTGCTCGGCATCCCCGACCCCTCGACCATGCCGGGCATGGAGGACGACAGCGAACTGCTTGGCGCCGAGCGGCGCATGGTGGCCAACTTCAAGCGCGCGGTGCTGATGACGGCGGGGGGTGCGGCACAGGCACTGGGCCTCGAATTGGCCAAGCACCAGGAAACATTGATGCATATCGCCGACATGGTGATCGGTGCCTACTTGGCCGAAAGCGTGTTATTGCGCACGCTCAAGCTGGCCCAGGCCAAAGGACCGGAGGCTTGCCGTGAACAGATCGCCATGTGCAGGCTGTATGTGCACGATACTGCGGACAAGATGGCCAAATGGGCCAAGGATGCCGTGAACAATTTCGCCACGGGCGATGAGCAGCGCGGCATGCTGATGGGCGCGAAGCGGTTCAGCCGGAACACCATGCTGAACACGGCGGAGCTGCGCAAACTGGTGGCCAAGAAGATGATCGCTGAAGGGCGGTATTGCTTTTGACACTCGCGCAACGCAACTAAAGTTTGTTTAGTTAACTATATTTAGTTGGGTTTCTTTAGTTGACATTGTTCAGCCACACTTGGCGCCTGGTAACTTTGCGCCATGGCCAAGGAAAAAGACAACCCGTTCCCGGTGAATGCCTATTCGGGGCCTGCATCCTTCTGCGACCGGGAGGAGGAGGCCGCAACGATCGTTTCAACCCTGCGCAACGGCAGGAACATGCTGCTCTACAGCCCGAGGCGCTACGGAAAGACGGGATTGATACACCATGCCTTCGGAAAACTGGCCAAGGTGCGGGGCGCCCGCACCATTTTCACCGACATCTACGCCGACCGCAACGCCAACGAGTTCAACACCACCCTGCTCAATGCGGTGCACCGCGCCTTGAACCCCACGCCAAAGCAGTTCATGAAGAACATGGCGGCTTGGTTCGGCGCGCTGAGGCCCGTGGTGCGTGTGGACGAGCTTTCAGGCATGCCCACGCTTTCGCTCGAACCGGGAACGCCGAAACAGGAAGCGGCCACCACACGGCACATCTTCAGCGTGTTGAATGAACAGAAGGCCGTGATCTTCCTGGCCATCGATGAATTCCAGCAGGTGGCCACCTTCGAGGATGTGCGCATGGACGCCGTGCTGCGCACCGAACTGCAGGCAAGCCCGAAAGTGCACTGCATCTTCTCCGGAAGCCAGCGCCATCTGCTGATGGACATGTTCCTCGAAGCGAAGAATCCCTTTTTCGCCAGCGCCGATATCCTGGAACTGGAACGCATTCCCAGGGAAACCTACGCTGCATTCGCTGTGGGCCGCATGAAGGAGCACAAGCGGCACTTCCCGATGGAAGAGGCCCTCTATTGCTACGACATCTGCCGTGGGCACACGTACTATGTCCAAGTGATGTACAACCGGCTTTTCGGGGAACCGGCACCGTTGGACCGCGAAGCCGTGGTGCGCGTACTGCGGTCGATCATCCGCGAACAGGACGCGATCATGGCCACCCTGCGCAATGCACTCACCCGCAACCAATGGGACCTGTTCGGTGCCATAGCACGCGACGGCGAGGTGAATGAACCCACCTCGGGAGCTTTCATCAAAAAGCACGACCTGCCCAGTTCCGCCGCACTGGTACACGCGCTGCGGGCACTGCTCGACCGCGAACTGGTGTACATCACCGGGCACGACGAGGAAAGCGCAAAGCCCATCTATGCCCCCTACAACCCGTTCATGGCCGCGTGGTTCAAATACCGGTAAGGGCCGATGAACACGCCGGCCCGTTGGATCGTTCGTCTTCCAACATGAACAATGCAACAATGGAATACGAGCACTATGCGCAGGAGCACAGCTCCACCGGGCCGGCCTACCTGCGGGAATTGGCGGATGAAACACAGCGAAACGTGGCCCATCCGCAAATGCTCAGCGGGCATTTGCAAGGGCGTTTCCTGTCCATGATCAGCAAGCTTGCAAAGCCGCGCACGATCCTGGAGATCGGTACGTACACCTGCTATAGCGCACTATGCCTGGCCGAGGGATTGGCGCCAGGCGGCAAGCTCCACACCATCGACGTGGACAATAGCCTCCGCGAGATCAGGGAGCACTATATCGCCAAAGCTGGCATGCAGGACCGGATCGAACTGCACACCGGGGAAGCCCTTGCGTTGATCAAAGACATTCCAGGCCCTATCGACCTCGTGTTCATCGATGCCGACAAGCAGAACTATCCCAAGTACTACGAAAAAGTCGTTGGCCGCGTACGCCAAGGCGGTTTGATCATGGCCGACAACTTGTTCTGGGGAGGCAAAGCCATGGGACCCACGGACGGCCAGGACGAGGATACGCGGGCATTGGTGGAATATGCCGATTCACTCTTGAAGGATGATCGCGTGGAAGTGCTGCTGCTGCCCTTGCGTGACGGCCTCCACATCGCGCGCAAAAAGTGAAAATGCACCATCCTGATAGCCTGGTAACGGTACGCCTGTTCGATGACCCGGTACAGGCCCATTTGGCGCGCTGCCTGTTGGAGAATGCGGGGCTGCAGGCCTTCGTGCACGATGAGCACATCGTTACATTGAACCGGCTGTTCAGCCATGCCGTGGGCGGAGTGAAGCTGAAGGTGCCGGCAGCGGATGAACGTGTTGCGCTGGAGGTGCTGGCCGAAGTTGATGAACGCCCGTTCACCAATGCGGACGACCAACCGCTGGCCTGTCCCCAATGCCATGGTAAAAGGCTCTCGCGCGGCCCGGCCATGCAAGGCAACGCCCGGGGATGGGCACATATGGCGGTGGCCTTCCTGTTCATGGCCTACCCGCTCGCCCTTTCCCACAGGTACAAATGCGAGGATTGCGGCCATACATTTCGGCAGGCATAGCCGCACCTTTGCCCCATGGCCGTTGAACCGCTCGACTTCCGCTCGGACACCGTTACCCGGCCCACGGCCGCCATGCGCGCTGCCATGGCAGCTGCCCCGGTGGGCGACGACGTGTTCGGCGAGGATCCCAGCGTGAACGCCCTGCAGCAAAGGCTCGCCAACCTGTTCGGCCACAGGGCCGGATTGTTCTTTCCCAGCGGCACCATGGCCAACCAAGTGGCCATTGGCGTGCACGCCGGTCACGGCACCGAGGTGATCTGCGACGAAACAGCGCATGTATATCTCTTCGAAGGGGGTGGTACCATGGCCAATTCCGGTTGCAGCGTAAAGCTGCTGCGCGGCGACCGGGGTCGTTTTTCGGCGGCGGACGTTGAGGATGCCGTGAATGATCCGCATAACGTGCACTACCCCACCAGCCGCTTGGTGGTGATCGAGAACACCAGCAACCGCGGCGGCGGTTCGGTTTGGACAATGGACCAGATGGCGGAGGTGCGCACAGCGTGCCAGGCCCACGGGTTGGCCCTGCACCTGGATGGGGCACGCATCTTCAACGCCCTGGCCGTTACCGGCGATGAACCCGCCACCATTGGCCCTTTGTTCGATTCGATATCCATTTGCCTAAGCAAAGGGCTGGGTGCGCCGGTAGGCTCGGTGCTTGTAGGTGACACCGCCACCATTGCCCACGCGAAACGATTGCGCAAGCGCATGGGGGGCGGCATGCGGCAGGCCGGCATGCTGGCGGCCGCCGGCCTGCACGCGTTGGACCACCACATGGGGCAATTACCGCTGGACCACGCAAGGGCGGCGCGGCTGGCGGATGCATTCCGGCACTTCCGTTACGCCAACCGGGTACTTCCCGCAGAAACGAACATCGTTGTGGCGGAGCTTGTTGCCGCGATGCCGGTGAGCACCTTCCTGGCAAAATTGGCCGACCAAGGGGTGCTCGCCTCGCCCTTCGGGCGCCGAATGGTGCGCTTCGTTACCCATCTGGAAATCGATGATGCGGCGATCGATAAGGTTGAACACATCCTGAATAATTGGACCGAATGAGGAAGGAACTCGTGCTGATCATGCTCGCCGCGCTGGGTGCGGGCTGTAAAATGCCGCAGTACGTGAGCGGCGGTGAAAAAGAGGGGGTTGCGGTAAGCTATGCATGGAACCACCGCGATGGCAAACCGAGCGAATTGTTGCTGAAGCTGAAGAACAACAGCAACGGTACGAAGCGCGTGCATGTGGGGATCGACCTGTCGTACCAAGCGTTCACGGTGGAGCAATTGAGCGCTGACACGTGCATTCCTGCAGGCCGCACGTTCACCGGGAAAATGAACGGCATCTACTTCGTGCCCCAGCACCTTACCGCCGAGCAAGCGGCCAGTGCCGACACACGGGTGCAATTGTCACAATTCGATGTGGAGCCGACGGAACGTTGTCCGTGACCCCCGCCTGAAAGCGCGTACGCGCATGGTGGACACCGTGCTGGAGCGGTGGCTCATCATGGGGATCGCGGCCCTGATGCTGATCACCATGGCCTTGCTGGCCTTGGTGATCAACAATGGGGATGACCGTGAATCGGCCATGCAGGCCGATATGGTGGAGCGCTCGCTCGCGGGGCATAACGCCAAAGTGCAGGTAGTAACGGACACTTATGCAAGGGACCTTGAAAGGGAGGCCGTCCGGATACGTGAGGCCATTCGGCCGGCCGATAGCCTGGTACTTGGGCGCTGGTACCCGCTGATGCGCATGCGCCACGCCATTCGCGCCATTGTCCTGGCCGATGAGCGAAAGAACGAATGGGCCTTGTACCACAATGACAGCGTTTGGCAATTCCTGTCGCACGTTGGCGGCAAATCCTATTCGCTGGGCAAAAAGTGGCAGGTGGGCCGCTCGCCCGGCATGCCCACCGATACCCTGCCCGAGCCGTCCGACCCGCGCAAATCGACGTGGTACAGCAAGGCCGTGGAAAATGGCCGCGAAGGACCGGTATGGTCCATGGACAATCAACCTGAAACGGATTTGGCATACCTATCGATGCTGGTGCGGCCCGCCAATGACAGCGGTGCCTTCCATGTGCTGGGCTTCGCCGTGAATGTGGAAATGATGCTGGCCAACGAGAGCGACCTCAGGTCGGGCGAAACCAGTGCACTCTTGGGCCAGGGCCTGGCACCATTGAACGTTTCGGACAGCAGCAGCATGGCCTTGTGGCGGAAGGTACTGGGCGAAAAGATCGCACTGCCCGATGGACCCATGTTCACCATGGAATGGCGTGGGCAATACTGGGCCGGTCGCGTTGCTTCCCTGCATTTGAACGGCACCAAGCTGTACTCCGGCGTTATGCTGGCCACCGGTTCTTCACATTCCTCCACGGGGTTGTGGTCCATCCTTGCCTTGCTGTTGTTGCTCAGCGTGCTGCTCACCGTGGTGTTCATTCAAAGCCGCACCGCCGTCCGCAGGGTTCAGCACCAAGCGCGCAAATCCGACCTGCAGGCACGCCATTTGGCCCGCACGCTCAGCGAAAAGGAAACCTTGGACCGCGAGGTGCACCACAGGGTGAAGAACAACCTGCAAGTGATCAGCAGCCTGCTCAACCTGCAGGCGCAACGCTTGGGCGACGAGGGCGTGCGCAAGGAATTCCTGCGTGGCAAGCGGCGCATCGATTCAATAGCGCTGGTGCACCACAAGCTGTACCGGCAGAACGACCTGGCCGCCGTGCGCATGGACATGTTCCTCGATGACATTGCGCGGGCCATGTCCGCCATGTACGAGCCGGCCAGCGCCACCGTGAGCCATTCCGTGGATACCCAGGGCATACGCTGCGATGCCGACACAAGCATACAGTTGGGCATGGTGCTGTGCGAACTGTTGGCGAACAGCTATCAACATGCATTCCCTTATGCGACCGGGGGCCACATCAACATTCGGCTTGAGCGCTTGGACGGTAAACTGCGTTTGGTGGTGAAGGACAACGGCACCGGCTTCGACCGCGGATCGGTTGCCCCGCACTGCCTTGGACTGGAAGTGGTGGAAGCCTTGGCGGAACAGCTCGACGGTGTTTGCGAGGTGATGAAGGACGATGGCACCCGTGTGGAGGTGACCTTCAAGGGTACGGGCAGCTCCTAACGGATCCACTCCACCTCCGCCCTTCTTCCGGCCGCTCCGGCCGGGCCATCCGTTGGTGCGGCCCCATAATTCAACAGCACGCGCTGTGCGCCAATGCCTTGACCGATCAGGTAGTCGCGCACGGCTTTCGCCCGGCGCTCGGCCAGCGCCAAATTCAAGGCCGCAGGGCCGGTCGGGTCGGTATGCCCGGTCACCAGCACGCGGTCGTGCGGCGTTTGCCGCAGGCTGCGGGCCACTTCGTTCAGCACGGCACGGGCGCTGGCATCCAGTACGGCTTGGCCCACGCCGAACTGCACTTGCAGGTTGCGCCCGCCGATCATGCCCGCAGCACCCGGTGCCGCAGTGTGCTGCTGCTCCAACTCGTCCATTTGCAAGGACAGGTCGTCCAGCCTTCCCTCGAGGTCATCCAGCCGGTCCCGCAGGACCCACAGCTCCTTCCGCTGGTCCAATTGGTCGATCCGGCTGTTGATGGCATCCAGCTCGCTCTTCAACCAGCGATCGCGTTTGCGGATCCGCGTTTGGGCCATGGCCGGTACCGGCGGGGCTGCCGTGCGTGCGGCGATCTCGCGCAACACGTCATCGGTGAGCTTCACGTCCTGCATCTCCGTGGCCGTATCAATACCAAGGTCCAAGGCGCAGAGAAAGCGGTCCTCATCGAACACCGTGGAGCATATGGTCGGCGCTTCCGTATCCACCGGGCCGGGCTTGGCCGCGGGCGCCCGTATGGCCACTCCTGCCAACGGAGCCAGGTCATTGCGCAGGGCCCGTTCCAATTCCTGCCGCTGGGCGTGCACGTAATAGTAGATGGCGAGGTACTTTTCCTGGTCATCGGCGCCATCAATACCGAATTTGGCCTGGCTCCAATCGATGCTGGCCACGCGTGCGAGCTGGCGTTGCGAGGCCTCGGAGATGTGCACCGGGCCGGCGTTCGCCTTGTTCACGGCAAGATCGACCATCCGCTGCATCCCCGCATTGAGCAGCGGCATGGGCAGGGCGGCCTTCACCCCGTCGCGCGTGAACCGGATGCGTTGGTCGAGGTATTGGTCGATGCCGGCCACAACCAATTCGGCCAGGTCAACCGCGGGCGCATCTTGTGCCGGCCAACGCATATCGAAACTTGCCTCGCCCCGGTCCACGTTGTGCCATTCGCCTTGCACCACGTAATTACCGCTTCCATCTGGGTCCGTGAAGCCGTTGACCACAATGGAATCGGGGCTGCCGCTGCCGAAAAGGAACAACTGTGGCTGTGCCAAGCCTGGTATGGCGGGCATCCACAACCAAAGCGTTGCGAACAGCACGAACGGCAAATGTGGTGGCATTTGGAGCCGCGAACTTAGAGGAATGGCGGACGCAGCGCCAGTCCCCGTTGATAACTAGGCGGTTCCGTTCCCTGCCGTCAGCGCGTTCCCAACACTTCTTGCACCACCTGCCCGTTGCACGCGTTGGGCCGCGCCATGCCCACAATGGCCGCCACCGTGGGTGCCACGTCCACGATGGATGTACGCCGAAGGACCTCGCCGGGTGCAACGCCTTTCCCGAAGAAGAGCACCGGCACATGGGTATCATAGTTCCAAGGGCTCCCATGGCTGGTTCCCTTTCCTCCGTTGCCGTACTCCTCCTCCATGAAGCCGGGCCGAAGCGTGTACACCACATCGCCGCAGCGCGTGGGCATGAAACCGCGCGCCATGGCCCGTCCTTCCGCGCGCAATTCATCCATGCGCAACAAGCTGGAGGCAGAGAGGGCCGCGGAGACCCCGGGGTGGTACGAAAGCACCCGCGCAACTTCGTCCGCCGCGCCATCCGGTGCCTCGGGGCGCAGGTAAACCTGCCCCGGTCCCACTTTTTCGACCTGGCCGGCGAAGCCATGGTCATCCAGCCATTTCGCGAGGTCGCGCATGGCGGTGTAACCCGCACTGGCACCGGCATCCTTCAACAGGGCGGGCACATCGGCCCCGCCATGGTCCGCGGTCAGGAACAGGGTGTAATTCCCGGCACCGATCTTCCGGTCCAGGTAGCCGAGCAAACGGGCCAGTTCCGCATCAAGCCGCAGGTACATGTCCTCCACCTCGATCGCACGGGGCCCCATCAAATGACCCAGTTCATCGGGGCTGCTGTAGCTGACGGCAAGCAGGTCGGTGACCTCGTCCGCACCGAGTTGCTCGCCTTCAATGGCCGCGATGGCCAGGTCGGTGGTAATCGTGTTTCCCCACGGGGTGTACACCAATAGGCCCAAGTCCCCGCCATCAGCGCGTAACGCTGCAAGGTCCAGGGGTAGTGCGGGTTTTGCCCGGTCCGTCAGCGGCAGCTCATACGGGCTCTCGTCCGGCCCGAAAGACTGGTAACGTTCGATGGGCAACAATGTGCTCCAGGTACGGTCGAGGTATTTGGCAGGCAATTCCTGGTCGTTGAAGCGCACCAGCCAATCGGGCAAGCTTTCGCGGTACCATGTGCTGGTCACGAAGCGG
>JBIQMI010000030.1:0-19907 GCA_044463585.1 Cryomorphaceae bacterium
AGTGGCGAAATTCACCAGTCCTCCCGGCGGCAGATTGCCGGAAACCTGCACGTCGTCGATCCGATAACTGGAGGAGTTGTTCTTTTGGAACCTGATCCGAAGGTTCGGGGTTGCTGGAAGCGGATCGGCTGCCGTGATCCATGTCCATGAAGTATTGGACGGATGCGTATAGGAAATGGTGGTGTAGTTGGTTCCATCCGTGCTTACGGAAATGGTAATGGCCGGAGAGCCGGTGCTTTCTGCCTTGAGCCCGAAAGAGAGAACCAGACCTGTATAGCCGGACGTGTTGATCCCGGCGATCAGAAGATCCTTTGTGTTCCCTCCGCTGGTTCCCATGTATATGTTTCCACCACCTGAGGCACCGGTATATCCAGTTGAACTATTAGTGGCCCGAACATCCGTGTTCGACGTGGTGGAAAAAACAATGGGTGCCCCGTTTTGCCAACCCGTGTAAGCATTCACATTCGGGTTGGAGGCAGGCGTTCCCACGTTTTCCGAAAAAATGGTCACTTGGGCTGAAGCATGCCCGACCAGCATGCTGGCCCATATCGTTAGGGCCACGCTTGCCCACATGCCGGCCCTGCACAATCCTGTTCCTGTGCCGCCAATTGGCACACCGAAGGAGGACAGCAGCCGCTTCATACATGCAAATATCGGGCTTGCCATGGCTGATTTGCCAAGGTAACAATCGGGCCCAATGTGAAGTTTTCGGCAGGCTGTTGAAAACCTGTTGGTCTATTCGGTCACCCCGGGTTCGAATTTCCAGCGGGGCGTGAGCATGGTGATCACGGGCTCTTCATGGCCGTATTCGCAACGGGGGCATGGTGTACGGCTTTCACGCCTGAAGCGGTGGCCATTGGTGCATTCGAAGGCTTCGGTAAGCACGTTCGGGTCATGCAGGTGCGGGCCGTTGGGCCCAGGCGCAGAGGCTTGGAAGCTCTTCTCCGTGCGGTTGCTGCTGCGCTGGTATACCGTGCTTGGTTTGTTCTTGGAGGCACACTCAGGACAGATCATGGAAAGGAAGGAATAAAGGTTTCGTTTGCGCTGAAGATAGCAATTCCCCCGGGCCATGGTTTGCTTCCACCGCCGTGGCGCATCGTGATCATTCCATTGGAAACGCGGCAAGGCCGCCCACGATCGGCGGCCTTGCGCTTCCCAAGCAGTGCGTTGCCCTAGAGTTCTCCCTTCTCGGCCGCCTTCACCATTTTCTTGTTCGCGTAAATGGCCACTTCCACCCTCCGGTTCTGGGCCATGCCGGCCGGTGTGCCGTTGTCGGCTATGGGTTGGCTTTCACCATAGCCCATGGTAGTGATGCGGTTGGACTTCACGCCTTTCCCCACCAAATAGTCCGAGACGCTTTTTGCCCGCTTTTTTGATAAGGTCATGTTATAATCATCTGGTCCTGAAGAGTCCGTGTGGCCTTCCACCAAGATCTCGGTGTCCTCATATTTCTTCAATGTTTCCGCCAATTCGTTCAAATTGGCCTGGGCGGTGCTGCTCAAGCTGCTTTGGTCCACGGCGAAGAGCAGCCCGCTGTCGAAGGTGATCTTGATCCCTTCACCCACGCGCTCCACGTTCGCGCCTTCCATGTCCTTGCGCAGCTCTTCGGCCTGCTTGTCCATTTTGTGGCCGATCAGGGCCCCCGCCGTACCGCCCACTGCGGCACCGATAATGGCGCCCACCGCAGTGCCGTGGTCGCCGAATTGGTTCCCCACCACTGCGCCAACGCCGGCACCTGCACCGGCACCTATGGCACCCCCTTTCACCCCCTTGGAAGCGTTGCATCCGCTGCCTACCAATGCCGTCCCCAAAACGGCCGCCACAATAATTGATGCGTATTTCATCTTGCTCTTTGGTTGATTTCCGCCGGGAAACGCCAAAGCCATTCCACATCCCGGGCAAGGCTGCCGGAACCCTTGGAAAGCCGCTCGGGGCACGGCTTGCGTGGAGTACGGCGGTGGAATGCAGGGTATGGGGAGCGGGAAATTGGCGCCCCGTGCCGCGGCAATGCCGCCCCGCTTGCCTCAAAGACGTACCAATCGTCCTTGCCGCAGCACACCGGTGCCCGTATCGAGCAGTTGAAGATGATACACCCTTGGCGGCAGTCCTGGGATTTCCACGCCTCCTCCGTGCACGGCCGTGTGCTGCACGAGCCGGCCATTGGCCGCCCGCACTTCGAGCACGCCTTGCAGCGCATCATCGCCCAAGCGTACGGTATTGCCTTCCGCAGGATTGGGCCAGGGTTGCAGCGGCAACACGTTGCGGCGGGCCGCCACCGGCATGGCCGGATAGATCGTGGAGTGGCCGTTGGTGTCGACCTGGCGCAGGCGGTGATAGGCCAAGCCGTGCACGGGCTGCGGGTCGAACGCTTCATAGCGTATGACCTGCGTGCTGTTTCCAGCGCCGGCCACCTGTAATACCGGTCCATATTCAATGCCGTCCAGTGAGCGGTCCACCATGAAATGGTCATTGTCCTGCTCGCTTGCGGTGGCCCAATTCAGCTGTACCCCCTGGGCCGTGGCCTCGGCAGCAAATTCGGTGAGGGTTACCGGTAATGTGCCCGCGCTGATGTTGATGTACTGGTTGGGAATGCCGGGGCCTTGGATCTGGATCCGTACGCTATTGCATTGCAACAAGGCGAGCGAGGCGGTGGCGCAATCGCTTTGGCCACGCCATCCATTGCCCGTGGTGGTCACCGTTCCCGAGGAAGGTCCCTTGGGCAGGTTGAAGAAAAGGGAGGTTGAACCGCAGACCACGTTGCCTTGCAAAGTGTACATGTTGGCCGGCTGGTTGGGGCCGGTGAAGCTGATCTGGTAGGCCAGCTTCACGTCGTAATTGTACCCCCATGGGCAAGGGCCGGTGTGTACCACCAGGCTTACGAACAGGATATCGATGTGGACCTGGTAGCCGTTGCTGCTGTATACCGTGGTGGCGGCAGAGGCCGTGCGCGGCAAGCAGCAGGCCACAAAGAAGGCGATGAATAGGAATGGATAACGGATGGTAGGAAGTGGCCAGGTGGATCGCAACATGGACCGGCTTCAACGCAGCAAGGGCCATTGGGTTATTCCGCGGTGCCACCGGCTTAGTTTAGGTGCCCAAATCCGAACGCTGATGCCCTTGTTGAAACGTATCCTGCTGGTAACGGCGCTGGCGGCCATGGCCGGCGTGGCCATGGCACAACCCCATGCGCAAGGTTGCCACTATTACCGCAACCACCCTGTGGCGGCACCCATGCCCACGGCCGCGGAGCGCGCCCTGATCGATCAAGTGATCGCGCGCAGCGACACATTCGACATCCTGCATTACGACATCAACATCGATGTTACCGACTACGACGGCGCATCGATCCAAGCGTCCACCACGGTGCGCTACACCGCATTGATGGAGGGCCAGCAATTCATCCGTTTCGAATTGTGGGACCTGGAAGTGGATTCCGTGACCGCTGGCGGCCTCACGCTGAACTACAGCTACGACAGTGAAGTGCTCCGCGTGGATCTTCCGTTGGCCCCGGTTCCCGGCGAGGTGGATTCGCTCACCGTGCATTACCACGGCCAACCGCGGCGCGATCCGCAATGGGGCGGCTTCTACTTTGAAAGCGGCTACATCTATAACCTTGGGATCGGGCTCAGCACCATTCCGCCCAACTTCGGCAAGGTGTGGTACCCGTGCTTCGACTCGTTCGTGGAGCGCGCCACGTACACCTACCATGTGAAAAGCGCGAACGGCATGAAGGCGCACGGCCAAGGCGAGTTTTTGGGCGAGGTGCAATTGGGCGGCGATACCGTGGTGCGCAGTTTCCACATGCCGCAGCCCATACCCACGCACCTGAGTGCCATCGCTGTTTCCAACTACCTCGATAGCAACTACGTGCACAACGGTGCCTACGCGGAAATTCCCGTGCGGCTTACCGCTACGCCCAGCAAGCTGCAGGGCATGGCCTCGAAAATGGTGGACATTGGGGCCGCCATTGATGCCTGCGAGCATTGGTACGGCCCGTACGCTTGGGGCAGGGTGGGCTATGTGCTCACCACTGATGGCGCCTTGGAAATACCCACCAACATTGCCTACCCGGATTTCATGCCCACACAAACCCAGGCGCAGAACAGGAGGCTGCTTACGCACGAGCTAGGCCACAGCTGGTGGGGCGATATGGTAACCCCGCGCACCCAGCAGGACATGTGGTTGAAGGAAGGCCCGGCCGAATACAGCGCGCATTTGGTGGAGGAATGGATAGGCGGGGAGGAGGCCTTTGTGAACACCGTGAAGGACAACCAGCTTTACGTGCTGCAGCGGGCGCATGTGCAGGACGGCGGTTTCCAACCGCTCTCGCCCATGCCCGATCCCTACATCTACGGCCTTACCACCTACTACAAGGGTGCCTCGGTAATGCACAACCTGCGCGGTTACATGGGCGATACGCTTTTCAGCCAGGCCATGCACGATGTGCAGGCGGCGCATGCTTACCAGACCTTGGACGCCGCGGGTTTCCGTGATGCGCTGGAGGCCAGCAGCGGCCTGGATCTCGGACCTTTCTTCACCGACCAGGTGTTCGCGCCCGGTTTTTCGGTTTTCGTGGTGCAGGACTTTTCGGCCACGCAGGCGGGCGGCCATTGGCAGGTGCAGTTGGAGGTGAAGCAGAAGCTGCGCGGCGCCACCGTTTTCCACCAACAGGTTCCGCTGGATGTAACGCTGATCGGCGCTGAAGGGCAACGCCAGGAATACCGGATCACCGTGGGGGGTGAATACGACAACGCTGAACTGGTGTGCGATTTTGAGCCGGTCATGGCGGTGCTGAACGGGCACAACCGGCTGAACCAGGCACGGATGGACCTTGAGCGGCCGTTGTTGCCCGGCGTTGCGGTACCGCTGGTGCAGCCACGGGTAAGCTTCCGGCTGCCGACCGTGCAAGTGCCCGATACGGGCTTGCTGCGCATCGAGCACATTTGGGCCGCACCGGAAAGCGACCAACTGGGCAGCGGCATTGCCGAGATCTCGGGCACCAATTACTGGATCGTGGACGGGTACTGGCCCGATTCCTCGGTGCTGAAGGCACGTGTGGCCTATGCCGCCCTGGACCCCGCCTCGCTGGACCATGACCTGCTCGGGGTGAACGAGGCTGGCGTGATGTTGCTGTACCGCCCTGATCCGAACAGCCCATGGGAAGTTTACCCGGACCAGACCGTGAATGCCGGGGTGCTGGTGAACGGCAGCGGCAACATCGACATCAATGTGCTGCGCAAGGGACAGTACGCCTATGGCAAGGGCATCTTTACCCAAGTGTCCGAGCAGATCGGGAACGATGGCGGTCTTCAGCTGTGGCCGGTCCCCACGGGCGATGTGCTGAACATTGGCGGCCTTCCGGCCGCTACGGGCACGGTCTGCCTGCGGCTGTTCGGCACCAAGGGCGAACTGCTGCGCGAGGAATACAGGCGTGGCCAAGGCGAAGTTCCCCTGCAAATGGACCTCCACGGACTGGCCACGGGATCCTATGTGCTGCAGGTGCGCAGCCTGGACGGCGCCCTGTTGGGCCGTTCAGCCTTCGTGGTGGCCCGTTGAGGGCTTGGCGCGCGGGTGGAAGCGCATGATGTTGCTGCGCAGGTACTCACGGTCGAGGTGGGTGTAGATCTCCGTGGTGGTGATGCTGGCGTGGCCGAGCATTTCCTGCACCGAGCGCAGATCCGCGCCGCCCTCCACCAAATGCGTGGCGAAGCTGTGGCGGAAAGTGTGCGGGCTGATGGACTTGCGCACGCCCGCCGCCTCGGCCTGGGCCTTCACCAGTTTGAATACCGACACGCGGGAGAGCCCGCCACCACGGGCGTTGAGGAAGAGCAGGTCGGCGGCCTTGGGTTGCACGGGCAGGTGGCTTCGTTCCTGCTCGCGGTAAATGGTGATCTGCCGCATGGCCTCTGGCGTAATGGGCACGAGCCGCTCCTTGTTGCCCTTGCCCACCACCCGCACAAAACCTTCCTGGAAATGCAGCCGGCTCATTTGCAGCCCGCACAGCTCGCTTACACGAAGCCCGCATCCGTACAGCGTTTCCAGCATGGCCCGGTCGCGGTGGGCCAACGGGGCCGACATATCGATCGCACCGATCATGGCATCGATGTCCTCAATGCTCAGGAAGTCGGGCAGGTGCCTGCCGGTGCGCGGGCTTTCCAGCAGTTCGGTCGGGTCGTTGTCCACGCGCTTGTCGATCATCAGGTGCCGGTAGAAGGAACGCATGGCACTTAGCATGCGGGCCTGGCTGGTGGCTTTCAGCCCCGTTTTCACCTGTGCCGCTATAAAGTCCTGCAGGTCCTGCAATTCCATCTTTTCAGGCATGAGCGGCGGTTGCTGTGCGGCGGCATGTTCGCGCAGCTTGGCCAGGTCCGATAGGTAGGCCTCAACCGTTCGCGGGCTCAAGCCACGCTCGAGCTTGAGATGGATCCGGTAATCGGCCAGGGCCTGTTCCCATTGCATGGTGCAAAGATCGGCGGATGGGCAGCGCGCAGTGGGCCGGGAAATGCTGACTTTTGCGCACAGTCATGCACATCCGCATCGTCAACGGTCCCAATTTGGACCAGCTCGGCAGCCGCGAGCCGGAACTTTACGGGGTACGCCCATTCGGTGAGTTCCTGCAAGAATTGAAGGCGCATGCCGCACCTGACCGGTTGAGCTATTTCCAAAGCAACCACGAAGGCGAATTGATCGAGGCCTTACGCGCCGCCGACGCGGAGTGCGACGGCGTGGTGTTGAATGCGGGCGGATACACGCACACCAGTGTGGCGCTGCGCGATGCCTTGGCCAGCGTGAGCGTGCCGGTGGTGGAGGTGCATGTCTCCAACATTCTCGCCCGCGAGGAGTTCCGGCACCGTTCGCTGTTGGCGGTGCATTGCGTGGGCGTGATCAGTGGCTTCGGGCTTGAGGGCTACCGCTTGGCGGTGGATCACTTGCGCCGGGCCAACGGTTGAAGGAAGGCTTTGCGGTCGAGCTGCTGGAATGTGCGCCAGCCCAGGATGAACCGGTCGTAGGCGATGCTGCGCCGGTACATGCCCGTAAGGTCAGGGTTGCGCTGGATGGCACGCAGTGCCCGGCGCTCGCGCAGCAACCGCGGCAGCCACTGGAAAAACTGCCTGTGCGCACGGCCCACCTGCACGGCATGGGCGGCATGGCCTTCCACGAGGAATTTGGCAGCTGCCATGCAGTCAAGGGCCAATCGATGGAAAATGCGGTAGTAGATCCAGCGTGAATCGAGGTGCTTGGTGAGCACGGCCAAGCTGTTCCTGAAATTGAGGAAGGTCTTGCGGGGATTGTCGTACTGCAGCGCACCGCCACCCACATGGTACACGCTGGCCGAACTGGTATAGCCTATGCGCCAGCCCCTGCGGCGCAGGTTCCAGCACAGATCGATCTCCTCCATGTGGGCGAACAGGTGGCCATCGAACCCGCCTGCCTCGCGGAATGCCGCCGATCGGATCATCAGGCATGCACCGGTGGCCCAGAATACATCGGCCTTGTCGTCGTACTGGCCTTGGTCCTGTTCGGTAAGGTCGAAAATTCGGCCCCTGCAGAAGGGATAGCCGTTGCGGTCGATGAAGCCGCCCGCGGCACCCGCATGCTCGAACCGGTCGCGCCGCTTATAGCTCAGGATCTTTGGTTGGCAGGCCGCCATGTCCGGCTGCCTGTCCAAATGGCCGCGCAGGGCCTTCACCCAGCCGGGTGTCACTTCCACATCGGAGTTGAGCAGTATGAAGTATTCCGCTTCCACCTGCTGCAGGGCGGCGTTGTAGCCGCCCGCAAAACCGAGGTTGCTGCCCAGTTCGATCATCAGCACCTGCGGGAAGTGCGTACGTACCCAATCCGCCGAGCCGTCGGTGCTGGCATTGTCGGCCACCACCACGCGCGCATCGCCGGTGGAATGTTCAATTACGGCGGGCAGGAACTGTTGCAGCCAATGCAGGCCGTTCCAGTTGAGGATCACCACCGCCGTGTTCATGCATCGTTTTTGCTTCCGGCAAAAATGGTGAGGATGGTGGCGACCCGCTCAGAAAAGACGTGAATGCCGGTCACCTCGGCCGTCGGCCGCCTTGGCTGCCGCCACCGCTTGGTGCTGCGGGCCGCGGGGCAGGGGCAGATGGCGCCCGCTGTATTTGCGGTGCACGTTGCGGTTGTTGCATTTGCGGTGCACGTTGGGGCTGGGGGGCACGCTGCTGCATCTGCGGTGTGCGTTGCTGCTGTATGCCGCGGTCCTGCTGGTAGCCCTTGTATTCGTTGGTGCGTTGCTCGCCCCGCATACGGTCGCGCTGGATGTTGCTCGGGCTTTGGTAGCGATCACGCGGTTGCTGCGGCGCGGGCCGCACATCGGGTGCGGGTGTGCGCTGCGGTTGGGCAGTGCCGCGATCGTTGGATGCGGGCTCGCGTTGCACGGGTGCTTGCCCGCGGTCACGCTCCACCGGTGGCACGGTGCCTTGGTCGCGGCCGGGCGTGGCCGTGCGGTCGCGCTGTACGGGTGCCTTGCTATCGGTGCCCGGCCGCACTGTGCCGCCGCGATCACCTTGGTCATTAGGGGTGCGCACCGATTCCCACCGGCGGTCCTTGAATTCCTCGGTACGCCCGTCCTGGTTGCGGTACACGTTGCCTTGGCGATCGGTGAAGTGATCGTCCTTCATGCGTTCCATGGTGCGCACGGGTCGGCTCCCTTCATCGCTTTTCACACCAGTGGCCGGGGTTCGGGCCATGGGCCTGTCGGCCACCACGGTGGGTGCCACTCCTTCCACGAGATGATTGCGGTACAGGTCGGTGCGCTTGGCCGTAACGGCGGCCCCGGCTATTGGCCTGCCCGTGCCGGCCGTGCTGGCCGACAAGCTGGGCCGATGCCCGTAGAAGCCGCCCCGGCCATCGGGTCCGTGGCCATGGTAGCCGTAGCCGTACCATGTGGCCACGGGCGGGCAGTAGCCGTAGGGCCCCCACCAGCCCCAGGCATAGGGACGGTAGTAGCCGTAATAGTTCCAGCCGGGGTAGAACCAGTTGTAGCCCCAAGTGGCCCCAAAGCCCCAGCCGTACCACGGGTTGTACACCATGTTGAAGCCCCAGGTGTACGGCCGGGGGTACCAGTAGTACCCGCGCCAAGGGCGGTAGTAGTAACCGGTACCGTAGATGAGCACGCCGCCTTGCACATAACTGCCCAGGTAACCCGGCGTGTAACCCGTGAACACGTAGTCGGGTGTGTAGTCATAGATGTACACGTAGCGCACCTTGTAGGCCGGGTCTGAGGGCGGAATGTCGTTCACCTGCGAGGGCACCGCCGTGCTCACCGTCCACGGGCCGTCGGGGCTGGTGCCTTCGTACCACACGGCGTTGTCAACCACATAGTACACGCCGTTGATGCGCAACACCGTGGTACTGGCATTAATGGCCGAGTACACCGAGGTGCCTGCGATCTGCTGGAACTGGGGGTCGCCGTCGTAGCTCACCTGCACACGCGCTGTTCGCCGGTCCACTTTGGCCGTTTGTGGAATGGCGGCATCCCGCACGGCCTCGCGCGCAGCATTGGTGCCGGGCACATGGGCCAGTATGCCGTCCTTGGCAGAGCCTTCCGGCACTTTGGCAAAGCTGGCCGGCAATGCGTCAGGCGCCACAAAGCGCCAGGGGCCATTGCGCAGGTCGGCCGTGGCATACCAGCGGCCCGAGGCCAGCAGGTAGTATTCCTGCGTGGGGATGTACAGGAACAGGTCCTTGTCCGTGTTGGTCACGTACATCAGTGAGCTGTTGTCGTAGGGTTGCATTTGCGGCGCCCCGTTGATATCCAGCAGCACTGCCGGTTTATCGGAGTACACCACCTCGGGTACCAGGTTGTCGCTGCGCTTCTGGCCATAGGTGCTGTCCACCTGTTGGGCCAGGCTTTCGAGGTAATTCGGGGCCGAGGTCTTGTTTTGCCAAGGGCCTTTCACTGCATCGGCGGTGTACCACAGCCCGGAGCCGTACAGCCAGAGCTTGTTGTTGGTGCGCACCAGGAAGTAAGGTGTGTTCACCACGCGTTCCACCTTGGGCTGGTTGGCGGCGTACACGCCATCGCCGGCGCTTGCATCGTTCTTTACTTCGTTGAAGATCGGCTCTCCGTCCACGAACAAGAACATGGCCGGCTTATCGCGGTAAATGATCTGTGGCGGTGTGTTGTCGTACGAGGCCGATGATTGCTTTTCCTCTTCCAATGCGGCCACGAGCCAATCGATGGAGATCGGCGGTGCATTTGCCAGGATGCCCGTGCCCAATGCATCCTTCACGTTGGCCTGTTCTGTGGCATCGGTGATGCCGGGGAAGCGGATGTCGGTGACCTTGAAGGCCGAGAGCTTGCCCATGCGGTCGGCGCGGTCGATGGCCAAGGTGCCGCTGCCCCAAAGCGCACCGAAAATCGGTGTTTGATCCTGCGGGCGTTGCAGTGCCGCCGCTGCCCTGGCGGTGAAACTGGTGCCATCAAAGCTTTCGGGCTGTGGCTTGAACACCTGCAACTGGTATTCACCCGAGGTGAAGATCACAGGCCAATCGGGCGTGTCCTGTGCTTGTGCCAATGGGCTGGCCCACAGGGCGATGCCGAGGGCGAAAAGGGGGAGGTGGGTTTTCATTTTCATCGGGCTTCTCTCCGCACGGGTGCCAAGTTCGTGCCAAGCTTCGGTCCGGGGTGGATCCTCTCCACCCGTAGTGCCGATGACTGCACGCATGCCCAGATCACGCGGTTTGTAAAGTTAACCGGGCCAACACTGGCGCCGTGTGCATGGATCGGCCTTATTTTGGCATTGGATTCGGATGGCTCCGTGAATACCAAAAGGTTGAGGCCATGTGGAACCGGCGAATGCTAGGAACGGCTTTTGGGCTGCTGCTGTTGGGCAGTGGGCACCTCCATGCTGCCGGGCTTAGCCTGGAAGGCAAACTGATCCTTCGCAACGGAAACCTTGATGGCGCCCGGGTGGTGCTTGTAAGCAGCGACGAAACCAAAGTGCTTGATCGCGGACTGGACCATTTCCAATTGGACCTGAAGCTGCACAGGAGCTATTTGATCGCCTTCGAACGCCCGGGCTTCATCAGCAAGCAGTTGCTGTTCAATACCGGTGTGCCGGCCGGGTCGGAAGCCGCGTACACGTTCCCGTTCCAAGTAACCTTGGACCCCTTGCCCCAGGGACAGCCTGTGGAATACGCCGGCCCGGTGGGCTACATCCATTTCGATCCGCAGGTCAACGGCTTTGGCTACAGCACCGATTACCGGATCGCAAAGGATGATGTGCTGGACGGGCGGTTGCGTGCGGTGGCCAGCACGCTCGCCACGGCCGGGGCAACACCAACAAGCGCGGCCGGTACCTTGGGGGGAACGATGCGCAATCCCTATGCACAATTGGCACCCACACTTTCCAAAGTGGCACCCGTGGTGCACGTATTGGCCCCATCCCCGGATCAACCGCAATCCACGCAGCGTGGCTTGGTGCCCGAGGAATGGATGGAGTCGGTGGCCAAGCGCAGCGGCAACAGTGGCTTAATGGCACGTGCCGATGGGCAAAGTACCGATGCGGCGGATGGTGCCGGCAATGGAATGCGCTGGAGCCGGGAGGTTAAGGTGGAACCGCTGCGTGTGATCACCATCGTGAAGTTGGAGCAAGGCGGCCGCGAGGTTGAATACCGCCGTGTGGCCAGCTACTACGGCGGTGTTACCTATTTCCAGGACGGCCGACCGTGCACCGCGGATACATACACGCGGGCCACCGGGCGTTGATCAATTTCCGCGGCGCTGCAGGCGCACCACGTTTTCCACATGGCTTGTATGCGGGAACATGTCCACCGGCTGCACATGGGTAACCGCGTAAAGGTCCTTCAGCAGCGCCAGGTCGCGCGCCTGCGTGGCGGGGTTGCAGCTCACGTAAACGATGCGTTGCGGATGAATGCCCCGGATCCTTTCAACCACTGCAGGATGCATGCCTGCACGGGGCGGGTCGGTCACCAGCACATCGGGCCGCCCGAGCCGGGCGATGAAATCATCGTTGAGCAGGTCCTTCAGGTCGCCGGCCTCGAAAACGGCGTTGGTGATGGCGTTGAGCTGAGCGTTCACCACCGCATCGGCCACGGCCTCGGGCACGATCTCCGCGCCAACGATCTTGGCGCAATGGCGGGCCAGGAAAAGTGAGATGCTTCCTGCGCCACAGTACAGGTCGTACACCAGTTCATCTCCCTTCAACCCGGCCAGGTCACGCACCAGTGCATACATGGCTTCAGTCTGCTCCGGATTCGTTTGGAAGAAGCTCTTCGGCCCGATCCTGAATTTCAAAGGGGGAAGGCCATCGTCCTTCAATTCCTCGATCAGGTGGTCCTGTCCATGGAAAACATGGATGTCCAGGTCCCAAATGGTATCGTTCTTTTTCGGGTTGATGCACCACAGCAACGAAGTGATCTGCGGGAAAGCATCGAGCAGCGCCTGCAACAACTGCTTCCGGGCCACGGCATCCTCGTGCCCGAAAGCGATCAGTACCATGGTGCCGCCGGTGGTGGTGCGTATGGTAAGCGTGCGCAGCCAGCCTTCGTGCTGGCGCACGTTGTAATAGCTCAGGCCGTGGGCGGCGCCATAGGCCCGGATGAAATTGCGGATCGCATCGCTGGGCGCAGGCTGCAGCCAGCACTCGGTGGCATCGAACACCTTGTCGAACCTGCCGGGCAGGTGGTAGCCCAGTCCGCGCCGGTCCTCCAGCTTTTCACCGTCCTGCAACTCGGCGCCGGTGATCCAGCGCCGGTCGGTGAACGTGTATTCAAGCTTGTTGCGGTAGAACTTGGTATGAGGGGATGCCAGTGTGGGCGGAACTTCAGGCAATTCGAGGCCACCGAGGCGGGTGAGGTTGTCGATCACTTCCTGGCGCTTGAAGCGAAGCTGGGCAGGGTAGGAAAGGTCCTGCCAAGTGCATCCGCCGCACAGGCCGAAGTGCTTGCAAAAGGCATCAACACGGTCGGGGGAAGGGGTGATGAGCCGGACCACCTTGGCCTCGGCGAAACTCTTTTTCCGCAGGGTCACCTGCAGGTCCACCATGTCGCCGGGCACAGCGCCGGTAACAAAGAATACCATGCCGTCCACCTTTGCCAAGGATTTGCCTTTGGCGGCCCAGCCGGTGATCGTAATGTTCGGAAGCAACGGAAGGTTCCTCTTGGCCATGAAGGAAATGGCGGATTGGCAACTTGTCGAACGGGCAAATTGTACCGTCACTGTTTCTTGAAACTCCCTGCCCGCCAAGCCTGCACGAACTGGGCCCAAGCGATGGGGTTGAACAGGTTCACCGTGGGCGCCATGCCTTGGTTGTAGATCCTGGTATTGTCCTGCAGCGATTGGAAATGCGCGGCCAGTCCGGGGTCGGGTGGGAGGTTTTCCATGCGCTGTATGGCCTCGGCGCTGTTGAGGTGCTTCAGCGCGCGTTGGTATTCACTGTCCGAAATATTGAGGGCCAGGAAGGCCTCGCGGAATTGTTCCCTGCTGGGCCAAGGGTACACCTCCAGTGGTTTCAACAGCACCGTGTCCGGGATCAGCACGTGGATCATGCTGTACTTGTTGTCGCCCAATGAGTCGGGGATCACGTAGTGCCCGCGCTTGAATCCCACTGCCGCATACTCGATGGTATCGCCGGTCTGCGCCACGAAGCTGAAATAGCCGTACACATCGCTGATGGTGCCGCGGTAGCTGCCCTTGGTGAGGATGCTGGTGAAGGGCACGGGCTCCAAGCTGTCGCCGGTCACCACCACGCCGCTGAACTGCACCAAATGCCGGCCGCGGTCCTTTTGGGCACTGAGCGCGAAGGGCAGGGCAAGGAGAAGAATGATCAGAAGTGGACGCATCGGCCAAAGGTACGGAGCGCCCCATCTGGTCCCATGCCGATCACCGGCGGGCCGGTCGGGGAAAAGTGTTGCGTGGCGCCACCGCCGTGGGTGTCCGTGCGCTACTTTGGCACTATGAAATCCCTCGCTACCCTGCCCATTTTCCTCTTCACGGTACCCGCACTTGCCCAGATCACCCTCGGGCCGGCCGATATGCCTTCGCCCGGCGATACCGTGCGCTATGTGACCACCACTACCACGATCGATCCCGCGTCGACGGGCGCTGCGCATTGGTGGGATTTCAGCGCGCTTGTGGCAGGGCCGGAAAGCGCGGATACCATGGTAACGGTGGGCAGCACACCGCTTGCGTACCAGTTCTTCTTCAACAATGCGCTGCTGTATCCGAACCATAAGGCGGATTTCGCCATGCGCGGGCCGGCCGTGGGCATGCAGGGCTTCTCCCTCTCCAACGTTTTCGATTATTACAAGAACAACGCATCGGGCTTCCGCAATGTGGGCTTCGGTGCCAACCTCAACGGGCTGCCCACTTCGGTACGCCGCGATCCCGTGGATTGGATCTACCGGTTCCCCTTGCAATTCGGGAACGTGGACAGCTCGGCCAGCCATTTCGAGGTTTCGGTGCCCACCATGGGTTTTTTCGGGCAGGACCAAGTGCGTAGGAACGAGGTGGATGGCTGGGGCACCTTGGTGCTGCCTACCGATACCTTCCAGGTGCTGCGCGTGAGATCGCGGATCTCGCGCACCGATACCGTGTACATCAGCATGTTGAGCATGGGCTTTGCCGTACCCGAGCCGGAAACGATCGAATACAAATGGATTGCTGCTGGCATGGACCAGCCGGTGCTGCAGGTAACCACGGTGGGCGGTGTGAACACGGTGGTGCGCTTCCATTATGATCCGGCGGATATCACCACGCAGGTGGAACCGCATGGCACGAAGGAGCAACTTCGCCTGTGGCCGAATCCGGTTTCCGACCGCCTTTTCTGGGATGGAAAGATGGCAGGCAGCGTACTGGTGGCCAGCGATGGCAGTGTGGTGCTTTCATTCCCGCAGGGACCAACCTCCGGCGGGTCCATCGGCGTGGGCCATCTTGCACCGGGGCAATACTTTGTGCGCGACAAAACCGGTAGAAGTGTGCAGGGCGTGATGATCGCGCGCTGAACCTCTGTTCAGGCCAGATCGGGCAGCAGCCCCGGCCATTGGTCCTTGATCGTGCTGCACGCCAATTGGGTGGCCTCTTCCTCATTGCGGTGCACCAGGGCCAGCAGTTCGTTGCCCTGCGGAAGCTCAAGCAATTGCAGCAGGACCTGCCGCCCACGGTCCGCCTCCATCTCCAGCGGACTGCCATCGTGCACGGGCCGGGCCAGCGTGATGGCGCGCAGCGTGTACTGGCACGCAAATGCCGATACATAGCGCAGCTTGCCCCACACCCCCTGCCCGGATCGTTCCGCTTGCGGCAAGTGGCCCACCTCATGCGCCAAATGCAGCAACCACCTGCGCGTGCTCTCCAATGAGCCATCGCCGTGGCCGTCCGCGGCGAACCATTTGCGGGTGAACCAAATGGTGCGCCCGATGGTGATGGCGCCCCCGCGGTGGTAGCTGTACCACGGTGCCCGTAACCAGTTGGCCGTGGAGGGGCGGATGCGCACCGCCTGCAGCAAATGCAGCCCCACGCCGCTTACCAAGTGCAGCACGCTGATGGCGGCCGGGGTGAGCGACCCATCCGGCCGGAGCACGGACACGTTCGTGTTAGGCGGCATGGTGCGGAGCGTGCAAAACCGGTGCCCAAGATCGGTGCGCCACTACCTTCGCCGCCATGCCCGGCAACAGCTTCGGCCAGATCTTCCGGCTCACCTCGTTCGGCGAAAGCCACGGCCCCGCCATCGGTGGCGTTGTGGACGGCTGCCCGGCCGGCCTGAAGCTGGACCTCGAGCAGGTGCAGCAGGAGCTGGACCGCCGGCGACCGGGCGGCACCGCGCTGGGCACCACGCGCAACGAGCCGGACCAAGTGGAATGGCTGAGCGGGATCGTGGATTCCACCACATTGGGCACGCCCATCGGCTTCATGATCCGCAATGCTGACGCGCGGCCACGCGATTACGACCACCTCGACCAGGCTTACCGCCCGGGACACGCTGATTTTACCTGGGAGGCCAAGTACGGCCTGCGCGACCACCGCGGCGGGGGACGCTCCAGCGCGCGGGAAACGGCCGTGCGGGTGGTGGCCGGGGCCATAGCGCGGCAACTGCTGGCCCATGTGGGCACCACGGTGCGTGCATGGGTAAGCCAAGTGGGCCACGAGCGGCTGCTGAAGCCCTATGCCGGGCTGGACCTGGCCAACGTGTACGAGAGCGAAGTGCGCTGCCCCGATGTTGAAGCGGCCGGGCGCATGGAGGCCTTGATCAGGCATGTGCGCAAGGAAGGCGATACCGTTGGCGGCAGGATCACCGCTGTGGCAGAAGGCATGCAAGCGGGTTGGGGCGAACCGGCGTTCGATAAACTGCACGCCGACCTCGGCAAGGCGCTGTTCAGCATCAATGCCGTGAAGGGCGTGCAGTTCGGCAGCGGCTTCGATGCGGTGGGCATGCGCGGCTCGGAGCATAACGACATCTTCGTGCGCAAGGACCGTGGCATTGGCACGGACACCAACCGCAGCGGCGGCGTGCTCGGCGGCATCAGCAACGGCGAGGACCTCGTTTTCGATGTGGCCTTCAAACCGGTGAGCACCATTATGCGCGACCAGCCTGGCGTGGACCGCCTAGGGCACGATGTGATGGTGAAGGGCAAGGGCCGGCACGATGCCTGCGTGGTGCCACGGGCCGTGCCCATTGTGGAGGCCATGGCCTGCCTGGTGCTGGCCGATCATTACCTGCGCCAGCGCTTGGCGCGCCTGTAAAACCTATTTCGCCCCGGCGCCGCGCTTCTCCAGCGCCTTTACCAGATCCACCATCTGGTCCACTTCCAGTTGCTTGCCCACGATCTTGCGCTCCTTGTCCATCAGGTAGAAACGCGGTGTGGCGTACACGTCCCACGTGTCGGCGTAGTTCAGGCTTTCGATGGTGGTGTACTTCGGAATGAACTTCCAGGAGGCTTTTTTCGCTTCCTCGAACACATGCCAGGTAAGGCCCACGTTCATCCAGTCCAGGTCGTTCTCACGGATGAATTTCTTCCAGTCGTTGAACAAGGTGCTGTCGGTGGCCTTGGCCACGGCAAACACGCCCACATCCAGCGGCTTCAGCTTCGCCTTCCAATCCTCATGGATCTGCGGAAGCACCTTCTTGCAATGGCCGCAGTGGGGATCCCAGAAAATGATCAGCACGTATTTCTCGGGCATCCTGTAATAGCTCAGCCAGTTGGCCTCCGTGGAGTCCGGCAGGATGATGTCCTTGCCCTGCGCACCGATCACCAGCGGTGCCTGCTTGCGCGCGCGTTCGCACAGCTTGTCCAGCTTGTCCTCCGCCATCCAGTCCACGCGGTTCTTCTTGCCGTCCTTGGGGCAGTAGTAGGTCTGCGCCATGTGCACGAATACCGCGTCCATGCCCATGATGTCGCTGGTCTCGTACTTGTAGGTGATGTTGTTCACCGCGAACTTGAAGAGGTCGCCGCCATCGTCCATGCGGCGGATCAGGTCATCCGCGTATTTGTTGATCGTGTCCGGGATCTGCGGGATCACCTTGCCGATGTACTCGTCGAATTTGTTCTGGAACACAGGTGCACGCAGGTTGCGCGGGTCCTTCAGGTTGGTGTTGTCCCAGAAATGCGCGCGGTAGTTGTAATAGCTGGCCACGCTGTCCAGCGAGCCATCGGTCTTGTACACGTCCGTCTGCTCGGGCGTCATGCTCATTTTTATGATGCTGGCCACGAAGGTTGAGGGATGGTTGGCGACGAGGTCCTTCTGGTATTTCAGTATCTCCTTGTCCAGGTCCTTCAGCTTTTCCTTGTTGGCAGCCTTGGCGATCGGGTCCTCCGTGGCGTCCGTTTTCGCCTTCAATGCATCTGCCTCCTTGCGTTTATCGGCCAAGTAGCGGATGTAGCCCAGAAATAGCTTGTTCTCCTCGGAGCGCAGCACAGTAAGGTGTTCGTTCAGGTTTGCGGTATCGCTCTTCATTTCCACCACGGGCTCGTTCACCAGCAGCTCGAAGTACTTGGGGCCGGGCACCACCACCGCGTAAACGCCGGCCTTGTAACCGCTGGGCCGCTCGAACACCGCCACGCCCTTCGCGTTGGCCACGGTGGTATCGGAATAGTACAGCTTGTTGCCGTAGTAGTTGGCCAGGTAGATCGTATCGTGGGCGGTGCCCTCAATGGTGAATTGCAACCGGCGCTTTTCCTGGGCGTGGGTGGAGGTGGCGGCCAGGCCAAACAAGAGGAGGAGTGCGGTGTATTTGTGCATGAGGCCCAAAAATAGAAGGGGTGTTTTCCGGTATATGGGGTTTAACGATCCTTTGACGCCTTCCGCCCCGGACTGGGTGGCCCGTGGGCGGGTCACACTTGCATGGTCTTGAATTCGCTGGTAAGGTGGAAGGTGATCTCCGGGTTGTTCCTGCGCTCCAGTTCCAACATGTATGCCGAAGGTGCCATGAACACGGGATTGTCGTCCTTGTCCAGCACGATCTGGTTCGATTTCACCCGGATGAAGGCCTGCAGCGCCGCATGGTCGTCGCTGGTGATCCAGCAGGCCTTGTGGGCCTGTATGGCCTGGAAGGAGCATTTGGCGCCGTATTCATGTTCCAGCCGGTAGCGGATCACATCGAATTGCAGTTCGCCCACGCAGCCCACGATCTTCTTGTTGCCGGGTTGCTGGGTGAAGAGCTGCGCCACGCCCTCGTCGGTGAGCTGGCGTATGCCTTTTTCCAGTTGCTTGCTCTTCATCGGGTCCAGGTTCACCAGTTCGCGGAAGAGCTCGGGCGAGAAGGAAGGGATGCCCCTGAAGTTGAATTTGGAACCGCCGGTGAGGGTGTCGCCGATCTTGAAATTGCCGGTGTCGTACAGGCCGATCACATCGCCGGGCCAAGCTTCCTCCACCAGCGATTTTTGCGCGGCCAAAAAGGCGGTGGGGTTGGCGAAGCGCACCGGTTTGTCCAGCCGCATGTGGTGGTAGAAGGTGTTGCGCTTGAACTGCCCCGAGCAGATGCGCAGGAAGGCGATGCGGTCGCGGTGGTTGGGGTCCAGGTTGGCGTGTATCTTGAATACGAAGCCGCTGAACTCGGGGTCTTGCGGTTCCACCGTTCCCCGGTCGGTTTCGCGCGGGCCCGGTGGCGGCGCTATACGCACGAAGGTGTCCAGCACCTCGCGCACACCGAAGTTGTTGAAGGCGCTTCCGAAGAAAACCGGGGCCACTTCGCCGCGCCGGTAGGCGGCCAGGTCCAGCGGGTCGTAAACACCGTTCACCAGTTCCACCTCGCTGCGCAACTCCTCGGCGGCTGCCGCGCCGATCATCTGGTCCAGCTTCGGGTCGCCCAGGTCCTTGATCTGTTCGCCGCTGGTTTCCTTTTTCGATTTGATGGATTGGAAGAGCCGCAGGTCATGGTCGTACAGGTCGTACACGCCTTGGAACGTGGCCCCCACGCCAATGGGCCAGCTCAGCGGGCGCACGCGGATCGAGAGCATTTCCTCCAGTTCATCGAGCAGGGAGAAAGCGTCGCGCCCTTCCAGATCAAGCTTGTTGATGAACACGATCACGGGCGTGTTGCGCATGCGGCATACTTCCATCAGGCGCTCGGTTTGCGGCTCCACGCCCTTGGTGGAGTCGATCACCAGCACCACGCTGTCCACGGCGGTAAGGGTACGGTAGGTGTCCTCGGCAAAGTCCTTGTGGCCGGGCGTGTCCAGCAGGTTGATCAGCGTGCCGTCGTACTCGAAGGTCATTACCGAGGTGGTTACCGATATGCCGCGCTGGCGCTCGATCTCCATGAAGTCGCTGGTGGCCCCTTTGCGGATCTTGTTGCTTTTCACCGCGCCGGCCGTTTGTATGGCCCCGCCGTAGAGGAGGAATTTCTCGGTGAGCGTGGTCTTACCGGCGTCGGGGTGGCTGATGATGGCGAACGTGCGGCGCTTGGCTATTTCTTCTT
>JBIQMI010000031.1:0-19893 GCA_044463585.1 Cryomorphaceae bacterium
GGGCAAATTGCTGGGAACGGCGCCCATGGCGGATTATGCACTGTTGCGGACCGAAAATGCGGCCAGTGAATACTTGGTGGAGGAGGATAATTGGGTAAGCGGCGCGGAGGTGTGCGACAGCCTGGGCTGTGATGTGCTGAATACCTCGCTGGGCTATACCACCTTCGATGACCCCGCGCAAAACCACACTTACGCCGACCTGAACGGGTTGACCTCGCGCATGACCCTGGCCGCGGACATCGCGGTGCGCAAAGGCATGGTGGTGGTGAACAGTGCCGGCAACAGCGGGCAGCTTCCGTGGCACTACATCAGCGCCCCGGCGGATGCCTTCGACATTCTCGCCGTGGGGGCGGTTGACGCGGACCGGCAGATCGCTCCATTCAGTTCGCGCGGGCCTTCCGCCGATGGCCGTGTGAAGCCCGACGTGAGCGCCATGGGCCTGCAGACCGTGGGCCTGGACGGCGCGGGCTGGAACACGGGACGCATCAATGGCACTTCATTTTCCGCACCGCTGGTGGCCGGCCTTAGTGCTTGCCTTTGGCAATTGCACCGCGGGAAAACCGCCCATGAGGTAATGGCGGCCATACGGCAGAGCGCATCGCAGTACCACGCACCCAACAACGACGTGGGCTACGGCATCCCTGATTTTTGGCGGGCCCATCTGCTGCTTGGCGGGCGCGACCTCACCGGATTGACAGGTGCGGAT
Organism: Cryomorphaceae bacterium; assembly: GCA_044463585.1. GTDB lineage: Bacteria > Bacteroidota > Bacteroidia > Flavobacteriales_F > PHOS-HE28 > PHOS-HE28. The sequence goes on from JBIQMI010000031.1 coordinate 707, forward strand.
GCACTTGGCGTGCTGCCCAATCCCTTCACCGATTTCATCGACCTGGAAGTGTACGCTGGCCAGGAAGATCGCATACGAGTGACCTTGCACGACCTGTTGGGAAGGATGGTCTGGACCGGCTCCACGGCAGTGGAGCCATACACCTATCAACACGTCCGCATACAGGACAGCCTGCTCAGCAAGCTGCGGGCGGGCCTGTACATCGTGGAACTGCAGGTCGGCACATCGCGGTTGACCAAACAGATGATCAAGGCCCAATAGGAATGTTGTGCACCGGAAGCAGGCCCGCGCTTACCCCAAGCCTGCTGCTCGCAGCTTACCGGCAAGGCCTTTTCCCCATGGACGAGGACGGGGTCTTGGAATGGCACGCTCCCGAACTGCGCGCCGTTTTCCCGCTACGCCCGTTGGGGCCATACCCGGCCGTGGCCCCGAATGCGCGCTTCAAGCGCTTCCTGCGCAGCTCCGGTTTCCGCCTTACGCGGAATGAGGCCTTCGATGAAGTGATCGGCCATTGCGCAACCGTGCACGGCGAAACCTGGTTAAGCCCGCAAATGGTGGAGGCGTATGGTCAACTGCACCAGATCGGCCTTGCCCACAGTGTGGAAACCTGGCAGGGCGATGCCTTGGTGGGCGGCATTTATGGCGTGGCCATCGGTGGGGCGTTTTTCGGCGAAAGCATGTTCAGCCTGGTCACCAATGCCAGCAAGGCTGCATTCTTCCACTTGGCCGATCACCTGCGCGCACGGGGCTTCACCCTGTTCGATACGCAATACGCCAATGACCACACCTTATCGCTGGGCGCGGTAGGCGTGCTCAAGGTTGATTTTATGGATATGCTCGAAAGGGCCTTGGCGGTGAATGCGGCCTTTTGATCAGCGCTGGCCGCGCACGATCTTGGGCTCCACCGCATTGCGCTCGCGCAGGTAGCGCTGGTACGGTTCCGTGAAGGCCGCACGGTGGTCCACCACATCACCGAAGTTGCCCAGCAGGTCGATCACGGTCTCGGTCGCTTCGCGCAGGCCATTCTGCCCTCCGCTCTGCAAGGTCACGATATCGGCATCCCCACGCGCCACCACATGCGCCGTGAACAGCTGCCCCCCCGCCCTGCCGATAAGCACGCGCAAGCCACAGCGCCGCGCCAAAGGCAGGTCCAAGGCGTCATCGAAGAAAAAAGCGACCTCTTCCTCCCTCAGGCCGTGCATCACCAGGAACTCATCGAATGCCTCAGGCTTGTTGATGAAGCCCATGTAAAGCCCATGCAGCCGCTCGCGCTTGGCGAACATTTCGGCGCTGGGGTTCAGTTGGCCGGTGATCACCGCCGCAGGCGGGTTTACGCCATTCTTCAGCCACAGCGCAAACCTCAGCAGGTTCACGCCCATGCTGCCCACTTCGCTGAAAGGGCTGCCGCCCTCAACGCTTTTCCAACCATCATTGAACACGCCGTCCCAATCGAACAGCACCGCTTTGATGCCGCTGGCGCGGCGTTGCAGCTCCTCTGGTGGGCGCAGAAAATAGGGTTCGCTCATTCCGTGTTTTTCAATGCTTCCCCATGCCACATGCTACAGGGCCATTTGCCAGGTCGATCCACAAAAGCGTGGCGCAGGAAGCTGAATGCTTAGCCTGCAATGGCCTTCATCAGGTCCTGTATGTCGAGCATCCCCAATTGCTTGCCGTTCTCGCTCACGCTGAGCGTGTCCACCTTATGCTCCTTGAATGCTTTCTGCGCATCATCGAGCAGTGCCTCGGGACTGATCGTGAAGGGCGCATTGAACTTGAGCGCACCCAGCTTCTTCGACAGGAACTTGTTGCCTTCCTTCTCGATGCCGCGGCGCAGGCCGCCATCCGTGAATACGCCAACGTTCTTGCCCTTGCTGTCCACCACCATCACCGCGCCGAAGCCGTGCTTGGTCATTTCCACCAGGGCCTCGCTCACTGTTTTGCTGTCCTTCACCACCGGGTTGCTGCGGTCCACGATGTCCTTCACCTTCATGGTGATCAGGCGCGTGTCCACATAGAACTGCTTGGTACCGATCGCGGTGAAATGGTTGTCGGTGAGTTGCTTCATGATCTTCCAGGGCACCGTTATGGTGTGCACGCCCAGTTCCACGGCGTTGCGCACGTGCTCTATGGTGCGCACGCTGCTGAACATGATCTTGGTGTCGTAGCCGTAGTAGTTCACGGCCCGCACGCATTGCTCCACTAAGGCCAGTGCGTCGTGGCCTTGGTCCTGCAGACGGCCCACCAATGGGCACACGTAATTGGCACCGGCCTGCATGGCCATGTATGCCTGCTGAAGCGTGTACACCAGGTGCACGTTCACCAGAATGCCGTCGTTGCGCAGCATCCGGCACGCGCGCAAACCTTCCAAGCTCACCGGGATCTTGAAAACGGTGGTTTCTTTCTTCAGGCCCATTTTCAGTTGGCGCTTAGCCTCTTTCACCACCTCCTCAGCGGTTTCGCCCAATGCTTCCACCTGTAGGATGGGCACCTTCTTCGCCAGATCGAGGATCATCTTGTCGATGTCCGTTACGCCTCCACGGTGCATGAAGGTCGGCGTGGTGGTGAGGCCGGTGAGGAAGCCAAGTTTGAAGGCTTCATCGATCTCTTTCAGGTCGGCGCTGTCCAGGTATAGTTCCATGTTGGGTCATTATTGCCGCGGAGGTGCAGGGGCACGGTGTGATGCGCTTGTGCTTTGCGTCCTTGGCAGTTTCAAATTCAAGGTTAGTGATTCGGTCGCATGGCATTTTGCCATGGCCATTCGGTATTTCCTCAGCGCCCTTGCGGCTCTGCGGCCGTCCTTTCACGGTGCTTCACTTCCACCGCGTGCAATTCCAGCAGGGGCTTAATGAATTCCTCCAGGTCGTACACGCACAGTTGGCTTGCGGCATCGCAAAGTGCAGTGCTCGGGTCGGGGTGTGTTTCAATGAAAATGCCGTCCACGCCCGCGGCCACTCCGGCGCGTGCAATGGTGGGCAGGAACTCGCGGTTGCCCCCGCGCGGATCAGCGCTGGGAATGCCGTACTTGCGTATGCTGTGGGTAATGTCGAACACCACCGGATACCCCGTTTGGCGCAGGTGGTAAAAGGCACGCGGATCCACCACAAGGTCGTTGTAGCCGAGCACGAAGCCGCGTTCGGTAAGAATGATCTTCTCGTTGCCGGTGCTTTCGATCTTCTTCACCGGCTTCACCATGTTGTCCGGCGCCAGGAATTGGCCGTGCTTCAGGTTGATCACTGCACCGGTTCTTGCGGCCGCCGTAACCAAGGTGGTCTGCATGCACAGGTAGGCGGGAATTTGAAGCACATCGCACACCTCCGCCGCGGCCTGCACCTGATCGGGGTAGTGCACATCGGTGAGCAGCGGGAAACCGAACTCCTTCTTCACGCGCTCCAGCCGCCGCAAGCCTTCTTCAAGCCCGGGGCCCATGTAGTACTCCACGCTGCTGCGGTTGTCCTTCATGAAACTGCTCTTGTAGATCACGGGTACCTTGGTGCGCTCGCTTACTTCACGCAGTTTTTCGCCGGTGCGCATCATAATGTCCTCATCCTCGATCACGCAGGGACCGGAGATGAGAAAGAGCTGATCTGCGCCACAATCGATATGGCCTACTTGCACGTGCTTGGTCATGGGCATTTTTCGTTCCCGCCAACGTGGCGGCGGATGCAAAGCTACCGCTCAGCAACCCTTGCACGCAGTACGGATTTACCGTTCAACAAGCCCTCGAGCCCGTCGCCTGGCCGTATGGGGCCAACTCCTGCCGGCGTGCCGGTGAACAGGAGGTCGCCGGGCTCCAAGGTGATGAAGCGCGATACGTACGCAATGATCTCCGGTACCGTGAAGAGCATGTTCGCCGTGCTGTCCTTTTGCACGGAATGGCCGTTCTTCTTCAACTCAATGGCAAGGTCCTGCAGGTCGGTGGACGCGGTCATGGGCAGCTCCACTTCGCCCAGTACGGCCGAACCGTCCCAAGCTTTGGCCAATTCCCAGGGCAGGCCCCCGGCCTTCAGTTTGTTCTGCAGCGTGCGCGCGGTAAGGTCGAGCCCCAGCGTGTAGGAGGCTACCAGCCCCAGCGCCATGTTCGCGGGTACGTTCTTCGCGTAGCTGTCGATCATTACCACCAATTCCAGTTCATGCTCGGTCTCCCCTTCGATCGGCGGCAGCTGGATGTCCTGGCCCGGGTACAGGCATGCGGTAGTGGGTTTCAGGAAGAAAATCGGCTCCTTGGGGGGTGCGTTCCCGAGTTCCTTGGCGTGGTCCGCGTAATTCCGTCCTATGCAAATGATCTTCATGTCCTTGGTTTGTCGCCCGTTTTGTTCAATCCTGGAGCGTGGCCAATATGCCGCGCATGATGGCCAAGGTACTGCCCGGCAATTCGGCCTTTGTGAACAACCATTGCATGTACCCCGGATCGTTGCGGCCTATGGTCTCTATGGTCCAACCGCGGTACTTGCCAAAGCCTAGGCACACGGCGCCGTGATCGTTATAGGCCAGCTTCCCCGCGGCATCGGGGCTGCGCTTGCGATCGCCGCAGAATTCACCCAGTTCAGCCACGTTGCGCGGCAGGTCCTGGTAGCGCACGAGTTGGGCCATGAGCACATCGGCGGTGGTGAGCACGTCGGCCATGGCATCGTGCGCGTTGTCGTGCTCGCGTTGCAGGTAGAAGCGTGCCGCGGCGGAAAGGTCACGGCGTTCGAAATGGTGATAGATCCTCAATGCGTCCACTACACGCAATGCCGAGGTGTCCCACGCCACGCCCACGCGATGCAACTCTTCCGCCAGGAAAGGAAGGTCGAAGCGGAGCACATTGAAACCGGCCAGGTCCGCCCCTTCCAACAGGGGCATCAGATCGGGCGCCACATCTTCAAGCGCCGGTGCATCGGCCACATCGAGGTCGCTAATGCCGTGCACTGCGGTGGCCTCAAGCGGAATGGGGATGCCCGGGTTCACCAGGCTCTGCCATTCCGTGCGCGTTCCGGTCGGCATCAGGCGCACCAGCGCGATCTGCACAATGCGGTCACGGCCGATCTGCGTGCCGGTGGTCTCCAGGTCGAAGACCACCAGCGGGCGTTCGAGTTCGAGGCTCATGGTGGCAAGTTGGCACAAAAAAAAGCCCCCGGCGCGGGGGCTTTTTCCGATTTGTCAACAGGTACGGCCTATTTGGCCTTCAGCTTTACATACTGGAACTTGCCATACTTGGCCGTGTTCTTGTAATCGCCTTGGTACTTCGGGCCCTGCACCAAATGGTTCACTGCACTGAGCAGTAATTTCTCAGGGTCCTTCCCTGCAGCCTGTATGGACGCCACCAATTGCTTGCGTGCCTCTTCCATGCGCAGGTTGCTCAGGTTGTCGTTGTTGCCATACGTTTTGGTCGGGACATGCGAGGCACTGGCCTCGATGGTGATGTTCACCGAGCCTTGTGATTCCAGCAGTGCGGCCACCTTGGCAATGAAGTCCTTCCACTGGGCATCGTTGGTGTCGATGTTCTTTTCATTGTACCCATGGAATTTAACGAACTCGGCAACGTATTTCGCTTCCGGCGTCACGTGCTTTTCACCCTGTTCCTTCCGTTCGGCGTCGGTCTTCGGTGTGGTGGTGGGCGTCTTGGCGGTCACAGGCTCCTTCCCGGGCGTCTTTGCGATCACCGGTTCCTTCCCGGGCGTCGTTTCCTTCACCGGCGGCTCCTTGCCGGGCGTGGTGGGCGTAACAGGAGTTGGAGGAACAACCGGGGTGGTCTTTGGTGCCTTTCCCGGGCCCACAACGGTCACGGGTTCGCCTTTCTCCTTGCTTCCGGGAGGGGCTCCCTCGGGCAGGTTCACGATGCTGGCCGCACCGGCAAGTGAAACCGGATTGAGGTAAACCTCCTTGTTGATCTCCTGGTAGGCGCTCTCACATTCCACGAAAATGTCCTCCGTGTGCACGGTCTTGTCGTTCACGCGGTAATCGAGGTTGTAATTGCGGCAGGGCGCCAGGATGGCCACGTAAACGCCATCGCGCTGGCGGGGCTTGTAGCTTTTCACTTCACCGGTCTCCTTGTCGGTGATGTACAGGATGGTGGTGGGGGAAAGCTCTTCGCCGGGGGGCGGGATGATGAACCCCTTCAACACGGCCAGGCCCTCGGCCTCCATTTCCACGGGCAGGTCAACGAAATAGATGTCCTTTTCGCCGTACCCGCCCATCTTGTCCGAACTGAAATAACCCCGGCGCCCATCGGCGGTGGTCACGAAGAAGACGTCATCATCCACGGTGTTCAGCGGGTACCCGATGTTCACCGGTGCGCTCCAAGTTCCATCGGCCTGCAATTCGGTGCTGAAAATGTCGAAACCGCCCATGCTGTTGTGGCCCGTGCTGGAGAAATACAGCGTACGGCCATCGGGATGGATGAACACGGCATCCTCTTCATACGGCGTGTTCACCCTGGGGCCCAGGTTCTGTGCCTTGCTCCATTCGCCGTTCGGCAGGCGTACCACGCGGTAGATATCGCGGCCGCCAAGTCCGCCCGGCCGGTTGCTCACAAAATAGAATGTGTTCCCATCGGCGCTGAGGGCACCGTGGGTTTCCCACGATTTCGAATTGATGTCCCCGCCCATTTTCACGGGATCGCTCCACATTTCGCCCACCAACTTGCTTTCGTACAGGTTGCCATCGCCTTGGTCATCCTTGTACAGGATCAGGGTTTGGCCGTCAGCGGAAACGTTCACGGTGGCCAAGTGCCCGAACGGTGGGTTGATGTTCAGCGCTTCAGGCGCCTGCCATTTGCCGTTGCGGTCCTTATAGCTCACATACACATTTTCGAAGGGCAGGCCGGCCACGGGGTCGAGCATGCCGGCGTTGGAGCTGTCGGGCTTTATGCGGCGGCTGGTGAAGAAGAGCGCGTTACCGTCCACACTGATCACCGGGCTGAAATCGGGGAAAGGGGAATTGACCACCGGGCCCACGTTGCTGATCTTGTAATCCTTGGGCTGAGCCATCAATTGCCTTGCGCTGGCTGTTTGTTCCAGGCCTCGCTGGGCCATGGGCTTGAATTCATTCCTGTCGCCCGCCTCCGCAATGAACTTGCGGTAGGCTTCGTCCGCCTTGTCGAACTGGCCGTCCAAGTGGTAGGCCCTGCCCAGCCAATAATCCACTTTGGGCGGTGCGTTGCGCTCGCGCGGATCGAACGGGTCGTAGCCGCTGGTGGTAAGCCCACCGTAGCTGCTGCCCCTGTTGGCCGCGGCTTTTTCCAAGTATGGCAGGGCCTTGGCCTTTTCGTTGTAGGAATGCATGTAGGCCTCGCCTGTCTTCCAATTCAGATTGGCGTTCTCCGGGTCTTTTTCCACCAGTTCGCGCCAGGCCTCGGCTGCCTGCGAGTAGAAATTCTCCTCCATCAGCCGGTTGGCCTCTTCGAAGGATGCGCGGCTGGCCGCGGTATTTTTTTGCGCCCAAAGGCCGTTGCCGGCCACGGCCAATGTGATGGTGAGCAGAGTAGCGGGTAGGATTCGGATCATCGCATGCGTTATTCGTTGGCCCGTGCGCCTTGATAGGAGCCGGTGGCTAAAGTAGCTTTTTTCCTTTCCGGCCCATTCTCCTGTTAAATCTCAGTTGCAGTGGACCACTGCTCCAGGATGTCGGCCACGCGCCGCACGAACCTGCCTCCCAAGGCGCCGTCCACCACACGGTGGTCGTAGCTGTGGCTCAGGAACATCATGTGGCGGATCGCGATCACATCGCCCTCGGGCGTTTCGAGCACGGCAGGTTTTTTGCAGATGGCGCCCGCGGCCATGATGGCCACTTGCGGCTGGTTGATGATCGGGGTGCCGAGCACATTGCCGAAGGTGCCCACGTTGGTCAAGGTGTAGGTGCCACCCCCGATCTCGTCGGCGGTGAGCTTGCCCTGCCTGGCACGGTTGGCCAGGTCGTTCACCGTTTTGGCCAGGCCCACCAGGTTCAGGCGGTCGGCGTTGCGCACAACGGGCACGATCAGGTTGCCGCTGGGCAACGCCGCGGCCATGCCGATGTTGATGTCTTTTTTCTTGATGATCTTATCACCGCTCACCTGCACGTTGATCAGCGGCATTTCCTTGATGGCCTGGGCCAAGGCCATGATGAAGATCGGCGTGAAGGTGAGTTTTTCGCCCTCGCGCTTTTCAAAGTCCCCCTTCACCTTGTTGCGCCACAGCACCAAGTTGGTAACGTCCGCTTCCACGAAGCTGGTAACGTGCGGGCTGGTGTGCTTGCTCATTACCATGTGTTCGGCAATGAGCTTGCGCATGCGGTCCATTTCGATCAATTCGTCGCCCGGCGCAAGCTTGATCTCGGCCGGTGCCGCGGCGCGCGGCGCCGCCGGTTGCTGGGCAGGATGTTCAACGGCCACGGGGGCCGCCTTTCCCTGCGGTACAGCCGTGGATGCCTCTTCACGCTGACCGGAAGCGGCGGGCTGCCTGTTCGGCAGATAATCGAGCAGGTCGCGTTTGGTCACCCTGCCCCCTTGCCCGGTCCCCTCCAGTTGCTCCAGCTCCTCCATGGTCACCCCTTCGCTTTCGGCGATGTGGCGCACCAACGGGCTGTAGAATTTGCCACTGGGGCCGGTGCGCGCAATGCCTTCGCTGGCGCGTGCCGAGGATGCCGGCTTGACTGAGGCCGGTTGCGGCGCAGCCCCAGGTGCACTGGCCGGCGCCGTGGCAACTGCTTCCGCTCCTTCGGTGCCGAGGATCGCGATCGGCTGGCCTACTTGCACCACATCGCCGTCCTGTACCAGGCGTTTCAGCAAGACACCATCCTGTGGGGCCGGCACTTCGCTATCGACCTTGTCGGTGGCGATCTCCACCAAGGGTTCGTCGGCCTGGACACGGTCGCCTTCGTTCTTCACCCATTTGATAATGGTGGCCTCCGCCACGCTTTCGCCCATCTTGGGCAACAGGATCTCCTTTTGTGCCATTCGTTGTTCCCCGTAAAGGCCGGGGGCTGCGAAGTTATCCGTAGAGCCGGAACAAGGCGACGAATCTTCCGGTTCGCGGCGTCAAGCGCCCGGTGGGGTGCCCAAGTGGCGCAGGTTCCGAGCGATACGCTGCAGGTCCTGCCACACCCGGTAATCCTTGGCGTACTCGAGGTTCGTGCGAGACAGGGTAATTGCGGCGGGTTCCAGCCGATCGGCCACCATGGGGCTTAACACCGCCGGCTTCAAGCGTGGCATGCGGCGATCGGGTTGGCCAGCATAGCCGATCCATGTAAGCCGGCCGCGAAAAATGCCCGCCAAGTTGTGCAGGAACGTGCGCCGGTGCCTGACCAGCCAAATGCTGATCGGAAGTGTGCACAGCAGCAAAACGCCGGCACCAAGGTCCAGCACTTTGCGCAATCGGCGCGATGCCGGACTGTTCACCGCATGGTCCGGCAGGATGAACAGGTCCTGCAGGCTTTCGGTGGCACCCGGGCCAATGATGAAAGCAGCGCCCGGCTGCGAGATCTTGAAGGTGACCCTTTCCCCCCGCATCAGTTCCATGAGCTGGATCACGTGCTCCATGCGCATGTCCGCGGCGCAGAACACCACTTCGTCCACCTTTTGCTGCCGCAATAGGTCCGTGATCCCCCGGCTGAGGGCCTTGGGGCCTTGGGTTGTTGGGTTGAACGATAGTTTTCTGCGCAGGCCATAATGGGTTTGCCAAAGCAGGTCCAGGGCGATCTTGGCCTCGGCGGGTGTGCCAATGGCCAAAACCACGGCGTTTCCGGGATTTGGCCCGCTGCCTTTACGGGCCCGCCGGGAATTTCCGTACAAACGGATGGTGAAAGGCACGGCGATGACCGGCAACAGCCAGGGCACCGTGGCAATGTCCCATGGACCGGTAGCGCCTCCGGTGACCATGAACAACAGCGCAGCTGCGGCTGCCCCCATGGGAACCGCTTGCGGCCTTGCGGGCCGATCGTAGGCCCCGAAGGCGGCGGCGCAACCGGCAATGACGGCGGCCGCAACCGCGTCCGTGGTCAATTCAACCGGCCCTAGCATTCCGGAAGCACGCAACAGGCGCAAGGCGCCGATCATGGCGCCGAGGTCAACCATGGGCAGGAACGCCCTGCTGATGAAGCGCGCCACCAAGGCCGCTGCGGCGCTGAGGTAAATGGCCCCGCGAATGATGGCCGAGAAGAACTGCGGGCCCCGGCGCGTGAAATGCTTGCGGGCGAAGATCACCATGGCGTTATAGAAGACGAAGACGTAGTTCACGCTGCTCTTCTTCGTGCTCTCGCCCTTGTAGTGGATGATCCGCGCCTCGGGAAAATACCAGTTCTCGTGGCCACCGAGCAGGATCCGGTAGCTCAGGTCGATGTCCTCCCCGTACATGAAAAAGCTTTCGTCGAGCAGGCCCACTTGGTCCAGCACCGAACGCCGCAGGAACATGCATGCGCCGGAAAGGATCTCGATGGGCGCGGTTTCATCCTCGGGCAAATGGCCCAGGTGGTAGCGCCCGAAATGCTTGTTGTGCGGGAACAGCCGCGCCAACCCCATGATCTTGAAGAATGCCACGGCGGGCGTGGGCAGGCCCCGTTTGCTCTCGGGCAGGAAGCGGCCGGTACCGTCGATCATCTTCACCCCCACCCCGCCCGCCCGCGGATTGGCATCCATGAAGGCGGCCACCTTGCTGAAAACATCCTCGCCCACCACCGTATCGGGGTTGAGCAGCAGCACATACTCGCCCTTGCACAGGCGTATCGCCTGGTTGTTGGCCCGGCTGAAACCGACGTTCACCCGGTTGTCGATGATCTTCACCTGCGGGAATTCCCGGCGCACCATCTCCACGCTGCCATCGGTGCTTTGGTTGTCCACCACGAACACCTCGCCCTCCAGGCCTTCCAGGGCCTTGTACACACTGCGCAGGCATTGCTCAAGGAATGCCTTCACATTGTAGTTGACAATGACCACGCTAAGCTTCATGGCGGCTATCGGCGCACGGTGTGTTCGTAGGGCCGCCGGTCGGCAATGCTGCGGCCCAAGGTGGCCTCGTCCACCTGGTCAAGGTCCCCACCAATGCTGATCCCGCGCGAGATCACGCTCACCTCCACACCGGCCTCGGCCAGCTTGCGGTGCAGGAAAAAGCCCGTGGTATCCCCCTCCAGCGTGGCACCCAGGGCAAGCACCACTTCCTTCACGCCTCCTTGGGCCACGCGTTCCATCAGTTCAGCCGTGTTGATGTCCGCCGGACCGATGCCGTCCATGGGACTGATCACCCCGCCAAGCACATGGTACAGTCCCTTGTACTGGTGGGTGTTTTCAATGGCGATCACATCGCGGATGTCCTCAACCACGCAGATCAACGATCCATCGCGGCGCGGATCGGAGCAAATGCCGCATACCGGCGAATCGCTGATGTTGCAGCAGCGGCTGCAGTACACCACCTCCTCGCGCAACCGCCGCACGGCCTCGCTGAAGCGTTGCACTTCGCCCAGGTCCCGCCGCAACAGGTCCAAGGCCATGCGCATGGCCGTTCTGCGGCCAATGCCCGGCAGCGTGGCCAATTGGTCCACGGCGTTATCGAGCAAGCTGGAGCTTAGGGCCATGCCGCAAAGATGGGCACGCAAAGGCCGCGTTCAGATGTCAACCCGCAATCCATCGTAGGCCAATTCCACCCCGGCGGGAAGTTCCATTGCCGCATGGAGGCCCATCAAATGGCTGATGTGCGTGAAAAAGGCGCGCCCCGGCCCAAGTTCCTTCACCAACGCCAAGGCCTCCGCCACATTGAAATGCGATGGATGTTCCTGATGGCGCAGAGCATTCACCACCAGCACCTCAACCCCTTCCAGTTTCTTCTTTTCCTTGTCCGCGATCGACTTGGCATCGGTTACGTATGCCATCGGGCCGATGCGGTAAGCCGTTACCGGCAAGTACCGGTGCATCACCTCCACCGGTATGACCTCTGACCCGTTCAGCTTGAATGGCCCGGTATCCACTTGGTGCAGCTCGAACTGGGGGATGCCCGGGTACTTGTTGTTGTTGAATGCGTACGCGTACACGCGTTTCACGGCATCCAGCGTACGCGCGTTGGCATAGATGGGGATGTCCTTCGGGGGCTGGTGCGCAAAGCTGAATGAGCGCAGATCATCCATGCCGGCCACGTGGTCCATGTGTTCGTGGGTGAGCAGGACGGCGTCCAGGTCCTGCACGTGCTCGCGCAACATCTGCTGCCGCAGGTCGGGGCCGGCATCCAACAGCAGGGTGGTACCGTTGTACTGCACCAGGGCGGAGGACCTCAACCTTTTATCGCGCGGATCGGTGCTGGTGCACACGGCGCAGCGGCATCCGATCACCGGTACGCCCTGGCTGGTACCTGTTCCGAGGAATGTTAGCTGCACGGCGGATTGTTTGGCGCCTAAAGGTAGGACCTGTTGCATGGGCCACCAGGCCAGTTACGGGCCGGGCCGCCGGACCTTGATATGGACACCGCGCCGCTGCAACCGGTCCAGGCCCTTGGCGGCAAGGTCGTGCCCCGGGTCGATGCCCAACGCCACTTGGTAGCTTGCGGCCGCACTGTCCAGTTCATTCAGACGCTCCATGGAAAGCCCACGGTTGTACCAAGCATTGGCGTAGCCGGGCTCGAGTTCCGTGGCACGCAGGAAATCGAGTTTTGCTTGTGCGGGATCGTTCAGGTGTTCCAGGTGCACATAGCCTGTATTGTACCAGGCCAATGCATTGCCGGGGTCGATCTCCATGATCTGGCGGTAGCACGCCAGCGCCGCGCTGTCCTGGCCGTTGTCCTGGTGGTAGATGCCCTTGTTGTACCAAGCTTCGGTGCTACGCGGGCGCAATGCGATGGCCGTGGCGTAGTACTGTTCGGCCAAGGGGTCGCGCTTGGCCGCACTGATCTTGCCCAGCATGATATAGGCCGGATAATCCGTGGCATCCTGTTCCACGGCCGTGCGGAAGCTGCTCAAGGCCAGCGCCGTGTCGCCGGTTTCCATATGGATCCACCCCTTGAGGAAATAACCATGCGCGGCGTGCTGGTCCTTGCGCAGGGCATCGTTCACCAAATTCATGGCCCGCGCATAATTGCGCAACACCAATTGGATCTCCGCCTGTTTCAGTAACGCCGAAGTATTCGAGGGCGCCAGCTGCCCGGCGCGCTCAAACTGCGCAAAGGCCTTGTCCACCTGCACAGTGCGGTAATAAAGGTCGCCCAGTTCCAATCGGTAGTGCACATTCGTGCTATCAAGGCCCACTGCCCGTTCCAGGTCGCGTTGGCCGCCCCGCAGGCTGTCCACCTTCAACTGCAACCGTGCCCGCGCGGCATAATGTTCCGCCCGGTCCGGCGAACGCACGATCAACGCGTTGATGGAGTCCATGGATACCAGGTACGGGTCCCGGTCCGCTACTAAGGGCGCCGGCACGCCGCCGTCCTGCTTGGGGCCACACCCCAACAAAAGCGCGATCAATGTGACCGGAAAAGCGATGTGTATTCCACGCGCACGGCGTGGCTGGAAATGCAGGGGCATGAAGCGCAAAAATAGCCAGCGGCACCACTTGCCCCGAACGGGCACATGCAACGTTGCCAATGGCCACCGGCTTCGCTCCGTTGCGGCTCCCTGCAGCGGCACCGGCAGGCGAGCGTCATGGGCGTTGGTACAGGTCGAAGGCAGCGACACCCTTCAATGAACCCAGTTCCGCCTGCCCATGGAAACCGGGGCGGCCCAGGCCCAATGTTCCTGTAGGACACAGGCCCTATCGGTCCATGGAGTCCGGTCCGGATCATTCCGTAACCGGTTTCCGGGCATGCTCTTTTTGGTGCATTTTACCGCAAACCCTATGCTGCCGCACTGCGGCCCACGGCCGCGCGGCCCATCCAGGCCTTATGTCGTTCGCGGAAGTCCGATCGTACCGGCCCCGTCCTCCCGATGCACCGTCAGGCGTACCGCATGGCCGGTGCGATCAAGCTTGCACCGGCTCGGTGGCCATGGCCTGCTTGATCCGGCCTTCCAGTTCCTCGCACAGCTCGGCGTTGTCGTCCAAAAGCTGGCGCACGGCGTCGCGGCCCTGCCCCAGTTTGGTATCATCGTAGGAGAACCAGCTTCCGCTCTTCTTGATGATGCCGAGCTCAACACCCATATCAATGATCTCGCCGGTCTTGCTGATGCCTTGGCCGTACAGGATATCGAATTCCGCCCTGCGGAAAGGAGGGGCCACCTTGTTCTTCACCACTTTCACCTTGGTGCGGTTGCCCAGTATGTTCTCTCCTTCCTTGATCTGGTTGGCGCGCCGGATGTCCAAACGGATGGAGGAGTAGAATTTCAGGGCATTGCCACCCGTGGTCGTCTCAGGGTTACCGAACATCACGCCGATCTTTTCGCGCAACTGGTTGATGAAGATGCAGCAGCAACCGGTCTTGCTGATCGTGGCGGTGAGCTTGCGCAGTGCCTTGCTCATCAGCCGCGCCTGCATGCCCACCACGCTATCGCCCATCTCTCCTTCGATCTCGGCCCGGGGCGTGAGCGCCGCAACGCTGTCAACCACAAGGATGTCGATGGCCCCCGATCGGATCAGGTTGTCGGCGATCTCCAAGGCCTGTTCGCCATTGTCGGGCTGGCTGATCAGCAGATTCTCCGTGTCCACGCCCAAACTTTCGGCATAGAACCTGTCGAAGGCGTGTTCGGCATCGATGATGGCCGCAATGCCCCCGTTGCGCTGGGCCTCTGCTATGGCATGTATGGCCAAGGTGGTCTTACCGCTGCTCTCCGGCCCATAGATCTCAATGATCCTTCCCTTGGGGTAGCCGCCCACGCCCAGGGCAAGGTCAAGTCCGATCGAGCCCGAAGGGATCACTTCGACCTTTTCGATCGCGTCATCGCCCATGCGCATGATCGCCCCCTTGCCGAAGGATTTCTCCATTTTGTCCATCGTTAGCTGAAGGGCTTTCAGCTTTTCCTTGTTGATCTCCGTTGCCATGGTTTGGTTTGGTTTATTCTTTGGGCGGCCCAACAGGCCTCCATTGGTGGTTTGTCTTATCCAAGCAGTTCCAGCACTTGGGTTGCATGGTCCTTTGTCCGCACCTTCGGAATGATGTGGCGGATGACCCCTGCCCCGTCGATCACAAAGGTGGTGCGTAGCACCCCTTCATATTCGCGGCCCATGAATTTCTTCTTTCCCCATACGCCATAGGCACGGATCACCGATTTGTCCGGATCGGCCAATAGACGGAATGGAAGGCTGTATTTTTCGGTGAACTTGCCGTGCCGGACCACCGGATCGGGGCTCACCCCAAGTATTTCATAGCCCTTTTCACGCAGTTTGCCATAGCCATCGCGCAAGCTGCATGCTTGGGCCGTGCAGCCCGGCGTATCGTCCTTCGGGTAGAAATACAGCACAAGGCCGCGACCGGCAAAATCGGAAAGCCGGACAGCTTCCCCCCGTTGATCGAGCCCGGAGAAGTCGGGGGCTTCTTCACCTATTGCGGGTGTTGGCATTTGCTTTTCAAGGCTTGACGAAATACGCGTCATACTTCTGACGTGCAATTAAGCGATAAGGTTGGAAACGGCCAAATGGCTGACCTGAAAAAGTTTTGAACAAGGCGTTTCCCCGGCATAAAATCTATTCGACCAACCTACGTATTTCTACCCTAAATGGGTGGTATTGACTGACCAGTGCTTGACATTGCCCGACGAACCTCCGAATATTTGCCTCCTTCGGGAAAGGATTCCCCTCGAATACTCACCAAACCAACACCGATGAGAAGTAAAAATTATTCCATGCCACGCTTGCTGTGGTGTATGCTATTGGGCTTTGGCCTTATGGTGCCCATACGGGCCCAATTGGCCAACCTGCAGCTTGCAAAGGACCGTTTGCACGACCATGCAGATCATGGTCTTGACGAACTGTTGAACGAACACGATAAGGAGATCCATTTCATTGAGAACAAGGGACAGTTCTCGCCACAGGTCCTTTATCGCGCGGACTTCCCCATGGGCCAAGCCGTGGCCACCGCGAACGGCATGGTGATCACCGCATTTGACGCGGTATCGGTTGCCGAGTTCCAACGGGCCGGCATCATTTACGAAGAACAGATCAACGCGGGCATTCCCACCAAAGCACCCACTTGGCACAAGAAAGGCCATAGCTGGCTGATGAAGTTCATGGGAGGCGCGCCGGACATGCAAGTGGAAACACGCACCACCCACGATCTGGTCAGCAACTATTTCATGGGTGACGTGGCCGCCCTGGACGTGCGCAGCTACCAGGAGGTATGGTACACCAATGCCTACCGGGGCATTGACGTGCGCTACTATCCCGCTGAGGACGGTTCGTTGGAATACGACCTGATCTGCAAGCCGGGCAGCGAGCCCCAGCAGATCGCGATCCAATTCCAGGGCATTGATAAGCTCTCGGTAAGTACCTCGGGAGAACTTGTGCTTTCAACAAGCATCGGCGAAATGCGCTATCCCGCCCCCGTGGTCTATCAACGGATCAATGGAAAGGAGCATGCAGTACAAGCCTCCTATGCCATTGACGGCAAGAACACGCTTCGCTTCAAGCTTGGCAAATACGACAAGAACGAAGTTTTGGTGATCGACCCGATCGCGCTCAGGTGGGCGACCTGGATGAACACTGCCTCGCAGAGTGACAACCACGGACACTGCATTTGGGTGGACCCCAGCGACGGGGCCATTTATGTTGTTTCAAGGGTGAGCGGCGGCACGGACCAGATCACCCCCGGCGCTTTTGATACAACGATCAATGGCGGATATGACATGGTGGTGGGCAAATATCTGGAGCCCACCACGGTAGGCGGCAGCGGCACCCGTGTTTGGCAAACCTACATCGGCGGAAACGGTGTGGAGAATCCCTATGCCATGGAACAGGGTCCTGATGGCAACCTGTACATCACCGGCTATACCGAAAGCACGAACTACCCCATGTTGGGCGGCACTGCTTTTTCGGGCTCCAGCGTTGACCAACAGGCGCAAAGCGGTGCTGACGTGTACCTGACCAAGATCAACACCGCGGGGAACTCCATCAAATCGGCCGTAGTGGGCGGCAACGGCACGGATTATTCCTACGACCTGCGCATCGCACCGAACGGCGACATCATTGTGCTCGGCAGCACGACCAGCACCAACCTGGCGACAAGCAACCCGGGCAGCGGGGCCACGAATTCAAATTCAGGTGGGACCGATGTGCTTCTATACCGCATTAACCAGGACCTCTCGGCCGTGCAATGGATCCGCAACTATGGCGGCTCCAGCGATGACATTGGCCAGATCATGCTGTACGACAACGCCAGCGGCGACCTCTTCATCGGGGGACGGACCAAGAGCACGAACTTCCCAACGGTGAACCCACGGCAGGCCACCCGCGGTGGCAGCGAGGCCGGATTCCTGCAGCGCTTGAACGGAAATGGCAACACCGTGTGGTCATCCTATTTCCAATCGGCCAACAACAAGGAATTGTCCATTCTGTGCATGTCCATGAGCACCACGGGCAATGAATTCTATTTCGGCGGGGTCACCTCGGGCATGGCCGCAAGCAATGTTTCCGCAAGCGGCACTTATGACAATACCTACAATGGCGGTGCCCACGATCTATTCGTTGGCCGAATGACCATCAACCAGGACTTCCTGGGCAGCACCTATGTCGGTGGTTCGAACGATGAGGTGAACATGATGGGCCTGAACACCGACCAGAACAACGACGTGTACGTGTTCGCCTACACGAACAGCACAAACTTTCCCGTGAGCGCGGCTCCGAACACACCGGTGCAAAGCACCAACATGGGCCAAAATGACAAGGTGTTCCTGAAACTGAGCGCCGACCTTTCCACGCTCATCTATAGCACCTATTACGGTGGAACGGGGGACGATTACGACCCTGTGGGCGAGCGCGGCATCAAGTTCAGCAATTGCCGCATTTACACCATCGTTACTTCCAAATCGAACAACATACCCCTGACACAAGGGGCGTTGAACACCACCAAGAACAGCAACCAGTATGAACCGGGCATCGTGATCTGGGCCAACCCGCCCGACCTGATGGGCAACACGATCAGCGGAAGCCAGACGGTTTGTGCCGGCACCGTGCCCGGCGACATCACCGGTAGCGAACCGGCCTATGTGCTGCCCACCATCGTTCGGAACAATTCCACATCATCCCACCCCTCCCCCGGTTCGGCAACGACTTATCAGTGGCAAACCAGCAGCGATAGCCTCAACTGGGTGAATATTCCTGGTGGCAACAGCCAAGACCTTGCCGGTTCACTGATCGGTGCGGTCGAGCACAAAACATACGTACGCCGCATCATCGGAGGAGATGCCTGCATATTGGCCGGCGCAGCGGACCAGGTGGTGACCGTGAAAGTCATCGAGGCCACCGCGACCATCACCCATGTTACTTGCACCGGCGCGAATGATGGAAAGATCACCGCGTCATCAACAGGTGTGGCCCCCTTCTCCTTTGTTTGGAACAACGGACATACAGGTGCCACCATCACAAACCTGGCACCCGGCCAATACACGGTGCAAGTGACCGATGCGAATAACTGCCAGGCGACCCAAACCTTCACCGTAACGCAGCCCAGCCCGCTTTCGGGTGTGATAAACGGTACCAACGCAACATGCAACAACAGCGATGGGGCCGCAGCGGTGAACATCAACGGCGGCACACCGCCCTACACATACCATTGGAGCAACGGAGGCACAAGCAGCAGCATCAGCGGCCTGGCCCCTGGTACCTACAGCGTGGAGGTGACCGACGCGAACAATTGCACCTATTCGCTTTCCACAACCATTGGAAGCAGCGGGACCCCTGGCGCAAACGCAGGCCCGGACAAGGTCATTACATGTGCCACCAACATGCAGGCCGTGCTTACAGGAACTTCATCGGCCTCAAATGTCTCCTTCGCATGGAGCGGCCCGAACGGGAACGCAGGGAATACCGCTTCCATTACTGTAACGACGCCCGGCGTGTACTCGCTTACGGTAACGGATAACCAAACTCATTGCACGAGCACGGACCAAGCAACGGTGACCTTGGATGTGACCACACCGGGCGCACAAGCCACCGGTGGTACGCTCACCTGCAGCGTGACCAGCATTCAACTGCAAGGCTCTGGCAATGGCACCTATAGCTGGAGCGGCCCCAACGGCTTCACCAGCACCGAACAGAACCCCACCGTGAACGCGGCCGGCAGCTACGTCCTCACCGTGACCGGCAGCAATGGCTGCACCAGCACCGCCACCGCAGT
>JBIQMI010000032.1:0-19822 GCA_044463585.1 Cryomorphaceae bacterium
CCTCTACTTCGTGGGCCATACGAAGAGCACCACCGGTTTCCCCTTGGTGGATGACGGCGGCTTCTTCGATCCGGTGAACACGGGCACATCCAACGGTTTCATTGCATTCATCCACCACCAGGACCTGGAACTGACCTGGAGCACCTTGATGAATGCCCCCCTTTACGCAGCCTGCCTGGATGGACAAGGCCATGTATTCGCCGTAGGCACGACCATTGAAAACGCACCGGGTACATTTCCGATGGTCAATTACGCACCATACTACAACCAATCCACCTGGTATGGTGAAGGGGATGGGGTGGTGGTCGGCTTTGAATTGGGCCAGGCGGGCGAGCACCTTCAATACTACGGCACCTATTATGGCGGTGACGAGGGCGGTGTTACCCACGACCAGATCACCACGGCTGCGTGGGGCGGCCAGCGCCTCTACCTATCAGGCATCACCGCCAAAGGACAGGATGTCACCACGTTCTTCCCCTTGGTCAATCCGGGGTTGCCCGCCTACTTCGACGGCACCTATCAATTCGTGCCATGGAGCACCGGATTGAATCAAAACATTAGTGATGCCTTCGTGGCATCCATCTGCACAGGCATGGTGGGAATTGAGGAAGTGGCCCTGCACGGGCATTCTTCCTTCAGTATAGGCGAACTCGCCGGAGATGAACGCACGTTGACCGGATTACCCGATGGCAAGGTGAGTATCCAAGTGTTCGATGCCATGGGCCGCTTGGTATCCACCCAGACCGTTGTGTCCGCAGCGGGCCGCGCGCGCATGCAAGACCCTGGTGCTGCCGGTGGTGTATACAACGTACGGGCCATGGCTGAGGACTACTACGGAACGGCGCGGTTCATTGCAACGCACTAAGCCAGGGCCATGCGCTTGCTATGGGCCATGGCCCTCACTGCTACAATTCTTGCATCCGCCCAAACCAATTGGGCGGATGCAGGAATGCCGTACCAAAGCGTCGGTATTCGTCAACTATACGTAGACACCTCCACGGATCAACTGATTGCATGTGGGTTGGTAACATTAACCAATGACTACAACGCTATCCCGCTCGTGACTTATGGAAGTGGGATTTGGACTACGATGGGGCTGTTCCACGGATGGGTCTATTCAGTCATTCGATACGGAGATACACTGGTGGTTGGGGGTAATTTCGATCAAGTTGATGGGATGGATGCTAATCTGATGGCTGCTTGGTATGATTCCAGTTGGCATGGCTTCGGACAGTTCTCTCATGAAGGTGGTGTGGTGCGCAACCTTCAAATCATAGATGGTTCCCTTTACGCGGTCGGCTCCTTCATTTCCGTGGATGGGCACACCTGCCACGGTGTGGCCAAGCGCGTGGGGGGCCATTGGGAGAACCTGGGGGCCATTGAATATGCCAATGGGAATGAGCCTATCGTGCTCCAGATCTGCGAGTACCAAGGCAACATCGTGGTGGGAGGTGAGATGGACCCCATCGGGCTTGGGGACGACCTGATCCAATTTGATGGCACCAATTGGGTGGACGTGGGCGGTGGCCTGCTGGGCGGTGTGGGCGCGATGACCGCCTTGGCCGTCTATCAGGACGAACTGTATGTGGGCGGCGGCCTCTACGTGGGAGCAGGTAGCCCCGGCCATGGCTTGGCACGTTGGAACGGCAGTGAATGGCGCGACGTGGGCGGCAGCATGCGCGACATCTATGGCACCACCCAATACAACGCCAGCGCCAGCAGCATGCTGGTGCATGATGGCAAGCTGCTGGTGGGCGGGGCCTTCGGCTATGCCGGCACCGTACATGCCAATCAGTTCGCAATCTGGGACGGTCAGACCTGGTGCGCCACCGGGGACAGTATTGGCGGCACCGTGGAGAGCATGGCCTTCTACCATGACACCCTGTTCATCGCCTGCACCAATACACTGAATGGGCAACCCGCCAATTACATCGGCCGTTGGGTGGGCGGCGCCTTTGAGCAGGATTGTGAGCAGGTGGGCATTGAAGAATCCGCTGGGCATTTGGCGAACACATTCACCATCGTCGCTGCTGAAGGAGGCCAACGAAGCTTGTTCGGCCTGCCCGATGGGCGTTTCACCGTGGAGGTGTTCGATGCCACAGGCAGGAAGATCGTAGAAGAACAGGTTTACTCCTCTGCCGGACAAGCCCGTATGGCGAATCCCGCCGACGCCCCAGGACTTTACCTGATTCGTGCATCTGGCCGGGGTTTCCGGTTGGCTGCACGTTTCATAGTGTCACAATAGTTGGCCGCCCCCGGGGTGTGGCACAGCCCGTTGGAATGTGGACCCGGAAAAGGTAAGGTGGAAGCCTGAGGCGAGGCGCGGGGGCTTGGTTGGCCGCGGAGGCGCGGAGAACGCGGAGGAAGACCTTGCCGCGATGGTTTATCCACAGAGAACGCAGCGGACACAGAATAAATGCCCAGGCCGCGCTCAAGGAAAAACGGTACCCGCCTCCAGCACGCTGTGCCCAAGCTGCCCCAGATCAAGTCCGGTGCGGATGCCGATGCGTTCGCAGTGCTGCACGAACTCTTCCATGGGCAGGTTGCCCACCAGCTCATCCTCTGCCATGGGGCAGCCGCCGTAGCCTTTCAACGCACCATCGAAGCGGCGGCAGCCGGCGTTCCAGGCGGCATCGGTTTTCAGTTGCCATCTGCCTGGAGCCGCATGCAGGTGCGCCCCGAACTCCACTTCCGGCATGGCGGGGATCAGTGCGCTGAACATGGCGGAAATGTCAACCGGCCTGGCCACGCCCACGGTGTCGCTGAGCGCGATGATGCGCACACCGAGCTCGTTCACCAGGCGGTCGGTCCATTGCAGGGCGATATCCGCGTTCCACGGATCGCCGTACGGGTTGCCGAAGGCCATGCTGATGTACACCACCAGCTCCTTGCTGGCCTTGCGCGCGGTTTCCGCGATGTGCGCCGTGCGCGCCCAGCTGCCCTCGATGCCCGTGTTGGTGTTGCGCCGCTGGAAGGTTTCGCTGATGCTGAACGGATAGCCGAGGTAGGTAACGCATTCCTGCTTCACGGCCTCCTCGGCACCGCGCTCATTGGCCACGATCACCAGCAGCTTGCTCTTCGTTCCCGATAGATCGATGCGCGAAAGCACGTCGGCCGTATCGGCCAACTGCGGTATGGCCTTGGGGCTGACAAAGCTGCCGATGTCAATGGTATCAAAGCCCACCTTCAGCAACCCGTTGAGGTAGTTCACCTTCACCTCTGTAGGGATGAATTGGTGGATGCCCTGCATGGCATCGCGCGGGCATTCGATGAGTTTCACTTGCGACGTCTGGATCATGATCAAGTATTAATTCAGAACCATGGATGGACACGGATCAATGCGCAGGCCGAAGCGAAGCGAAGGCCTCATTGATCCTCCTCAGCAGCGCAGGCCCTTCGTAGATCAATCCTGTGAAAACCTGCACCAGGTCCGCGCCGGCATCCAGCTTTTCCATGGCCGCTTCCGCGCTGTCGATGCCGCCCACACCGATGATGACCACTGGACGCGGCAAGCGTTCGCGCAAGTAACGGACCACTTCAGTGCTGCGCGTACGCACCGGTGCGCCGCTCAGTCCACCCGCGCCGATGGCCTCCAATTCGGCCTTGTGCATCTTCAGCCCCTCCCGTGCAATGGTGGTGTTGGTAGCGATCACACCGGCGATGCCGCTTTCCTTCACCACGGCCACGATGTCGTCCAACTGTTCGTTGGTCAGGTCCGGGGCGATTTTTAGGAGGATGGGTTTTGGTGATTGGTGATTGGGGAGTGGTGATTGGTGATTGGGAGGGCCTCCATTCTCCAATGGCATATCACCACCACCCACCGCATGCACATCAGCCCTGCGCTTCAATTCCCTCAGGATTTCCAGCAACGGGCCTTTCTCCTGCAATGCGCGCAGGCCGGGGGTGTTGGGGCTGCTCACGTTCACCGTGAAATAATCCACCACGGGATACAGTGCCTCGAAGCACTTCACGTAATCGTCGATGGCCTGCTCGTTCGGCGTCGCCTTGTTCTTGCCGATGTTGCCGCCGACGATCACGCCCGGCGGACGCCTGCGCAGGCGCACCACCGCGGCCTGTACGCCACCGTTGTTGAAGCCCATGCGGTTGATCAACGCACGGTCGGCCTTCAGGCGGAATAGGCGTGGCCGCTCGTTGCCGGGTTGGGGCAGTGGCGTGAGCGTACCCACCTCCACCGAGCCGAAACCGATGCGTGCCAGGGCATCCACATGCTTGGCGTCCTTGTCCATGCCGGCCGCCAGGGCGACCGGCCCGGGGAATTTCAGGCCCATCACCTCCACCGCGGCCGTTGCAGGCGGCCGTTGGCCTCCCGCCAGGGCGAGGGCGCCGGGCAGCCGCTTGGCCAGTTCAAGCAGGGCGAAGGTGAAATGGTGGGCGCGCTCGGGCGAAAGGCTGAACAACAACGGGCGCAGCAGCTTGTACATCGCGGCCAAAAGTACCTTCGGCGCCCCTGCCGCACATGCCGAAGCAAACCGGTCAACCATCGTTCATGGGCGCACCGCTGCTGGCGGCGGGCACCCTGCTCATCGCCTTCAACCTGCGGGCCTCCATGGCGGCGCTGGGCCCCTTGGCCGATACGGTGCGCAACGAGCTTGGTCTTTCCAGCGCACTGGTCGGCCTGCTCACCACCTTGCCCCTGTTGGCCTTCGCGGGCATTTCCACCCTTACGCCCATGCTTACGCGGCGCATTGGCACGGGCGCCACATTGAGCTGGGCCATGGCGCTGCTGGCCACGGGCATCCTGCTGCGTTCGGGGCCCAACGTGGCCACGCTGCTCGCGGGCACCCTGCTGCTGGGCATCGCCATTGCGCTGGCCAACGTGCTCATGCCCAGTTTGGTGAAGGAGAATTTCGGCAGGCACTACGGCACCATGACCAGCCTTTACTCGTGCGCCATGAGCGTGGGCGCCTCCTTGGCCGCCGGCATCAGCGTGCCCCTGGCCACATGGGCGTGGGGCTGGCGGGGCTCGTTGGCGAGTTGGGCGCTACTGGCCGCAGCGGCCTGGCTGCTGTGGCTGCCTCAGCTCAAGCGCCTGCCGCGCACCGGCGCGGGGCGGAACTTCATGGCCGCCATGCGGCACCTCGGCCGCTCGCGCATCGCGTGGAGCGTTGCGTTGTTCATGGGCCTGCAATCGTTGACCTTCTATGTTTTCCTGGCCTGGCTGCCCGACATGGTGCAGGCCGCCGGGCACAGTGCGCATTACGCGGGCTGGATGCTTTCGCTCTCCCAGATCACCAGTGCCGTCGGCTCGTTGGCCATACCGCTTTGGGCGGCCAGGCGCCGCGACCAACGCGCTATCGTGCGCACCATGGTGGCCATGGAAACCGTGGCGCTGCTGGGGCTCGCCCTGCCCGGCATCGGCGGCATGGCCGTTTGGATCACCCTGCTGGGCCTCAGCCTGGGCGGCGCTTTCAGCCTTTCACTGTTCATGATCGGTGCGCGCGCCCCCGATGCGGCCACGGCCACGGAGCTCTCGGGCATGGTGCAATCGGTGGGCTACTTGATCGCTGCGGCCGGGCCCTTCATAGCAGGCAGCCTGTTCGACCTGGGCGGATCATGGTTGCCCGTGCTGGCCATGCTGGCTACCGTGGTGGCCGTAAAACTGGCCGTGGGCACCGGTGCCGCCAAGGCCCGCGTGATCACGTATTGAACGACCACCGCTGCCGCACATTTAGCCTAGCCTAAACTTTTGATTGGCTTCGGCTTACATTTGCGGCATGCTGAGCCGCAGCGAGGAAGACCACATAAAAGCGGTGCACCGCCTGCAGGAGGAAGGATCCACCGCGGGCACCAAGGATGTTGCCGACCGCTTGGGCATTCGCCCCAGCAGCGTAACGGTGATGCTGAAGAAACTGGCGGAGAAAGGCCTGCTGGAACATGAACCCTACTACGGCGCAAAGCTCACCGCCAAAGGCCGCACCGAAGCGCTGAAGCTGGTGCGCAAGCACCGTTTGTGGGAAACCTTCCTGGTACAGCACCTGCAGTTCGGTTGGGATGAAGTGCACGAGCTGGCCGAGCAACTGGAGCATGTGCAAAGCGCGGCATTGACCGACCGCTTGGCCCAATTCCTCGGTGACCCCTTATTCGACCCCCATGGCGACCCCATTCCCGATCGGCGGGGCCGCTTGCCCGAGCGCACGGCCACGCCCTTGGCAGGAATGGCCGTGGGCAGGACGCTGCGCATTGTGGCGGTGCACCAGGGCAACGACCAATTGCTGCAGTTGCTGGACCGCAAAAGCGTGCGCATCGGCGATGCGTTCACGGTGGAGGCCGTGCACGACTTCGACGGCAGCATGGAACTGCGCGGCGCGGATGATGAGGCGGTGCTGCTTTCCGCACAGGTAGCGGGCCATTTGCTGGTGCAGCCCACGGCGAAAAAGCCTTCGAAAAAATGAACGATAGCCGTTCGCTTGGCGAAGTGCACTCCAGCGTGGAGATCCCGAAGGCCAAGGGCTGGCGGCGCATCTTCGCCTTCCTCGGTCCGGCCTACCTGATCAGCGTGGGCTACATGGACCCCGGCAACTGGGCCACGGACATCGCTGGCGGCAGTGCCTTCGGCTACAAGCTGCTGTGGGTGCTGCTGATGAGCAACGTAATGGCACTGCTGCTGCAAAGCCTCAGCGCGCGGCTGGGCATCGTGCGCGGCCTCGACCTGGCACAGGCCAGCCGCCACACCTACCCCGGCGTGGTGAACATCCCACTGTACGTGCTGGCGGAGATCGCCATTGCCGCCTGCGACCTGGCCGAGGTGATCGGGCTGGCCATCGGCCTCAACCTGCTGCTGGGCCTGCCCTTGACCTGGGGCGTGATCATATCGGGATTGGACACGCTGCTGATACTGTTGCTGCTGAACAAGGGCATGCGGTGGATGGAAGCATTCATCGTGGGCATGGTGGGCCTGATCGGCTCGGCCTTCCTGGTGGAAATGTTCATCGCCCAACCGCAGCCGGCAGCGGTGCTGGCGGGGTTGGTGCCCTCGGCCCTGTCGGGCAAGGAACTGTACATCGCCATCGGCATCATCGGCGCCACCGTGATGCCGCACAACCTGTACCTGCACAGCTCGCTGGTGCAAACGCGGCGGTACGAGCGTACGCGGGCGGGCATGCGCGAGGCCATCCGCTTCAACTTCTTCGATACCGCCATCGCGCTCAACCTCGCCTTCTTTGTCAATGCCGCCATTCTGGTGCTGGCCGCGGCGGCCTTCCATACCGCCGGCCATTTCGAGGTGGTGGAGATCGACCAAGCGCACCAGCTGCTGGGCGAGATCTTCGGCGACCTCGCCCCGGCGCTCTTCGCCCTGGCCCTGATCGGTGCCGGGCAGAGCAGCACCATTACCGGCACGCTGGCCGGGCAGATCGTAATGGAGGGCTACCTCAACCTGCGCATACGCCCCTGGCTGCGGCGGTTGATCACACGCCTGCTGGCCATCGTGCCCGCCATCGCCAGCATCCTTTGGTTCGGTGAGGGATCGCTGGGCCAACTGCTCGTGTTCAGCCAGGTGGTGCTGAGCCTGCAATTGGGCTTTGCCGTGATCCCGCTGATCCACTTCACCTCGGACAAAAGCAGCATGGGCGAATGGGCGATCAAGCCGTGGGTGCAGGCACTGGCCTGGGGAGTGGCGCTGCTGATCGTTTTGCTGAACGGCATGCTGGTGGTGGACGAGATCGAAGGCTGGCTGCACGGCGGAGGCCCTTATGTGCCTTGGGTGAAATACCTGGCCATACCGGTGGCGCTGCTGGCGGCGGTGTTGCTGGCCTACATCACCATCAAGCCTTTCTTCGCCCGTTGGAAAAGCGCGCATGGGCACATCGACGCGGAAATGCCGGACCTGCACCTGCGGGAAACTCCCTCCCCGAAGCTGATCGCCGTTACCGTGGAATTCAGGCCGCTGGATGAAAAGGTGATCAACGCCGCCCTCGCACAGGGCGGCACGCAGGCCGCGTACCTGCTGGTGCACATCACCGAAAGCGCCGCGGCGCGCTACTTGGGCAAATTCACCGGCGACCGCGAAGCCGTGGACGACGCGAACAACTTGGAGCGCTACGCGGAAAAGCTCCGCCATGCCGGCTACAGCGCGCAAGCGGCCATTGGGCACGGCAGCCCGGTAGTGGCCATACCCGAACTGGTGAACAAGAGCGGCGCCGGTTTGCTGGTGATGGGCTCGCACGGGCACCGCGGCCTGAAGGACCTGCTATTCGGTGCCACGGTGGACGCGGTAAGGCATCGGGTGAAGGTGCCGGTACTGGTGGTGAAGTGAATCGGCGGTCCGTACCTTTACGCTGGCCACCATGAAACGCAATGAATTCCTCCGCCTGATGGCCTTGGCGCCGCTGGCGGCCAAAACGATGAAACTGAACGCCCTTGCCAAGTTCGCCGGTTCCTTGGGCACCACGGGCAAAATGCCGGTGCTCTTCCTGGGCCATGGAAGCCCGATGAACGCCATTGAGGAGAATGACTTCACGGCGAGCTTCAAAAAGCTGGGACAGGCGCTTCAGAAACCCAACGCCATCCTGTGCATCTCGGCGCATTGGGAAACGCGCGGCACCTTGGTGACCGCCATGCAGCAACCGCCTACCATCCACGACTTCCGCGGCTTCCCGAAGGAATTGTCAGAGGTGCAATACCCCGCTCCCGGCAGCCCCCAACTGGCGGAAACAGTGAAACAAATGGTGACCAGCGGCGATGTGGCCTTGGACCATAAATGGGGGCTGGACCACGGAGCCTGGAGCGTGATCAAGCACCTGTACCCGCAGGCGGACGTGCCCGTGATCCAGCTCAGCCTCGACTACACCAAGCCGCCGCGCCACCATTTCGAACTGGCCAAGGAATTGGCGGCCCTGCGCAACAAAGGCGTGCTGATCATCGGCAGCGGCAACATCGTGCACAACCTGGGCATGGTGGCCTGGGATAAAATGAACGGCGAGCCTTTCGCCTACGACTGGGCCGACGAGGCCAACGAACGCATGAAGCAGCTTGTGCTCACCGGGGATAGCCAGTCCTTGGTCAACTTCCGGGCACAGGGCCGCGCCTTCGACCTGGCCATTCCCACGCCCGAGCATTTCCTGCCCTTGTTGTACAGCGTTGCGCTGAAGGATGCACAGGATGAAGTGGCCGTGTTCAATGACAAGCCGGTGGCCGGTTCCCTCACCATGACCTCCTTCAAGTTCGGGTAGGCCTACCCTGTGCGTTTTTCCTTCCGCCGGAAAACGATATTCGCAACGGCACCGATACTTTCGGTGCCTTGAAACGCGATCCGATAATGGAGGACCTCGACCACGACATGTTGTTGGAACGGCTGAAAAAGCGCTTTGCGGCGAACAGGACCAGGCATCCGGGCACCGAATGGAAAACGGTCGAGGGCCGGCTGAAGGCCCAGCCCGCCAAATTGGACGCGATCATGGCCATGGAGCAAAGCGGTGGCGAACCCGATGTGGTGGTGTTGGATGGCCGGAAGGAAGAAATCACGTTCATCGACTGCTCGCCGGAAACGCCGGCCGGGCGCCGAAGCCTTTGCTACGCCCACGAAAGTTGGCTTTCGCGCAAGGAACACCGGCCGGCCGGCAATGCCATTGACAGCGCGCGGGACATGGGCATCGAACTGCTCACCGAGGACCAGTACTTCCAGCTGCAGCAATACGGCGCCTTCGACCTGAAGACGTCCAGCTGGCTGAAAACCCCTGATGAGGTGCGGGCCGAAGGCGGTGCCATTTTCGGGGACCGCCGCTATGGGCGCGTGTTCGTTTACCACAACGGCGCGCAATCCTATTACGCCGCGCGGGGCTTCCGGGGGCGGCTTGTCCTTTGACCTCCGTGCGGTGCCCCGCGGCCAAGGGGCCCGCAGGGGTAAACTATATTTACCACCCCTAACAACACCGCGCCCGCTGCGGCCGGCGCGGCATCGGCACACCCCTACACACCCTTCCGATCGTGAGTGAATACCTCGACACTATCCTGCGCCATTTCCATTTGCCGCTGCAGAACCCGGTGCTTGTCTTCGCGTTGATCCTCACGATCATCCTGCTGTCGCCCATCCTGCTCAAACGCCTGAACATCCCGGGCATCATCGGCCTCATCATTTCCGGGGTGATCATCGGGCCGTACGGCATTCACCTGTTGGACAAGAACTCCGCGATCGACCTCTTCTCCACCATCGGCCTGCTGTACATCATGTTCATCGCGGGCCTGGAACTGGACCTCAACGAATTCAAGGCCAACCGCAACAAAAGCCTGGTGTTCGGGCTGTTCACCTTTGCCATCCCCCTTGCGGTGGGCTACCCGGTCTGCCATTTCCTGCTCGGCTATGATTTCAACGCGGCCTTCCTTACGGCCAGCATGTTCGCCACGCACACCTTGGTGGCCTACCCCATTGTAAGCCGGCTGGGGGTATCGAAGAACCAAGCGGTGGCCGTTACCGTTGGCGGCACCATTCTTACGGACACGGCGGTGCTGATCATTCTCGCCGTGATCATCGGCAGCAGCCAAGGCACGTTGGATGGCGACTTTTGGGTGAGGCTGGCGATATCGCTGGCGGTGTTCTCCGCCATCATGTTCCTGGTGATCCCGCCGGTGGCGAAATGGTTCTTCCGCAAGCTGGAGAATGAGAAGCACTCGCACTACATCTTCGTGCTCACGGTGGTTTTCTTCGCTGCCTTCCTGGCGGAATTGGCCGGCGTGGAGGCCATCATCGGCGCCTTCGTGGCGGGCCTTGCGCTCAACAAGTTGATCCCGCATTCCTCGGCCCTGATGAACCGCATTGAGTTCATCGGCAACTCGCTCTTCATCCCCTTCTTCCTGATCAGCGTGGGCATGTTGGTGGACGTGAGCGTGCTTACCCACGGGCCCATGGCCTTGATCGTGGCCGGAACGCTTTCGGTGGTGGCCATTACCGGCAAATGGCTCGCCGCTTGGCTTACGCAGATCACCTTCAAGTTCAGCAAGGCCCAGCGCGGGTTGATCTTCGGCCTAAGCGGGGCCCACGCCGCCGCCACCCTCGCCGTGATCCTGGTGGGCTACCGCGAGAACATCCTCGACGATGCCATCCTCAACGGAACCATCCTGCTCATCCTCGTTACGTGCATGGTGGCCTCCTTCGCCACGGAAAAAGCGGCCAAGAAGATCATCCAGGAAACGCCCGACGACGGCTCGGACCTGGTGCCCGCCAACGGCCAGCCCACGGAGCACATCCTGGTGCCCAGCCCCACCACGGCCATGATGGAGAAGCTCATGGAGTTCGCCATCTACATCAAGGATAAGCGCTCG
Organism: Cryomorphaceae bacterium; assembly: GCA_044463585.1. Taxonomy (GTDB): domain Bacteria; phylum Bacteroidota; class Bacteroidia; order Flavobacteriales_F; family PHOS-HE28; genus PHOS-HE28. Next base: position 11,278 of record JBIQMI010000032.1, read on the forward strand.
CCCAACCCCATTTCCGTGCTCACCGTGGTGTCCAACAACGCCGAAGCGGAAATGAACATCCTGAAGGCGCGCAACAAGCTCGATGCCTACGTGCGCCAGGCGGCCGCCTCGGAAACGAAACTGAAGGTGGTGACCACCATCGACCACAACGTGGCCAGCGGCATCCTGCGCATGTCGCGCGAGCTCATGTCGGACATCATTGTGCTGGGCTGGCCGCAGAAAACGGGCTTTTTCGACCGCTACCTGGGCGACAAGCTCGACGTGATCCTGCAGAACGTGGACAAAACGGTCTTCGTGGGGCACTTTGAGCAGCCCTTGGTGGCGCACAAGCGCATCGTGTGCGCCGTGCCGCCCTTGGCAGAGTACGAAAAAGGCTTCGAGCTGTGGGTGGCCAAGGTGGCCCAGTTGGCACAGGAGCTCACCGTGCCGTTGATCATGCACTGCAACGCCACCACGGGCAAGGCCGTGATGAAGGCCATGGAGCGTTTGAAGTCCACCGCGCCGTTGTCGGTAGTGCCGTTCGATGAATGGGAGGACTTCCTCATCCTTTCGCGCAGCGTGCGCGAGACCGATGTCTTCATCCTGGTATCGGCACGGCGCGGCGCGGCCTCCTTCATGAGCGAACTGGAAAAAGTGCCGCCCAAGCTGGAGAAGTATTTCGCCACCAACAACCGCGTGGTGGTGTACCCGCAGCAGTACAGCGACTACCACGGCATTGAGGACTACTCGGGCATTTCGGCCGAACCGCTGCACATCGGCATTGATGCCGTGCAGAAGATCGGCAAGACGATCGGCAGCATTTTCAAGAAAGAGGCGAGCGAGGAGCAGGAAGAAGAAAACACGGGCGAAAAGTGATCAGGACCGGCCACATACAAACCTTGTCCATCCAGCGCCAGGCGCCCATGGGCCTGTACTTGGGCGATGCCGAAGGCAACGAAGTGCTGCTGCCCAACAAGTACGTGCCACCCGATTTCCGCATCGGCAACGCGATGGAAGTGTTCGTTTACCGCGACTCCGAGGACCGGCAAGTGGCCACCACCCAACGGCCGGCGCTGTTGCCTGGCCAATTGGCCCTGTTGCCCGTAACCGCGGTCACGCGCACTGGCGCCTTCGCCAACATCGGGCTGGATAAGGACCTGCTGGTGCCCTTCGCCGAACAGCAGGAACGCATGCAGGCCGGCCGCAGCTACGTGGTGTACATGGCGCTCGACCGCAAGACCGACCGCCTGTACGGCAGTTCGCGGATCGACCGTTTCCTCGACAACACCGAACTGCAGGTTGCCAACGGCGACGAAGTGCGCATCATTCCCTACCACCGCAGCGAGCTGGGCTGGTCGGTGGCGGTGGAGCACAAGCACCGCGGCCTGTTGCACCACAGCGACGTGCACCGCGACATCCGCGCCGGGGAGCTCCTAACGGCCTACATCAAGCAGGTGCGGCCGGACCATAAACTGGACATCAGCCTGCAGCCCATCGGGTACCAGCACTACAACGATGCCAATGTGCAGCTGCTGGTGGACAAGCTGCGGGCGGGCGGCGGCAAGATTCCCTTCACCGACAAGAGCAGCCCGCAGGAAATACAGTCGGCATTCGGGTTGAGCAAGAAAGCCTTCAAGCAGGCGGTGGGCGCGTTGTACAAGGCACGCCGCATCAAGCTGCTGCCGGACGGCATTGAGTGGACCGGTGGACCGGGCGCGAACACTTGAGGCGCATCGTTCGCATCTTCGCACCATGGCCGCACCTGTCATGCCCGAGATCAAGAACCGCCGGGCCGCATTCGATTATTTCTTCCTCGAAACATTCGAATGCGGGATCGTGCTGGTGGGCAGCGAGGTGAAAAGCATCCGCGCGGGAAATGCCAGCATCACCGAGGCGTTCTGCACCTTCATCGGGGAAGAACTGTACCTGCGCAACATGACGGTGCAGCCGTACGAAAAGGCAAAGAACTTCGCGCATGAGCCGGTGCGCGACCGCAAGCTGCTGCTGCACCGCAAGGAAATGAACAAGCTGCAGCGCAAGCTGAAGGACCAGGGCATCACGCTGGTTCCGGTGCGCGCCTTCTTCGCCAAAAATGGCATGGTGAAGGTGGAGATCGCGCTGGCCAAGGGGAAGAAGACCTACGACAAGCGCGAGAGCATAAAGGCCAAGGACCTCAAACGCGACATGGACCGCGGGCGATGAACAACGCGGATCGGCGCACCAAGCTGGCCGGGGCCATGGAAAGCTGGCTGCCCGGAACGCCCATGGAGCGAACGGCCTTGGCGCTGCTGTTGCTGCTGGCCTTGGTGCTCAGGGCCTGGAAGCTCCCCGGCATCCCGTACACCCACGATGAGCTCAGCGCATTGATCCGCATCTACCCCGGCCTGGGCGAGACCATCCGCACGGGCGTTGCCGCGCTGGACACCCACCCGCCGGGCGTACAGGTATTCGAATGGCTGTGGACGCGCCTGTTCGGCATGGGCGAAGCGGCGGTGAAGCTCCCCTTCGTGCTGATGTCGGTCGCCGCGCTGTTCTTCCTCTACCGCTTCGCCTACGCGTGGGCCGGCGGGCAGGTGGCGTTGATCATCACCGCGCTGCTGGCCACCATGCAATACACGGTGATGTACGGGCAGATCGCGAGGCCGTACGCCGCGGGCCTTTTCACCACGGCGCTGCTGGCCGACCAACTCACGCGCTACCTGGCCAGCGGCACGCGGCGCAGCTTGGCCGGGGTGGTCCTTGCGGCCGTGCTTTCCGCCTACACCCACCATTTCACGCTGATGCTCGCCTTCATCATGTGCAGCACCAGCCTTCCGCTGCTGGGCAAGGAGCAGCGCAAGCCGTACCTGGTGGCCTGCGGCGTGGCGGTGCTCCTGTACCTGCCGAACATTCCATTGCTCCTGGGGCAGCTCGGCCAAAAGGGGCTCGATCTCTGGTTGGCCGCACCCACCGCGCAATGGATCCCCGATTACCTATGGTGGCTGGCCCATTGCTCCTGGCTCTTTGGCGCGGTGTGGATCCTGCTGGCCGCCAGCTCCGCGGCATTGCGCATCCGCCACAAGGGCAGCAATGCGCCGGTGTGGACCATCACCTTGGCATGGGGCCTGCTTCCGTTGGCCGTGGGGTATGCCTATTCCGTCTGGCGCTCCCCGGTGCTCCAGTATTCCACCGTGTTGTTCTCCTTTCCCTACATCCTGCTCGGCACGTTCGCCGGATTGCGCCATTTGCCGAAGGCTTGGACCTGGCCGATCGTGACCGGCATCTGCGCCGTTTCCGTCTTCACCTTGGTCACCGACCGGGCGCATTACGAGATCTTTTACCGCTCGCGGTACGAAGCCATCGCCCGCGGGATCCTTCAGGCCCAGCAAGATCCCGGGCGGCTGGCCATGACCGATGCCCCTGACAACGTGATGGCGTTCTATTTCAACCACTGGGGCGCCCGGCCGGATGACGTGCGGTACGTGAACATGCGGAACAAACCGGCGGAGTGGATGGACAGCGTGCTGCAGGCCCCTGGGCTGTCCAGCGTTTTCCTGGGCAGCACGCCTTCCCCCGACCCTGAACGGATGGCGCAGGTGCAGGCCCACTTCCCCTTTTTGGCGGAGCGGCACGATATGGACGAGGGGCAAACGTGGCTGTTCACCGGCGCACCACCGGCCGGGTTGAATGACCACCGCTGGAAAAGCCAGGCCGCTTCCGAGGCCGTAAAGGGCGAAGGCTGGCAGGTGGACGAAAACCTGCCGCTGTGGCGGGACACGCTGGCAGCGCACCCGATCGCTCAATGGGATCTTTCCGGCAAGGAATTCGGGCTGTTGCTGGAAAAGCCCCTGTACGCCATCACCGGCAACGACAACGACGTGATCGAGGCTATCATGCACGTAACCGCGGCCGAAGGCCATGGACTGAAGCTGATCACCGAATTGCGCCAAGGCGATGAAAGCATCTTCTACCGCGGCCAATCCTATTACGGCACAGGCGCCGCCACCTTGGTCTCCGCCATCGCCCTATCGGACATTCCCGGCCATGGGCACGGCGCCAACCTGCGCGTTTACGCATGGAACGAAGGCGGCCAAGCAGCACGGATCAGTTCCATGGAAGTGAAGGTGCGCAAAGGAAACCCGTGGTTGTACGGCTTCTTCCAGCCGCTGAAAGGCGAACTGGAATACCCGTGATCGCGGCGCCATCGGCCGAATGGCAGGCACCCAGGCCATGTACCCCTTCGGGATCGACCATCCATCGCCGGGAACTCGAACGCTCAAGACATGCGGGAGGTATGTATCGGGCCTTCAGCCCTTGTCCGATAATTACACGTAACTCGCCAATATGTAGGGCAGCAAGGCCATCGACCCCGGATGGGGTCGCAGAAAACGACGCATGCCGTCAGCGGGGACGTGCATGAATCCAATCCCTTCAGGATCGATCGCCCACTGCAAAAACGATCATCGAAACCCGAGATCGCAAAGCGGCACCACGCATCAAACGACAGCCCACCGTGCATTACGACCGCGGAGCGTCGCACAAGCCCTTACGCGGGACATCACCGCACCATTTCGGCAGCAAGGCCATCGACCCCGGACGGGGTCGCACCAGTTAGATAAACGAACCCAACGGAAATCGACCCCGGAGGGGTCGCAGAAAACGACGCATGCCAAGCGGCACTGCCACCCCCAAGCTAAAGGCTAAAAGCTAGCAGCCAAGAGCTCACCGCCATTGGCGAATTGGCAACTTGGCGAATTGGCAAATTCCTCCAGGGCCCTATTTCTTCTTCAACTCCGGCAACATGTGCTCCGCAAAATAATCCGCGAAATCGCGCATCTGCGCCGCCATCTTGTCCTCGTTGGTGGCCCGCTCGAACGTATCCGCCATGGTGAGGATGTTCTGGTGGAAAAAAGCCTTCATCTCATCCAACGTCATGTCCTTCGCCCAGAGGTCGATGCGCAGGGTATTCAATTCCTCCGCGTCCCACAGGCTCAGCAGCATGGCCTTGGCCTTCCCTTTGTTCTCCCCTTCCTGCGCCGACCATGCAATGCCTTCCGGCACATGGTTCTCGTCCGTGGTTACACTGATCACGATATCCAATTCCTTCATTGTGCTTAGCGCGGCTTGTACATTTTCAAAATGGCCTGCGGGTGGTGCATGGCGAACAGCTCCGCAAAGCTTACACCCGGATTGGCCTTCAAGTAGCTTTCCACCATCCTGTACCCGATCCATTCACCGATATGGCCGGGACTTTCGCGTGGAAGCCCCGGCGTGAAAGGCCCATCCTGCATGAACCGGTCCACCACCTTGGCGTCCTTGGAGTACAGCATTTCCTTGGCCACCACTTCACGCCAGATGTTGAATTCGTTCGCTTGGCACCACTTCAGTTGTTCCGCGGTGAATGCGAACTTGAGCTCCGCCGGCACATCGGGCAGCAGCGCGTCCAGCAGGGCCATCGCCTTGCCCACCACTACCAAATTGTTCAGCAGGTCCTCGCCTCGCGTGTCGCGCGTGTAGTGCGCCAGCAACCAGCCCTTCACCACGCTGGGCAGCAGCATCTCGGGGCGCATCCGGTCCTTGCGGTACTGCGGGAAGATCTCCGGCGAGAGGTATTGCACCACCGGGCTCTGCTGCCCCACGAACCATTCCACGCCGAAGCCCAGGACGCTGTCGGTGGGCAGCACACCGTAATTGAAACCCGAGTTGTAGGCCACGATCCGCGGCACAACGCTATCGGGAAAATAGGCCTTCAACCGGCCAAAAGCAGCGTTGAAGCCGGTCTGCTGCGCCGCCATGTCGCCCAACACGCTGTCCGCCAGCTCCTGCACTGCCGCCCAATCGTGGTCGTGCGTGAATTGGATCAGCGCCATGGGCAGCCGCGGGTCGTTGTAGGGCGCTGCCTGTAGCACGTCCTCCACGTAGATCTTGTAGAATCCGCCGTACTTGGCGTACAGCTGCATGCTGAAATTGCCACCCGTGGAACTGGCGCTGCGGAACAGGTCCTGGTCCAGCCGTTCAATGGTGATGTTCACCGGCACTGGAGCCACGCCGCGCTTGCTGCCGCCTTGCCCACAACCGGCCAGGGCCAGCAGCACAAGGGCACCGGCAACAATACCGGCCTTGCCCGGCCCACGCTTACTTTTGGCGTTCATCCCAAACGCCGCAAACCTATGAAGAAGCTTTACGCCGTCATCTTTCTGCTTGCAATGGGCACAACCGCCGCCAATGCCCAGGACAAATCAGTCCGTTTTGGCTTGAAGGCCGCACCCAACCTCAGCTTCATCAAGCCCAACACCAAGAACCTGAAGAACGACGGCGCGCGCATGGGCTATTCCTACGGCCTGATGGCGGACTTTCTTTTCGGCGTGAGCCACAACTACGCCTTCGCCACCGGCCTGTACCTGAACAATACCGGCACAAAGAGCACCTATCCGTACATGGACCGGAACCTGGAACGGATCACGCGGTACCAGTACATCGAACTGCCGCTAACGCTGAAGCTGAAAACGAACGAGATCGGCTACATGACCTATTACGGGCAGATCGGCTTCGGCACGGCGTTCAACATTTCGGCGAAAGGTGAGCTCGACCAAGTGAATGCGGACGATCCCAAAAAGGTGGACCGGCTCACCGATGAAAACCTGCTCGACCACACGAACCTCTTCAAGGCCTCGTTGATCCTGGGCGCCGGGCTTGAATTCAATTTCAGCGGCAACACCTCGGCCATGGTGGGCATTACCTACAACAACGGCTTCAGCAACATCCTGAAGAAGGTGGAAATACCCGACGGCGCGGGTAACACCACGAAGCTGGATGCCAACCTGAAGTATTTCGAGCTTTCGCTTGGCGTGTTCTTCTGATCGCAAGCGGAAACGGCCGGTCAACGCGGCGCGCATAGCATGTTCAACGCAGAGGGCATTGTTGGCCACATCACCTCGTGGCTGGGCGATTACTGTGCGCGCGCCGGGCAGCGGGGCTTTGTCATCGGCATCAGCGGCGGGGTGGACAGCGCGGTGGTAAGCACGCTTTGTGCGCGCACGGGCCTGCCGCTGCTTTGCCTGGAAATGCCCATCCACCAACCAGCGGCGCATGTAGGCCGCGCGCAGGAGCACATCGCTTGGTTGAAGCAGCAGTTCCCGGTGGTAACCTCGCTCAACGTTGACCTCAGCGCCACCTTCGACCAAATGGCAAAGGCCCTTCCCCCGGGGAGTGACACGGCCCAGCACGCCTTGGCGTTGGCCAACACCCGCTCGCGGCTGCGCATGGCCACGCTGTACTACTTCGCCGGCCTGCAGCGGCTGCTGGTGGCCGGCACCGGCAACAAGATCGAGGACTTCGGTGTTGGTTTCTTCACCAAGTACGGCGACGGCGGCGTGGACCTCTCCCCCATTGGCGAGCTTACCAAGACCGAAGTATTCGCCCTGGCGGAAAACCTCGGCATCATCCAAAGCATACGGCAGGCCACCCCCAGCGACGGCCTCTTTGCTGATGACCGCAGCGATGAGGCACAGCTCGGTGCCAGCTATCCCGAGTTGGAATGGGCCATGGCGCTGCGCGAATCAGGCCGAACACCACAGCAGCCCACGGACCGCCAACGCGAGGTGCTCGCCATCTACGATCGGCTGCATGCCGCCAACGCGCACAAGTGGCGGCCGGTACCGGTGTGCGCGGTGCCGCAGGAGCTGAAAGGCTGACCCCCCAGCTGCTCGATCACACGCAGCGAATACTCAACGGATGCCGATGTGGCACGCCGTGGAGGTAGGTTTGCCCGGCCACCATTGCTGCATGCCGCCACCTTCATTCCTGCTGCCGATCATGCTCGCCGTGCTGCTTGCGGCGTGCGGACGGCCGGATGCCCCGGCGCCGCGCAACGGGCCTGGCGCGGACAGCACCCGCTTCATCCTTGCCCTTGATTCCGCGCGATCATTCTTGGCCGAAGGGAATGACACCAGCGCTGAGGCCGCTGTGCACTACATCCTGAAGGAAGCAGGGGCCGCAGGGCTGCACAAGCCGCGGGCCATGGCCTTGGGAGTGTTGGGGAACATCATGCAAAGGCGCAACCGGTTGGACAGCGCGGCGGTTTGCCACCGCATGGTGATCGCCCTTGCGCAAGAGCAGGGGCTTACGGATGTGGAATCCACGGCGCGGATCAACCTGGGGGTGGTGCTGGAACTTTCCGGCGACCCGGCCGGAGCCCTTGAGCAGCAATTGGAGGCACTGCGGCTGAAGGAACAACTGGGCGACAGCACGGGCATGGCGCGCACGCTGAACAATGTGGGCATGCTCTACGCGCGCACCAACGACACGCTGAAGGCACGCGACCATTTCAAGCGGGCCATCGCGATCAACCAGCAGGTGGCCATGGGCCGGCCCACCGGCGACAGCGCGTCGTGGCACCGCAGCCTGATGAACCTGGCCGTGGTGGAGATGGACCTCGGGCGGTACGATACGGCACTGGCGCTGCTGCAGCGCTCGGGCGAGGTGTGCCCGTTGCGCATGTACAACCGCAACATCCCGGCGCTGCTTACCAACAAGGCATTGGCCCACGAAGGCCTGGGGAACCTGGACCAAGCGCGCGACCATTACG
>JBIQMI010000033.1:0-19477 GCA_044463585.1 Cryomorphaceae bacterium
AACAGGCCGCGGAAGAAATAGCCAAGGATCTTTTGGCCCGGCTTGCGGTTTTCCTTCATGGCGCGAAATTATTCCATGGTCAAGGTACGCCGTCCAGGCGCATTGTTCAGCGTGCGGACGGTGCGTCCAGCCCTGCCCGCACCTTCTTCGGCAGTGACCCAACCACCAAGGCGTAGCTGTGCTCCAGCAATTCCGTGATCAAGGCATCCTTCACGCTGCCATCGGTGAGCACCGTGTTCCAATGCTTTTTGTTCATGTGGTAGCCGGGGGTGATGCCCTCGTGGGATTCACGCAATTCCACGGCGCGTCCGGGATCGCACTTCAAGTTCATGCTTTCGAACAGTTCGATATCGGCTATGGCGAAGATCTTTCCGGCCACCTTGAACACGAGCAGGTCGGGCCCGAAAGGAGTTTCCTCGGTGGCGCCCGGCTTCTGCAGGCACAGCTGCCGGAAGCGTTCGATGTTCATGGCAGCGGCGCGTACAACACCGGGCGGCTGGGCGCTGCATCGTTGATGAAATGCGGCAGTTGCAGTTCCAGCAGGTATTCGCCATCGCGCACCTCGTTGGGCACGTAGATCATTTCCGTGATGGTGCGCGTGAGGTCGGTGCTGCACGGATGGTCCCAAAAAGCACGGTGCGCCGAAAGTCGGCCTTCATCGCGTTCGCGGTCCACGCTGGGCAGGTCGAGCAGCAGGTGCTTCACGCCTATGCTGCGGAGCCATTTGCACGCCTCGGCCTCCATGAAGGGCGGGTCGGTGTTGCTCCACTCGCGGGTCCGCTTTTCCGGATCGTTCGGCCAGGTGCGCAGCACCAATGCTTCGGGCGGCTTTTCATTCACCGTGTTGCGTAATTGTTCCAGGGTAACAATGCGCGCCAGGCCTTCAGTGGTGCGGCGCTCCACCGGCAGCACACTGATCAACTGCGCGGTGAACCAGTAGCGCTGGAGCAGATTGCCCACCGGGTGCATCTGCCGTGCGATGTGCCCCACGCTCTCGGTATGGGTGCCGTGCCCGTGGGGATTGAAGAAAACGTCGCGGAAGTTCACGGATGCACCGTCCTGCACGGCGTAGGTGCGTTCGCCGTCGCTCACCGGGGTGAAGCGGGGCGGGCCCACGTACCATGCGCGCGGGCCGCTGCTGTTCGCATCAAGGGGTATGGAAAGGTCGATGGGCCTGTCCAGCGCAATGCGCCAGGTGCGGCCATGGTGGGTGATCTCCGCGATCATATAACGGGCATGAACAGGTCCGAGGCGATGCGGTCCGCGAAATGCTTGCCTTTTTCGGTGAGGAATAAATGGCCGTCGCGCATGTGCAGATCGCCTTGCGCAAGGTAACGTTGAACGGCCTTGCCGCTGTTGCGCCCGAAATCTTCGCCCAAGGCGGCCAGCTCCACGCCCCAAATGGTGCGCAGGCCGGTGAGCAAGCGTTCATTGATCCGCTGCGCCGGGGTCAGCGTTTCCTCCTCCCAATAGATCGCATCCTGTTCCACACCCTGGGCGTAGCGCACGTTATTGGCCACGTTCCAGCGCCGCTGCCTGCCGTTGTACGAATGCGCCGAAGGCCCGATGCCCAAGTAGGGCACGCCCTTCCAATAGTTGGTGTTGTGTTGGGCAAAATGGCCTTGGCGGCCGAAGTTGCTGATCTCGTAATGCACAATGCCGGCCTTGTCCAACTTGTTGATGGCGTGGTCGAACTGGAGCATTTGCTGTTCGTCCGCGGGCATGGCCACCTTCCCTTTTTCCACCTGGTGGATCAGGGCCGTGCGCTCCTCCACGGTGAGCAGGTAGGCCGAAAGGTGGGGCACGCCATGGTCCAGCGCGATGGTGAGCTGCTCGTCCCATTCCGGCAATTCCATGCCCGGCAAGGCGTAAAGCAGGTCGATGGTCCAGGAGCGCAGCTTCGAACCGGCCAGCAGTTTCAGTGCATCCAAGGTTTGCCGGGCATCGTGCGCGCGGCCCATCCACTGCAGCCGTTCCTCGCGGAAGCTTTGCACGCCGAGGCTCACGCGGTTGAAGCCGATCTCCTGCCATGCGGCCAGCACGTCGGCATTCAGGTCATCCGGGTTGGCCTCAATGGTGATCTCGGCATCCGGCTCCACGGCGTTCAGCGCCCGCGTTTCGCGCAGCAGCATCCCCAACTCCTGCGGGGTGAGCTGGCTTGGCGTGCCGCCACCGAAATAGATGGTGCCCAGCGGTTCAGCCCCCAACTCGCCGATCCGCGCATGCAGTTCCTTGCGCATGGCGGCCAGCACCTGCGGCTTGGTGCGCAGCGATGTGCTGAAATGAAAATCGCAGTACACGCACGCCTTGCGGCAGAAGGGGATGTGGAAGTACAGGCCGGGCATGGAAGCAGCTTCAAGTGTACGGAGGCCGGAATAACTTAGCTTTGTATGACCATGAAGCTTATCCTTGAGGTGGAACGCAATAAGGCGGAACTTCTTCTGGAATTCTTGCGCAGCCTTCCTTACGTGAAGGTAACTGCCGAAACCAAGATGACTGAGGAGCGATCATTGGCCGATGAACTGGAGGAGGCTGTAGCGGAATTGAAGCTTGTGCGGTCCGGGAAAAAGAAGGCACGCACCCTTACGGAGTTCCTGGATGACGTATGAGGTCAAGGCGCTCGCTGATTTTGAGCGGAAAGCCCGACGTTTCATTGGTAAGTATCCATCGTTGGAATTCCCGGACAGAGCGGGAATGACTGTTACCCCGCCCCAGTTTTTGGGTTACGCAAATTGCCGCACATCAGGTTAATCTTGAATGCCTCACGCCCGCAACGTGATCCGGAACGTGGTGCCCTTGCCCACGGTGGAACGCTTTACGTAGATGCGGCCCTTGTGGTAGCTTTCAATGATGCGTTTGGTGAGCGATAACCCCAGCCCCCAGCCGCGCTTTTTGGTGGTGTAGCCCGGGCGGAACACCGTCTTTAGCCGGGTGGCCGGAATGCCTTTACCGGTATCGCTCACATCCACATGCACCTCATTGCCGTTGCGTTCGGTGGTGATGGTAATGCCGCCCTCGCCGTCCATGGCGTCCACGGCATTGCGCACCAGGTTTTCGATCACCCAGCTGAACAGCGCCTTGTTCAACGGCACGGTGATGTCGCCGCCCGTGGGCTCCAATACGATGTTCACGTGGCGCGGCAGCCGGGGCCGCAGGTATTGCACGGTATCGCGGATCACCTGCCCGATGGGCTCCGGCACCAGTTCAGGTGCCGACCCGATCTTGCTGAAGCGCTCGGTGATCATTTCCAAGCGTTCCACGTCGCGGCCCATTTCGTGGGCGGCCTGCGGCGATGCGCCGCCTTCCTTCAGCAGTTCCATCCAGGCCATCAACGAGCTGAGCGGTGTGCCCAACTGGTGCGCTGTTTCCTTGGCCATGCCCACCCATACCTGGTTTTGTTCGGCATTGCGGAAAAGGCTGAACAGCGCGTAGCTCACCAGCAAAAAGAGGCCGATGATGATGAGCTGCACGTAAGGGAAGTAGCGCAGCTGGGTGATCACGCGGCTTTCCTCGTAGAAGATGTAATGCCTGCCGCGGCCCGCCAGTGACACTTCGATGGGCGGATTGGCCTGTGCCATGGCCGCGATGCGTGCCTGCAGTTCCGAGCTGTTGGCCATGGCCCCCGGATCGATGTTGCTGTGCTCGATCACACGGGTACGCGTGCTGTCGGTGTAGATCACCGGTACGGCCGCGGTGTTCATCACGGTTTCGCTGATGAAGCTGCGGATGATGTTGTCCATCACTTCCTGCAGCTCGGTCACGATGTGCGAGTCCTTGTAGTGCAGGTATTGCTTGCGGTTGCCGTAGAGCGTGATGGGGATCGGCTCGTGCACGGCATCCATGCGGGCCACCTCGGCCCGCAACGAGTCGGGGTCGCCTTCGATGCCGCGGTCGAGGTTGCGGCTGGCGGTGGGCCTTCCTTTTTCATCGGTGATGATCACCGGGATGGTGGTGTTCCCGCTCACCACCTTCAGATAGAAGCTGAGGTCGTTCACATCGTCGCTGGCCAGGTGCACTTGCGCATCGGCCCACAGCTCCACGCGCTTACGCTCCTCTTCGCGCAGGCGGTGGAACAGCGAATCGGTGTAGTTGACCAGTTGGGCGCGGTTGCGCACGGCCTCGGCCCACAGCTCCACCTTGCGCCGCTCCTCTTGCCGCACCTTGTTCACGATGAGGTTGCTGTACCACAGCGAGGCGCCCACGATCAGCATGGCGGCCAGGGCCAGCACCAGCTTCCAGCGTTGCTTGCGGGAGTAGAGGTTCATGGGGAATTCGCCAATTCGCCAAGTTGCCAATTCGCCAAATTGCCGGTGCGCCAACTCATTATTCCACGGTGATGACTGGCGTCGGCGCGGATTTTTCGTCCTTTTGCAACAAGCGGCCGAGCCCTTTTTTCGGCTTTGGCGGGGGTGGGGCCTGTGTGGCGCCCTCCTCGCCGAATTGCACGCTGATGCGGTCCTGTCCGTGCGGCTGCGGTGGTTCAGGCCTTGTCGCGCTTTCGCCGCCCACAATACCTTTCAGGATGCCTTTCAGCTGGGCGGTTTCCTGCTTCATGCGCTCCTTGCGCCGCGCGGCGGCCATGGCGCCATCGTGCCCGAACTGCAGCTTGTCCGTGGTGCCGTACATGTGCAGGAATACACGCAGGCCGGTGCCGTCGTCGATGATCGGCCCGAACTCGTCCTCATTGTTCCGGCCGCTGCGGAAAAGGTCGCCCAAACGGAAGTTGAGGTGGTCGTCCACCGTGCCATCGAAGCCGTGCGTGCCGCTCACTTCCATGTCCATCACGGAGCTGCTCACCGTCATCAGCGGCAAATGCACCATGCGGTCCTTGATCTCGATGCGGTTCTCCAGCTTGGCGAAGCGCACGTTGCGGAATTGCTTGCGCAGCGCGCCGGCGTCCACGAAGGCGGCGGTGAGCTTGTTGCGCTGCAGGTAGTCCGCCACTTCGATCAGCGATGCGTGGTCGTTCAGTTCCCCGTTCGCCAAACTGATGTCCGCCACACAGCGCAAACGGTCCTGGTCCAGGCTGAAATCGGGGCGCAGCGGCGCATTGAAGGCCAGTTGGGCATCGCCGCGTCCTTTCACGTGCCGCGAGGTGATGAAGGCCTGCCCGAAGTCCTGGAATTCGGCGAAGAGCTTGTTGACGTCGATGCCCTTGAGCTCGGCGGTGATCGAAAGCGGATAGGCCGGAGCGGGACGCGCATCCAGCTTCAGGCTGCCGTGCACGGTGCCATCGGCCGTGCGGAAGCTGAGCCGCTCCATGGCCAGTTGTTGCCCAGTGATCTTCAGTTGCCCGGTGATGTCCGTTGCGGTGAACTTCTCCATGCGCAGCTCGCCCACATCGGCCTTCAGGTCCAGGTCGATCAGCGCCGGCAGGGTGAAGGCATATGGAGATGGCGCATTGGTTTTTTCGCCTCCGGCCTCAAGCAATGAGGCCAGGTCGATCAGTGGTGATGAGCCCTTGGCCTCAATGGTGAGCCGCTGGTCCTTGAAAAAGGCGTAGGGCATCAGGTTGCGCAGGGTTCCCGTAAGCTCCATGGGGTTGCCCTGCAGGTTGAAGCGCAGGCCGTGGACCTTGGCGTCGTTGCCGGCCAGGGCCATTTCCGCGTTCAGCGCGGTTATGCGGTGGCGCAGGCCTTTCAGTTTCAGGCTGGCATCCTTCAGTTTCACGCTGCCGGTAATGGCCAGGCCTTGCAGGTCCGCGGCGCGCAGGTCTTCCACGTTGCGCAGTTTGCCCTGTACATGTGCGGTGGCGTTCAAGCGGCCGCCCACCTGTTCCAGGGTATCGAGGCCGATGAAACGGAACAGGTCGGCCAGGGCGAGGTCGGCGTGCACATCAGCGAGGACTTTGGCGTTACGGGTACCGGTTAGCTCCAAGTGGCCGCCCACGGGACCGGATGGCGAGTTGGCGGTGAAATTCTTCACCAGCAGCTTGGCCGGGGCCCACTCGGGGGTGAAGTCGATGGAGAATTGGCCGTTCACCTTTTTGAACACGGTGCCCGAGGCGAGTTCGGTAAAGCGTCCGTCGCGCAGGTCCATGCCCAGTGAGAGCGCTGGACCCGGGGCTTCCAGCGGGCCGCTGTAATGAAGCGCCAGGTCGGCCTTGCCGGCCATGCCATAGCGGCGGAGCGTGCGGCGCAGGCCGTCAGGCATCATCTGCACCACGGTGGCCAGGTCCACATTGAAGCCGTTCGCGCGCAACTCCAAGTGTTCGCCATCTTTTTTGTTGAGCACGGCCAAGGTGAACGATACCGGGCTTTTGCCGAGGAGCAATTCGCCTTTTTCCACCTCGAAGGGTTGCCCCTCAACCCCGAAGCGCATACTGGCATCCAGCACCGTTCGGCGGTCGGACAGATGCGTGCCCTGCGCGTCCTTCCAATGGGCCAGCCATACGTCGCCCTTGGCGGTGAGCCTTGAGCCTTGGTCGCGGAATTGGCCACCCAGCGCGAGCTTTTTGCTGGTGAAGGACACCTCCAACGCGCTGCGGTCGTCGCGGAAGCGCGCCGCCAGTCCATCGAAGGTCACGCGTTTGAGGTTGATGTTGGTGGCCCCGGCGGACGCCGATGCCGCGGTATCGGATTTCCACACCTGCCAATTCTCCTTGCCATTGGTATCGAATCCGGGGTGCAGCACCACGCCCGTGCCATGCAGTTCGCGGATCACATGGTTGCCGGTGAGCAGGCTGAAGATGCTGAATTCGAGGTAGAGGTCGTCGGCGTACAGCAGCGTGTCTGGCTGTTGCCCGTCGCTGCGCACTTCCTGCATGAACGCACCCTTGATCCGCAGCGAGGCCTGCGGGAAACGCTTGATCAGCGTAAGCTCGATCCCTTGCTGGTGCAGCGGTGCGGTAAGGTGCGTGTTCAGCACGGCCACCAGCTTGTCCTTCACTTCATCCTGGAAGAACCAGGCCAGGGCCGATAACAGCAAGAGCAGGCCGGCCATGGCGGCGAGCGTGATCAACAGGAAGCGGCGGAAGAAGCGCAGCATGGGGAAGGTCGCAAATTACCGGCATCCGTAGGCGCTTCCGGCCGCATGGGCCGGCGATCATGCACAGGCCGGTGTTCACCACCAACGCAAAACCCGGCGTTGAAGTGTCCGATGCCGTGCATCACGCGGCAGGACGGCATTTATCCCGTGGCCATTCGTTAATTTGTGGATGGCACCGCGTGCCTTCCTTCATCCACGGCACATGCGGTACTGTTGGCCAGCGCATGGAGCAAGCCGAAACCTTACCCTTGAATTGACATGAAGATCAAGTTCCTCTTCCCGATCGCCGCCATGGCCATTGGCGGCGTGGCCATGGGCCAAGGCCACGACCACGAACACCACGGCACACGCTCGGCCAATGAATACATGCACCAAACGCAGGTGGCCGACCTGATCAAGAATTTCGAATCGCCGGAGCGGGATGCCTACCAACGGCCGCAGGCCGTGCTGGAATACTTGGGCGGGCTGAAGGGCAAGGACGTGTTCGACATCGGGGCGGGCTCGGGCTATTTCTCGGTGAAGCTTGCGGCCGCTGGTGCCCGGGTGATCGCGGCCGATTTGGACGATGAATTCCAGGCCGCGCTGGGCAAGCGTATCGCGGAAGAGAACCTGCAGCACATCGAACTGCGGAAACTGGCCTATGACAGCCCCGGGCTGAAGGACGGCGAGGTGGACATGGCGCTGGTGGTGAACACGTACCACCACATCGATGACCGGCCCGCATATTTCGCCAAGGTGCGCAAAGGCCTGAAGCCCGGCGGCGAACTGGTCTCCATCGATTTCTTCAAGGTGCCGCTGCCCGTGGGCCCACCGGTGGACCATAAGATCTCCATGGACGAGGCGATCGCCGAACTGAAGCAGGCCGGCTTCACCCGGTTCACGGTGAACGTGGACCTGCTGCCCTACCAGTATATCATCCGCGCCCAGTAGGCGGTCCGTTATTCCTTCACGAACCGCGCCAGCTGCCGTTCGCCGTTGACGTTGCGCAGTTCGCAGGTGTACAGCCCGGCCGGCAGCCCGGCCACATCAACTGCCATGTCCGCCTGGCCGTGGACCTGCTGGACCTTCACCTCTTGGCCCAGTGCATTCAGCAGTCTGCACAACACCACGCCCCGGACCAGGCCCGGCCCAGCGATGGTGAGACGGTCCGCCACGGGGTTGGGGGAGATCGAAAATGACCGGACGTCATGGGCGGCGATCCCCACATTCACTGCAGGTACGACCTCCACGGTGTAGTCCTCCGTTTCCCCGGAAGAGTAACCGGAACCGGCACAGGGATCGGGCTGGGAATCGAGGCCATACTGCAAGCGTATCCGCAGGCGCAGCGGCCCTTCCACGGCGCCAGGCGGCACTGTTACCATGGTTGCCCAGGGTCCTTCACCGCTCAGGTCCATCACCAATTCCTCCGGTGCAAGTGTGCCGTCCGCATTCCAATCGATCCACGCGCGCAACGTCGATTCTGCCCAGCTTACCGTGGAAGCGGCGTACAGCTCGTGTGTTTCCCCCGGCATCACTTGCGTGGAAAGTTGCCGGTAGTCGCTGTAGCCGGTGATGTCCGTGCAGACCCATGAAGGGTCGGACTGTTCGTTCAGCAGCGTGTTGAAGTACACCATGTTTATGTACTCGATCGGATTCCCCCAATGCTCCGGGAAGCAGGTGAGCCCAAGGCATTCGTCATTCTCGTGGTACGGCACTTTGTGCATGGCGTAGCTGGCCATGGTGAAGGCGGTCTCGCGCCAAGTGCGCGCCATGTCCGCTTCGTTGGCATCGCCGATGGGGTTGCCCTGGTCGTCGTTCACCAAGGGGGTGGAGTAGAAATTCACGTCGTTGCCGCAGAGGTGCGTGCGCCAATGGCCGTTGTCGTAGCCGTTCTGGTGGTTTTCATTGTCGGGGTAGCAATGGGCACCACCGGCATTGTGCCCGGCCTCGTGGCGGTACACGGTGGGCCAGGCCACCCCGCCAACGCTGGCGCGGCCCGGCATGTAGCCCCAGCCTCCAGCGGAACCGGGCGCGTTGGTGGGTGTTTGGAACACCATGATCATGTCCGGCGCGGTGGCCTCGATCTCCGCCCCGAACCAGGTCCAGGCATCTTCCAGCACGCTGGTAACAATGCCGGGGTTGTGCGGTGTGGTGCCCGTGCCCACCAAGCGCAGGTACACCTCGTCCACCATGGAATTGGCCAGGCCCATGTTCACGGTCTCGATGTTCGCTTGGGCATGCGCATCGAGGTCGCTGGCCACTAGGGCGGCACCGGACGAATACCCGGCGAACACATCCACCACGAAGCGCCCATCGGCGTCGGTTTCGTTGCAACCGCCGCCGCAGTCCGAGCGCGATGCACCGCGCGTGGCGCGCGGATGCGTGCCCTCCAGCACACTGCACTGCTGGTTGTTGAACGGCAGGCATTGGCGCACGCGGTACGTGCCGGCCGTTGCGGTGGGCAGCACTTGGAAGAAGCCGCGGTCGGTCTCGATGTTGGCCACCAGCCGCCCGGTGCGCCTGTTCAGCACCAGCACCGTATTGCGGTATTGCGGCAAATGCGTGAACCGGTCATCGGCCACGCGCCCCTTCCACACTTCCAGCCAGGGCAGCGCCGAAACTGTGCTGCGCTCCAGTTGCACGGTGTACCGCACATCGTCGAAAAGCTCCAGCAGCACAGGCCGCGAAAGATCGATGATGGGGGCAAGCCGCACCATGCGCATGCGCAATTCCGCTTCCGCCAGGTACTGCCCACCGGCTTGGATGTTGGCCTGTTCCACCTCACCGCTGAACAATGGGAAGGCCGATTGGGCCTGAAGCGCGGATGGGGCACCGCACAATAGTGCAAAGGAGAGAAAGCCGAAGAGTATCATGGGGGAGGGTTGACGGGCAATGTAGCCGCCGGTGCTGAAAGATCATCGCGTTGAGCGTTATCAGGAGGACTGATTTCGTGCAGGATAGTTTTGCTGTCCGGAAAACCGCCGACCCATGAAGATGAGAAGCCTGCCGATGTTGATGGCCGCCAGCGCACTGCTGCTGTTCACGGCCTGCAAGAAGGACAAAGAGGAGATCGCACCACCCTCCACGGGCAGCCCTTCGGACCCACGGCTGGTGGCCACATTGACTGCTCCCGGTTTCCAGGCCGAGGTGATCAATGACGCTGGCGGCCTGCGCGTGGGTTACAACAAACTGCGGGTGAACATCACGGACGGGAACGGTGCGCCGGTGGCGCCTTCCGCAGTAGAATGGCTGCCGATGATGACGATGGACATGGGTGGCACCATGCACCAGCACAGCTGCCCTTACTCGGCGCTGGGCCCGGCCGCAACGGGCGAGGGCTACGAAGGCTACATCGTATTCAACATGGCCAGCGATGGCAGCGGCAACACCTGGGCACTGCACCTTGCCATCAACGTGGACGGCACGGAGCATGAATTGAGCGGTGGCATGGCCGTGGCCAATACGGAGACAGCATACCGCAAGGTCTTCGCCTCGGGCATGGGCAGCGATGGTGAGATGTACCTGTTGGCGCTGATCGGGCCCACGGCCCCGGTGATCGGGGTGAATGAGATCACGGCCGGGCTTTACCGCAAGGATGCCGACGGCAGCTTTCCCGTGGTGGACGGCTACACCATAAAGGTTGATCCGCGCATGCCGGGCATGGGCAACCACGGCGCGCCCGGCAACGCCGACATGGTGCAGCAGGCCGATGGCCTGTACCGCGGTGCGGTAGGCTTCTCCATGTCGGGCTATTGGAAGGTGAACCTGGTGCTGCGCAACGGCTCCGGCGAAACGGTGCTGGGTGAAGAGGTGACCACGGACAACCCCTCCAGCAGCCTGCATTTCAAGGTGGAGTTCTGATCGCGCCGCCGCAATCGGTCACCAGCCGGTGCACCGCCAACCGGCAAACGTCAGCTCCGGTGCTTGGCACCCCGGTTACTTTCGGCCTTCAATGCACAGGCTCCCAATCGTACCAAAGGCATGAGGATCTTTTGCCTTGGTGCTTTTTCCGCCCTTGGCCTAAT
Source organism: Cryomorphaceae bacterium (assembly GCA_044463585.1). Lineage (GTDB taxonomy): Bacteria > Bacteroidota > Bacteroidia > Flavobacteriales_F > PHOS-HE28 > PHOS-HE28. The sequence goes on from JBIQMI010000033.1 coordinate 10,992, forward strand.
GGCCGCGGCCCAGCAGCCCGACAGCCTGCTGCGCAACCTGGGCGATACCAATGCGGTCCGGCAGCTTCACGATGTGGTGGTGATCCCCAACGCCGTGGCGGGGCCGGTGCAGGAGACAAAAGCGCTGGGCTCCTTGGACAGCTACTTGGAGCGGTCGGGTGCGGTGAACATGGTACGACGCGGTGCCTACGGCTGGGAACCGATGATCAACGGCATGGCCACCGAACGCAGCGTGGTCACCATCGATGGCATGCGAGTGTACCACGCCTGCACGGACAAGATGGACCCAATCACCTCCTACGTGGAGAATACCAACCTTTCCGAGGCCAAGATCAGCGAAGGGCAGGCGGGCGCCGGGCCCGGTGGCACCATCGCGGGCAGCATCGACCTGGTGCGGCGTCGATCGGGTTTCGGCACGAAGAAGGCGTTCCACGGATCGGCCTTCGGCGGCTATGAGACCAACAACGGCCAACAGATCCTCGGCACCGCGCTCAACTACTCGGCGCCGCGCTTTTTCCTGGACATCGACTTCACGCACCGCAAGGCCGCCAACTACCACGCCGGCGCGCGGGACGGGCAAGCCAGTGAGGTGCAGTACTCGCAGTTCACCAAGTACAACTTCTCCGCCATCAGCGGCCACAAGATCAACGGGCGGCAGGAACTGGAGGCCTCGCTGATCTACGACCGCGCCAACGACGTGGGCTATCCCGGCCTGCCCATGGACGTGGCCTTGGCCGAAGCCCTGATCGCCTCGCTCGAGTACCGCCACAAGAACATCTCGAACGCCTTCAACCTGTGGGAGACCAAGGTGTACGTGAACACCATCACCCACATCATGGACGACAGCCAGCGCCCCGTGGTGCCCATCCGCATGGACATGCCCGGCTGGACCCGCACACAAGGCTTCAACAGCGCACTCTCCGGCGCGCGCGGCAAGCACCGCTACAAGGCCACGCTGTCAGGCCACCGCAACAATTCGCTTGCGGAAATGACCATGTACCCAAACGACCCGGGCGAGGTGCGCATGTTCATGCTCACCTGGCCCGATGTGAACACCAGCTACGCCAGCCTGAACATCGAGGACCAGGTCCGCTTGGGGCAGAACGTGCTATGGGCACTGCAGGGCGGGATCGGCGTTCACCACAACGAGATCGCCAGCCAGCTCGGGCTGAACAGCCTGCGTCTTTTCTACCCCGGCCTCACACCGGAGGAAACGCGGCTGCTCCCCACGGTGTCCTCGCAATGGAGCTTCTACCGTGGCCGCTTCACGCACAAGCTGGCCCTCGGTGCGGGCAGCCGTGCACCCTCGGTCTCGGAAGGCTATGGCTTCTACCTCCTCAACGTGAACGACCGCTATGACTACGTCGGCAACCCCGGCCTGCGCAACGAAAAATCGGTGAGCGTGGACGTGGGCACCAGCTACAAGCACAAGGGCCTGGTGGTGAAATGGAAGGCCAATTATTTCCGCATCACCGACTACATCATCGGGAAACGGCAGAAGAACCTGCTGCCCATGAACATCAATGCCGTGGGCATCAAGGTTTACGGGCAATTGCCCGAGGCTCACCTGTTCAACACCAGCCTGGAGGCGGAGCAAGCCCTAAGCCCGAGGTGGACGTTACGGGCGGCGGCATCGTACCGCTATGGGCAAGGGAGCGGCGGTACCATACTGCCCTTGATCCAGCCCTTCGGCTACCAGGCCGCGGTGCGCTACGGAAAGAACAAATTCTTCGCCGAGGCCAGTATGGAAGGCAGCAGCAGCAACCGCAACAGCATCGAATTCGGCGAGACCCGAAAAGCCGCCTATGCCTTGGCCGGCGTGGGTATTTCCAAGGAAGTGGCGCTCAAGGAAAAGAGAAGCCTTGTGCTGAAGGCCGGCGTGGAGAACATCCTCGACACGTACTATTCAACCTTCGCCGATTGGGCCGGCATCCCGCGCATGGGCCGGAATTTCTATGGCAATTTGATCTTCAGGTTTTGAGGGTGCCCACACCGCCCAACCGCAGGATCTCCCGGTACAAATAGCGGTGAACGCCGGGCTGCGGCTGCAGTGCCGCCCACACCAGGGCTTGGGCCAGCCATTGGTGCGGCATCACGCGGTAATGCTCCAACGGGCCGATGAACAACGGGCCGAGCAGCTTCAAAGCGGCCATGCCCACGGCCTCTGCGGGGCGCCTTTCCTGGCGCGGGCCGCTGAGCACCGATGGCTGGAAAAGCGCGAGGCTGTTGAAGCGCAGGGCTTCCAACGCTTGTTCCACTTCGCCCTTTACCCGGTTGTAGAAAAAGCGCGAATCCGGGTCGGCGCCCACGGCGCTGATGATCACGAAGGTGGGGACGCCCTGCCCCTTGGCCCAGTGTGCAATGGCGAGCGGAAGCTCCTTGTCCACGGCGGAAAAGGCCTCGCGGCTGCCGGCCTTTTTCATGGTGGTGCCCAAACAGCAGATCACCGCGTCAACCGGTTCCGGCCGCAATGCGCTGCGCAGATCGGGTGCGGTCCATTGCACCAGTTTGGGGTGCTGCCGGGGCAGCGGGCGACGTGCCAATGAAACCACTTGGCCCACGCGCTCCTCGGCCAAGAGCAGCGGCAGTACGGCGCTTCCCACCAGGCCGGTGGCCCCGGCCAGCAGCATGCGGGCTGTGGGTGGGTGTTGGTCCATGATGGTTACGCGGGTATTGCACAAAGTTGGGCCATCAGGGGCGAAACGATGGCTTATTGGGACGGTGGGCAGGAACTGCGTCCACAGGGTCTCGGGGCGATGACCCTGTTGGGACAACAAATGGTATAACGCCTTCACACAGTGAGAACGGCATCAAAAAACGCGTTCCATGGTCGCACTTTCATGCCATCGCTTCGGCCGTAGTGCGCATCGCCTCCGTGGATGACAACGTGTATATGGGTACAATTATGGAATTGAATTCCGCAATTGTACCATCATGTGATGATGAACTGATCGAAAAGGGAACGACGGCAACGCTCGGGGCGCACTCACTCTTCCTTCGGCTCCACCCAATCGCCGCCTTCCTTGATCAGGGCGATCAGTTCGTCCACGGCGTCGGCGGCGGGGATGTTGCGTTTTACCACCTGCTTTTCCTTGTAGAGGGTGATCACGCCCACGCCGGTGCCCACGTAGCCGTAATGCGCATCGGCCATTTCGCCGGGGCCGTTCACGATGCAGCCCATGATGCCGATCTTCACTCCTTTGAGGTGGCTGGTGCGCGCGCGGATCTTCGCGGTGGTTTCCTGCAGGTCGAACTGGGTGCGGCCGCAGCTGGGGCAGCTGATGTACTCGGTTTTGCTGATGCGCGTGCGCGTGGCCTGCAGGATGCCGAAGGCGGTGCGGCAGCAGAGGTCGTCGTGCACGCCCGTGGCGGGTTGCTCCGGCGCGGGGGAAAGCAGGATGCCGTCGCCCAGGCCATCGAGCAGCAGGGGGCCGATGTCGGTGCTGCTGTGCAGCACGAATTGCTCGCGGCCGGTGGTGGCGTAGCTGCGGCGCAGGATCACGGGCACCGGGCACTTGCCGTTGATCAGGCCGAAAATGAGGCGGCGCTGTTCGGCCATGCCGTGCCCGTTGCTGGTTTCCACCACCAGTACGGCGGTGGGGTCCTCGCGCAATTTCACCACCAACGCGGCATCGAAGCCGGGTAGGCTGGCGTGCACGAAGTTCAGGTCGTGGTGGCCTTCAATCCCGGCGCGGTAGTCGTTGGCGCTGATCAACGGATAGTGCCGCGCCTTGGCCCGGTCCTTCAGCCAAGCGGCATGGTCCTGAATGATGCCCAGCGTGCCGGGGATCTGGAAGTTGATGCCCTGCTTGCCGATGTACGCATAGTCGATCGCTTGGTCGGCCAGGTTCCATTTGTCGGTGGGCACGCTGTAGCGGTAGCCCCACGAGAAGAGCGATGCCGCGGTAACGGCCGTTTTGTGGGACAGGTCGGCCACCACCACGGGCACCTGCCTGCCGCCGATGTTCTGCACCTCGCGCGTTTGGCGGCGGCTGTACGTGAACGGGTCGATGGGCATGCCGCCGGTGCCATCGCCCAGCATGGGCGTGGAAAGCGGCAGGATGGGGGCATGCTTGTGCGGGTACCGCGCCACCAGCGCGCGCGCCACGGGCATTTCGGCCTCCGGCTCCTCGGTAAGCGATACGCGGATGGTGTCGCCCAGCCCGTCCTCGAGCAGGGCACCGATGCCCACCGCGCTCTTGATGCGCCCGTCCTCGCCATCGCCGGCCTCGGTCACGCCCAGGTGCAGCGGATAGTCCCAGCCCAGATCCATCATGCGGTGCACCAACAGGCGGTAGGCCTGCACCATCACCTGCGTGTTGCTGGCTTTCATGCTCAGCACGATGTCGTGGTAGTTTTCATCGCGGCAGATGCGCAGGAACTCGAAGGCGCTTTCCACCATGCCCAGCGGCGTGTCGCCATAGCGGTTGAGGATGCGGTCGCTGAGGCTGCCATGGTTGGTGCCGATGCGCATGGCGGTGCCGTATTCCTTGCAAATGCGCACCAGCGGCCTGAAGCGCTTATCGATGCGCTCCAGCTCGGCGGCGTACTGGTCATCGGTGTACTCGCGTACGTCGAACTTCTTCTTGTCGGCGTAATTGCCGGGGTTCACGCGCACCTTTTCCACGATGCGGGCCGCGATCTCCGCCGCGTTGGGCGTAAAGTGGATATCGGCCACCAGCGGCGTGTCGAACCCGGCCGCACGGATCTGCTTCTTGATCTCGGCGAGGTTCTCGGCGTCCACTTTGTTCGGGGCGGTGATCCGCACCAGCTCGCAGCCCGCTTCGATCATGCGGATGCTCTGCGCCACGGTGCCCGCAGTGTCCATGGTGTCCGTGGTGGTCATGCTTTGCACCCGGATCGGGTTCGCGCCGCCGATGCCCACGGTTCCTACCTGCACGGCGCGTGTCCGCCAGCGCTCGTAGCGGGTCATGCTGGGACAATATTGCCAAGGTGCGATGGTGGTGGGCATGGGGGCCTGGGTGGACATGATGTGCAAAGATACCGGGCGTGCCTTAGCCACCGTTGGGAACAGCCCGTGCTATTGGCCGTGCAGGCGTTCGATCTGGCGCATGTGCCGCAGCATGTGGTTCACGTGGAAACGCAGCGTATCGCCCAGGCGCAGCTTGATGAGCGGGATGGTGATGTTGGTGCGCGTACGGGTGAGGTCCGCTTGGCGCGCACGCTGCAGCAAGGCGAGCAATTGGTCCTGTTGCTGGATGAACACGGTGATCACCCCGGACCCCAGGTCGGCATTGAGCGGATCCTTGTCCTTGAAGGTTTTCATCTTGTTCAGCTTTTCGCGCGGCAGCATGCTCTGCGCGAAGTAGTTGCCCAGCCAGCCGCTGTGGAAGTTGGGGCCCGGAACGTGGCGCGACCCGCGCAACCGCCGGTCGATCTCGGGCAGGTAGAATGCCCCGTAGCGGTTCAGGTGCTCCAGGCATTCCAGCGTGTTCCAGGCGGTGGGCGCCGGCTTTTTCGTGAGCTGCGCGGTGGGGAGCGCGGCCAATTGCACGGCCCGGGCGCGCACTTGTCGGGTTTGTTCCTCCAAGGTGTCGATCAGTTGTTGGCTGGGGATCATTGTCGGAATTTTCCGCGAAGGTCCAAGGCCCCGCGCGCCCAATGCTTGATCCGGATCAAGCCTTTTTTATTCTCGACAATGTTTCGGGGGTCATGCCCAGGTAATTGGCGATGTGCTTGCCGGGGATCTCCTGGAAGAGCCTTGGGCTGCGTGCCTTTACGCGCAGGTAGCGCTGCAGCGGCGATTGCACCAGCAGGTCCAGTTCGCGTTCGTGCTGCTGCAGCACCAGGTCCTGCAGGGCCTCCACCCAGAAGTTGCCGTCCCCCTGCGCATTGCTGTACCTTTTGATCTGCTCCCTGCTGATGCATTTCACGGTGGTCCTCTTCAGCGCTTGTATGTACAGGCCGGTAGGGCCGCCACCGAAGAATGAATCGAGCGCCACGACAAGGTTCCCGGCGTAGCCGAAACGCACCACGCGCTCCTCCTCGCCGATCATGACATAAATGCGCACACTTCCGCTGGAAATGAAGTAGGCGCTCTTGTCCGTTTGCCCCGGGGTGACAAGGAATTCGTGGCGATGCAGGGTGAGGGATTTGCTGGACAGGGCGAGCAGCTCTTTCATTGTTGCCCCAGGCTTAAAGGGGCTTAAAACTACGCTGGCACCAACTGGCCGGGCCGTGGGCTACATTCGGGCCCATGGCCGAAAACCCGTTCCCGTTCCAAGGGTTGAACGATGGTGAAGTGTTGGCTTCCCGCGCGCGCCATGGCTCCAACGCCCTAAAGAAAGCGGCGAGCAATGGGTTTTGGCAGGCCGTGAAGAATGCCCTTGCGGAACCCATGCTGCTGCTGTTGCTAGCGGCGGCCAGCATCTATTTCATTCTGGGCGAATGGGCGGAGGCCTGGTTCATGACCGGTGCCATCGTGCTGGTGAGCGCCATTTCGTTGTACCAGGACCAGCGCAGCCGCCGTGCGTTGGAGGCCCTGCAGGAATTTGCGGCGGCCAAGGCCAAGGCTATCCGCAGCGGGCGCGTGGTGGAGCTGCACGCCGACGACCTGGTGGTGGGCGACCATGTGGTGGTGAGCGAGGGGGAACTGGTGCCCGCCGATGGCCGGGTGCTGCAGGCTAATGACTTTGCGGTGAATGAGTCCATTCTCACGGGCGAGGCTTTTCCGGTGCAGAAGAACGCCGATGGCGACCGGTTGTTCCGCGGCACCCAGGCCGTGGATGGGCTGGCGGTACTGGAAGTTACCGCGGTGGGGCACGCCACGGAGCTGGGCAAGATCGGCGATTCGTTGGCGGCCATCGGCGACCAGCGCTCGCCGCTGGAAAAGCAGATCCAGCGTTTCGTGCGCGCCATGGCCTTCATCGGCGGAGCGTTCTTCCTGCTGGTCTGGGCGCTCAATTTCGCCAACGGCCACAATGTGCTGGACAGCCTGCTGAAGGGCCTCACCCTGGCGATGAGCATCCTGCCGGAGGAGATCCCCGTGGCCTTCACCACCTTCATGGCGCTGGGTGCATGGCGCATGATGCAGCTTGGCGTTTTGGTGAAGCGCTCGCGCACGGTGGAAACGCTGGGCGCGGCCACGGTGATCTGCACCGACAAGACCGGCACGATCACGCAAAACCGCATGGAGCTGGCCTTCGTGCAGTTGCCGGGCGCCGGCGCGCCGCTCGGTCCTGACCAATGGGACGGCCAGGATGCCGCGCACCTGCTGGAGGTGGCCATGTGGGCCAGCGAACCGGTGCCGTTCAACCCCATGGAGATCGCGCTGCACGGGGCGTACGCCCTGCACAGCCCCACCGATCAGCGCGGCTCGCACCGCATGGTGCACGAATACCCGCTCGGCGGGCGGCCGCCCATGATGACCCACATTTTCAGCGATGGCCAGGGCAAACCGATCGTTGCCGCCAAGGGCGCGCCGGAGGCCATTGTGGAAGTGTGCGGCCTGGCGCCCGATGACCGACAACAGGTGATGGCGCAAGTGGATGCCATGGCCGCGAAGGGCCTGCGCCTGTTGGCCGTGGCCGAGGCCAAGGAGCAGGCGGAACCGTGGCCGGAAAAACAACAGGAGATCGCTTTCCATTACCTCGGGCTGGTGGCATTCAACGACCCGCCCAAGGAGAACATGCCGGAGGTGCTGGCCAGCTTCCGCCGCGCGGGCATCCGCACGGTGATCATCACGGGCGACAACGCCCAAACCACCCTTGCCGTGGTCCGCTCGGTGGGCTTTGTGCCACAGGGCGAAGTGGTGGACGGCCAGCAGATGCAGCAGCTGGATGACGAGGCCCTGCACCAGCTCGTGCGCACCAGCAACTGCTTCACCCGCATGTTCCCCGAGGCCAAGCTGCGCGTGGTAAAAGCCCTGAAGGAGCAGGGCAACGTGGTGGCCATGACCGGCGATGGCGTGAATGATGGGCCGGCATTGAAAGCGGCCGACATCGGCATAGCCATGGGCAAGCGCGGCAGCGAACTGGCCAAGGAAGCCGCGGACCTCGTGCTGTTGGACGATGACCTGGGGCGCATGGTGGACGCGATCGCGCAGGGCAGGCGCATTTACGCCAACCTGAAGAAAGCGATCCAGTACGTGATCAGCATACACATCCCGATCATCCTCACGGTGGCGTTGCCGTTGGTGCTGGGCTGGGCCTATCCCAACATCTTCACGCCGGTGCACGTGATCTTCCTGGAGCTGCTGATGGGCCCCACCTGCAGCATCGCGTACGAGAGCGAGCCGCGCGAGCCCGGCACCATGCACCGGCCGCCGCGCCGGCTGGAGCGCACCTTTCTTTCATGGGTGGAGCTGCGCACCAGTTTGCTCCAGGGCCTGATGATCACGCTGGGCACCTTGTTCAGCTACCAGTACACCCTGCAGCAGGGCGGCGATGAGGACATGGTGCGCACGGCCGTGTTCACCACGCTCATCGTGGCCAACGTGGCCCTCACGCTGGTGAACCGCTCGTTCG
>JBIQMI010000034.1:0-19261 GCA_044463585.1 Cryomorphaceae bacterium
ATTGCCAGCAACTGGCCCCAGCAGCACCACCCCATTGCCGTGGGCGATGTGCTGGTGCTGGCCGGCGGCATATACCTCCACGGCAGCAATGTGGGCATGCTGCGCTGGGTGCACCCCAAGGACATTGCAGCCGTGCACCGCAAAACCGAACAACCGTAATGCAACTGCTCACCCAAAGGCAGCTCCACAACCCCGAGGCCGGCATACAGGGCGACAGCCTGCGCACCTGCCTGGCCATGCTGCTGGATATGCGCGTGGAGCAGTTCCACGTGTTCGATGGACCGTATGCGCTGGAAACTGCCAGGAGGATCCTGAACAGCATTAATCTGAAGGACATCCACGTTCCGTTGAAGCAGATCCGCCGGGGCACCAAGTACCTGATCGCCACAAAAGGGCTGTACACGCCGGACCACTACCACTGGCTGATCGGCGAAGGCAGGAAAGTGCTGTACGACCCGCACCCGGCCAGAAAAGGAATGAAGGAGCCACTGCCCGATGTGGAAACCCTCTATTACGAGTTGATACGGAACCAATAGACACACACCTGAAAATGGAAGCAAGGACAATCACCGCCAAGGAATTGCAACAAGAAATCCTCTCAGCCCAGCAAGAGCTGCTACGCGAGGCCAATGAACTGATCCAGCAAGCGGACGACCGCATCGGGCATGCGCAGCGCTTGCAGCGCATCGGCTTCACCCGCAGCAGCGACGCCAAGGTGATCGAGGATATCCGCAGCGCCAACCAACTACAGGAGCAGAAGGAACGGTACGCGCTGAAGTACCCCGGCAAAACGTTCATCCCCGGCGCGGCAATGGACCGCGTGTGCAACCGCTACGGGCTCGTGATCGGTTCCATCGACCGCTATACGGGTAGGGTGCCAGCCTGGGCCGCCAAGACCATCGAAGAGAACCTGCACTTGGCCCAGCCCATGCAGCTGGAGACCGATCGCCGTGGGTGGCCCATACCCGTGCGCAAGGCCAAGGGCATCAGCGAAGGCGACCGCGTGTTGCACAACGGCACCGTGTATCCTGTGTTGCGCGTGGAACGTGGATGCTGCTGGTGCGAGGATGTCCGCTCCATAGATGTATGGGGTACCATCAAGCTCGATAAAGAGCCTTACTACCGCGCGTTGCAGCCTGCGGTGGAATTGGTGATCGCTGCCCCAATGGAGGACATGCACTTGGGCTTTCGGGAAATGTTCCAAGGCAGCCGCATCGTGCCCATCAAGGACGACCCCATCGTTTGCCTGGGTGTGGAAGGCGGCTACATCGTACTGGCGGCGTGGGGCGAGGAAGGGCGTGACCCTGAAGTATTCAACACGGCCAACAACTGAGACCATGCAAGGGAACTGGCTCCTGAATATCCATGCCCGGTTGCGCTTGCCGCTGATCCTGTCGCTATACCCGTACGACAAGGCGCTTGACCCGCTCATTTACACAGTGGCTGAGCAGGTGAACGACCCCCGCAACCGGGTGGAAGTGGACCACTTTCATATCAGGGTGATCGTGAAGGGCGTCCAAGTGGCCGAGATCCGGAACACGAACAGGTTCTATGCGTGGTGTTCCATCGGCCTGGTGGACGGGATCGGATGGGATAATACCCGCCCCAGCGCCCACGCCATGTACACCCTCTACCGCGCGCTGAAGCGGCGTGGCCAGCATAAACTTCCCCGCAAATGAACCCGAACACTGCCCGCACACCCATGCTGCTCACCCACCAACAATTCATCGAAAGCAACGCCGTGCTTACATGGTCCGGCGGCTTGGTTGACCCTTGGGATCCCGATCCCGCACAGATCAAGATCGAGGACATTGCCAAGGCCCTCAGCCGCATACCGCGCTTTGCCGGCCACACCGTGGGCCTATGGACCGTGGCCCAGCACAGCCTGCTGGTGGCCGAGCTGGTGCCTGCGGAACACAAGCTGGCCGCCCTGCTGCACGATGCCACCGAGGCCTACATGATGGACCTGCCCGCGCCCGTGAAAAAGCGCTGCCCCGCCTACACCGAAGGCGAGGAAATACTGGGCCGCTGCATCGCCGGAAAATTCGGCTTCACCTGGCCGTTGCCGCCCGAGGTGAAGGAGGCCGACCGCGAGGCCCTGCTGCGCGAATACCACCGCCTGTTCCCCAGCGCAGGCATAGAGGTGGACATCCTCCGGGGGTGGCGTACCGAGCACCAGGTGTACTCCGATTTCATGTTCGCGTACAAGGAGTACAGCCGCCAAAAACCCCAGTAGGCCATGCGCATCAACCAACCCACCATCGTGCTCACGGGCAACATTGCCAGCGGCAAAAGCACACTGGCCAAGGGCCTGCTGGCCAAGCTGCCCGGCTGGCAATACGCCTGCGTGGACCGCCTGCGGGTGGAAATGGCCAAGGAAGGCAACACCGGCCTGCAGGCCGAGCACCGCGCGGCCACCGTAATGCAGGACCTCATTACCGCCAACGCCCCCGTGCTGTACGAAAGCAGCGGCGCCACACAGCTCTACCGCCGGTTGAATGCCATGGTGCGCGGCTACCGCAAAGGCCCCGTGGTGCGCATACGCACCACCTGCGACCACGCCACCGCCATGCAGCGCTTCCATGCCCGCAAAACCGCGGGCCACCGCCAAATGGCACCCGCATTCCCCGGCGCACTGCCCATTGCCGAGTGCTGGTACCGCTTCGAGGATTTGCTCCGCGAACCCGCCGACCTGGTGCTGGACACCAACCGCCTAAGCGCCGAGGAAACATTGGCCAAGGCCTGGGAGCTGGTGCAGGAGCGCATACCGCAGGGCAACGCCACCCCCACCGCACCATGACGCCGCACACCCAGACAATACTCCACGACCCCATCACCGGCAGCATGGGCGACTGCTGGCGCACGAGCATAGCCTGCCTGCTGGACCTTCCGCCCCAAGAAGTGCCCCACTTCGCCCTGAAAGGTGCAAGGGAGTTCCTTGCGGCCACACAGGAATGGTTGCGACGCCGCGGGCTTGCCCTTACAGACTTCGATGCCAACGCCATAAGCGATGGCTACCACCTGCTGGTGGGCCCAAGCCCCCGCAACCCGCAAACTGTGCTGCACTGCGTAGTGGGCCTCGATGGCCGCATAGCATGGGACCCGCACCCCAGCCGCGCAGGGCTGCACGGCGACAGCAGCAACTGGCACACAGCCTACATCGTGCGCAACGATCAAGCATCGGACATAGGACATGGGACAGCCGACCCAATACGCCCAGCAACCCATGGCGCGGCGGGCAACACAAGGTAAACCCGCCGCACCATGTTCGATCCCGAGTTCTTCCCCACGCCCAAAGAGGTGGTACTGAAAATGCTGAAGCCCTTCCGCGATGACCCCGAAGGCCCCTTGGCCCACGTGAATGGCGGAAGGGAGACCTACTACGGCCTGGGCGATTCCCTCATACTGGACCCCAGTGCCGGCAGCGGCGCCATACTCGATGTGGTGGCCCGCGAGCTGGACCCCAACGCCTACGAGCCCCGGCCCGCCAAGACCAGGAACCTGCACGCCATAGAGCTTGACCCCGAGCTGAAGGCCATGCTCCAAGGCAAGAACTACCGGGTGGTGCATGACGATTTCCTCACCTTCCGCCCCAACCTGCGCTACGATCTCATCCTCATGAACCCGCCGTTCAGCAATGGCGACGAACACTTGCTGCACGCGTGGGAGGTGCTGCGCGAGGGCGATATAGCCTGCCTGCTCAACGCCAACACCATCACCCACCCGTACACCGAACGCCGCAAGCAGCTCCAAGCCCTGATAGAGCAGCACGGTAGCGTGGAAATGCTCGGCCCCGTGTTCCGCAACGCCGAACGCAAAACCAACGTGGACGTGGCCCTGGTGCGCCTGCACAAGAAGGACGAATACGCCACCTTCGGCTTCATGCAGGACATGGACCTGCAGGATGCTGAAAAGGTGCCCGACCTGGACTTCGAGGAAGAGCAGCTGAACATGCCCGCGGTGAACAACGCGGTGCGCATATACGTGGAGCAGTTCAAGGAAGCACAAACGGCCTTCATCGCCTACCAGAAGGCCATGCACACCATGAAGCGCAAGGCCGCAGCCTTCATGCGCCCGACCGGCAGCTCCTTCTACGACCTGCTGCGCGAATGCACCGAGGCCGGCACCGGCACCTACCAGTACAACACCTTCACGCAGGCCCTGCAAAGCAAGGCATGGGCGCTGGTGTTCGAGGGCACCAAGCTCCACGACCTGATGACAGGCACCGTGCAGCGCAACTTCGAGAAAATGCGCGAAGGCCACGGCCAGGTCGCCTTCAACGAAGAGAACATACGCGCCCTGTACGAAATGCTCTACCTTAACCGGTACGAGATCCTGCGCCAAAGCCTCGTGGATGCCTTCGACCTGATGACGCGCTACCACAAGGAGAACCGCATAGCCGAAGGCTGGGCCACCAACGATGCCTTCAAGGTGAACCGCAAGGTGATCATGCCCTACGCCGTGGAGCACGGCTTCAACGGCAACATGAGCGTGCGCTACGACTACGTGCGCACCATAAACGATGTGGACCGCGGGCTGGCCATGCTCAACGGGAAAAAGCTCAGCAATATCCTCAGCGCATCAACCGCTCTGCGCGACCACCTCGCGAAATACCAAGTGACCACCGGCGCCCTCGCCGACAACGTGGTGTACAGCGAGCACTTCAAAATGCGCTTCTTCAAAAAAGGCACTCTGCACCTGTGGTTCCTCGACGAGGGCCTATGGCACCGCTTCAACATAGCCGCCGCCCAAGGCAAGCAATGGCTGCCCATGGACTACGGCCGCACCCCGCAGCAAAACCCCGAACCCGCCCAGCGCGCCCAACGCCTGCTGCTGGCACAACCCAACGAGGCATGAACAGATCGAAAACGATGGAAGCCCAATCAACCAACAACCATGCAGCCGAGCCCGGCGGGGCCATTGATAACCATGCCCCTTTGGCTCCTGCCGCTCATCAACACCCAGATGGTGACGGAGCACTACCGGACGAGGACGACGATGAAGGTGGAGATGCCCCGGACTACTACATATGTATGTGTTGCGGGCATTCACAAGCGCATGGCATCAGCGGCATGGAATGTCCGAAGTGCTGCGGCCCACTGGATGATGGATATTTCTAGGCATTTGGCATAACGACGGCGTTTGACGGCTTTGCGTTAGTGCCGACTATTAAAACCTAACGCTTAACAAATACAAAAACAATGAGCAAAGATAAAACTTCAAAAGAAAACCTTAATTCGGCATTACGCAAAACCGATGTTGTACGCAGTTTTACTGAAAATGATTTAAAAGCGTTCATAATAAAACTAAGGCGTAAACATAGAAAAGTCGAAGAAGAACAAATATTTTGTCAACAACATAACTTCAAGTTAGAAGCACAATCCAAACAAAACGAAGCCGATGTAATTAGGCGAATTATACACGAAATGGAAAATGAATTTGATTTAGGTTTTGTTTGGGATAACAGCTTGGATTAAAATTGCCACCAATGGTCCGCACGGTTTCCGTTCGGACCATACACTAACTTTGTAGAAACAGACGACGATGGACGCTACGATTAAAACTTCCAAGTACCCGCGATGGCCTGACGGCAACCGTGCTGTTAGCGGCTGCCGGTTGTTCCTCTGGGAATTTGGAGGCTGTTAAGCAAAAGGCTCCTGAAGTCTGGCAGGCCCAAGGTTTCGAGGTCGTGGCGTACGAAGGTTATGAATGGGGGTTCTGGGGCATGGGCACGAAGTACGGCGGTGCGTATGTCTGGCACCGCCTAAAAAAGGTGCCAGACAACGGTATTACGTACAGTGGCGCATTGCAGCAATGGGGCGATGAAATTCACGTCTATGGCCCAAGGGCTGTCGATGCTATTTCCGGTGGCCGCTAACGGGCCGCACGGTAAGCGCCGTGGCCCTGCATGGCATTTACCGTGCTGTTATGGGCTGGCCTACCCCCTTCTGAAACCCTTGGTAAATGCGGGAAAGTGAAAATAGTTCAACTTTTATTTGGTGGTTCGGATCTATTGCCTTATATTTGGAGGGTCAAACAGAAACAACCCCAGCAAGATGAGCGCCTTCCAGCCAAACGAGTTCAACGCGGAGTTCGACCATCAGGCTTCGGTTCGTGAGATGTTCGCAGCCATCGGATTCACCGACCTGAGCATCAAGACGGTGTTGACGAATGGTTGCAGCCACTACGTTACACTCAGCGCCGAAGTGATTGATAAGAGCAAGATGTACACGAGTGTGTTCATGTACGAGGACTTCCCAGTCACCATAACAGTTCGCGTGAGCGACCACCGATCTGGCCTTGACGCTGTTGGTGTAGATGGCGACAAGATGACCTTCGCAGCGTTCAAGAAATTGGTTGAATCGGGCGCGATCGCAAAGCACGCATGACCTCTAAGCAGATCGGCGCATTACTGCGCAAGGCCCGCAAAGCACGTGGCTGGACGTGGAACCGCACAGCCACTGAAAGCGGGCTGAAGGCCGACCAGATCAAAGGCATTGAGGCCGGGAATAAGGACTACACCAACAAGAGCCTGGTGAAGCTGGCCAAGGTGTTCGGCTATGAGCAGCATTTTCTTCGGGCCAAAGGCTCAGAGGCTGCATTTACCAAGGGTGCAAATGCCTCCGACGATGTTCGGGGGTAGGCTTGCCCATAACGTGCCGATGCTATACGAAGGCGGGGAAATAGATGCACACCCTGTCAGCCTTACACAAATGACAAATAGTAGCACAACTGTTCAATTGCGGAACGCTGCCCCGCTTTTGTATAGCATTTGTTGGCAGCAGTAACGGATTATTATGACAAACGAACAATTACAACAAGACATTAAATTCCTTGCCGAAAGACAATTGAAAGCAGGGTCAGTATCATTTGTGGGAGAGCGAGAAACTGGTATATCTTCAAACAGTATAGTCGCTATTGCTTACGGATTAGAGCCACTTGAAAAGCAAAGGTTTCCGAGCGATGTATCAGATATGCAAAGCTGTGAGAATATGTGGAAGAAACTACCTGAACACCGAAAAACAGGGGATGGATTAAAGGCAATGGAAGCGGCAAGGAATTGTGACTATTACGGCAAGCGGTAGTTATTGCTGCCAACGTTGAAGCTATGCGGCGCGTGTTAGGCCTGTGCGTTGGACAAGTGCCGTATAGCGTGTGTTGTACGCGGTCTTTTCACTTTTCAAAACCAAAAACATGAGCAGGAAGGAACAACTACTTAGGATGGCGGCAGATGCTTTCGAGGACGGCCGCAACCCGTTCGATCACGAAAGCCTGTGCGAGCACAAGGTGACAGCGGATGAGTGCTTCGAGTTATCCGAGGCCATTGCCATCATCATTCGCGGGTACCTGAACGTGCCGAAGGAAATTAGGCATCAGGTCGCGTTGTGCGGATCAATCGACGGCTCTGGTACCGTTGACCCCGAGGTGGCGCTGGCATTCTTGCGCAAGCAACAGGCGCTTCAAAAGCTGGGCGGTGTTCTTGGCTCTTGATCGCGTACAACGTTGAAGCTAACCGCAGGCGAAGCGGGGCCGGTGCGTCCGGGCTTGCGGTTAGCGTGTGTTACCCGCCGTGTTTTCTGGATTTCAAAGTCACTAAGCAAAAAGCAGCAACGATGGTACACCAAATGATAATGATAGCTGACCTCGTGAACCCGGAAACCGGACTCACTTGGCGACAGGAGAACGAGGCCAAGACCCACAAGTATTCTGTGGATGATCTTGTGGAGGTTGTAGCAGACCCGGAGTATCCAAGCGCCACGGATGGTATGAGGCTGTATGTTATTGGCTGCGTGCGAGACTGCGATGGAACTCCACTTTACGTGCTAGGGTCGAAGGGAATGCCTTTGTGGCAAGAGGCATTCGTCAAGCCAAAAGTCTGCTACAACTTCAATTCATTCTCTGGTTTTCCGGAGGAATCTCTTACACTGATTCGTTCTTCACATGGCGGGTAACGGATTGCGGCTTGCCGATGGCCCCGCTTCACCAACACCAGAACAACGCGATGAGCAACGAACCAACCCATAAGCAGTCAACGGAGAGTGGCGGGGCTATCGGCAAGCCCGCTGTTATGCGGCGGTCTTTCTTTCAGGTCGTTCGCGAGTGGTTTACAGGCCAGACGGAGTTGGTGCCGTACAACTACGGCCAGCCCGATTGCCCAAGGCTGAAGGTGGGCGATAGGCTCATCATCGTGTCGCAGAACGCAGGCATCGACTACGTGGCGATGTCCTGCCGGATGAGTGACACGCGGTATATGCGGAAGGGGAAGCATACGCCGTGGAAGGTCATTGAGGTCTTCGGAGATGGTGCATTGCTGTGCGAGCACAAAGGCAACCGCATCATCGACAAATACCTCGGATGGATCGGCGGCAATTCCGTGGGGTGCCCGCATGTGCCGTTCCTGCATTCCGGGCTTCAATTCAGGGTGTACTATGAGCGTCTTTCGACTGCCGCCTAACGTGCCGATGCTATACGAAGGCGGGGAAATAGATGCACACCCTGTCAGCCTTACACAAATGACAAATAGTAGCACAACTGTTCAATTGCGGAACGCTGCCCCGCTTTTGTATAGCATTTGTTGGCAGCAGTAACGGATTATTATGACAAACGAACAATTACAACAAGACATTAAATTCCTTGCCGAAAGACAATTGAAAGCAGGGTCAGTATCATTTGTGGGAGAGCGAGAAACTGGTATATCTTCAAACAGTATAGTCGCTATTGCTTACGGATTAGAGCCACTTGAAAAGCAAAGGTTTCCGAGCGATGTATCAGATATGCAAAGCTGTGAGAATATGTGGAAGAAACTACCTGAACACCGAAAAACAGGGGATGGATTAAAGGCAATGGAAGCGGCAAGGAATTGTGACTATTACGGCAAGCGGTAGTTATTGCTGCCAACGTTGAAGCTATGCGGCGCGTGTTAGGCCTGTGCGTTGGACAAGTGCCGTATAGCGTGTGTTGTACGCGGTCTTTTCACTTTTCAAAACCAAAAACATGAGCAGGAAGGAACAACTACTTAGGATGGCGGCAGATGCTTTCGAGGACGGCCGCAACCCGTTCGATCACGAAAGCCTGTGCGAGCACAAGGTGACAGCGGATGAGTGCTTCGAGTTATCCGAGGCCATTGCCATCATCATTCGCGGGTACCTGAACGTGCCGAAGGAAATTAGGCATCAGGTCGCGTTGTGCGGATCAATCGACGGCTCTGGTACCGTTGACCCCGAGGTGGCGCTGGCATTCTTGCGCAAGCAACAGGCGCTTCAAAAGCTGGGCGGTGTTCTTGGCTCTTGATCGCGTACAACGTTCTGCCCGCTTGGCGAAGGCGGGGAATAAATGCTCATAAGCTCAATTACTTACTAATGCTAAATAGAATTACAAATGTTGAAAAATAGTACGTCTGCCCCGCTTTTGCCAAGCGGATTGTTATCGGCTGCCTCTCATGGTAGTTTGTTCTCTGGTATTGGCGGCTTTGATTTGGCGGCAAAGTGGATGGGTTGGGCTAATGTTTTTCAATGCGAAAAAGACGAATGGTGCAGAAAAGTATTAGCTAAGAACTTTCCTGAAACAAAAAGATACACAGACATAAAAGAATTTAATGCAAAAAAATATGAAGGAACAATCGACATTATTTCCGGAGGATTCCCCTGCCAGCCGTTCAGCGTTGCCGGGAAGCAACGAGGCAAAGATGATGACCGTTATCTCTGGGAAGAAATGCTTAGAGTGGTCGATGAGGTTAAGCCGGCCTTCGTTGTTGGCGAAAATGTTACTGGCATCATCGGCTTGGCACTCGACACGGTGCTTTCTGACCTGGAAGCACAGGGTTACACCACAGAAACGTTTATTATTCCAGCTTGCAGTAAAAACGCCTGGCACCGTAGAGACAGGGTCTGGATTGTGGCTTACACCGACCACGGTCGAAATTGTAGAACATCCGGACAGAATGAGAGAGAGAGTAGAAAAGAATGGATACAGGAACGGAACGAAATGGAACAGCCTTGCAAGCCAGGTGATGTTTTTACCAGCACCGCAACACCGGGATTTTCGGAGCGGAGAGGCGAAACGGTGGACAGACCCAAACAGGAGCAGAAATTTAAACGATGCAGTAGCATTCCTACCAACACCGACAACACAGGATGCGAAGAACAACGGCAGCCAATCGCAAATGGAAAGGAACTCTTTGCCCCTAAATGCAGTAGCTGGTGGGAAGCTGAACCCGGAATGGGTAGAGTGGTTAATGGGCTACCCAATAGGGTGGACAGAATTAAAGGATTAGGAAACGCTATTGTTCCACAGGTTGCCTTTGAGATATTCTCCGCTATTGAGGACTGTCTCCCTGGTAGCCGATAACGGCAGTAATAAACGCAGGTGGGCAATGCGATGAACCCACAATTTACGCAGGATGTTTCCGCCCACTTGCGTTTATTTAATGTTGGCGGTTCGTTTTTGAGCGATGGACAAAGCACGAAGAGAAGAAATAGCACGGCTTAAACATAAAAAGCGATGTAAGGCATTAGGGATAAAACCCGAAGAACACTATTGCTACAAAGCACAAGGTAAGCCGTGCTCTTGCCATATGTGTAGCCCGTATAAATATAGTAGGAAAGTTAAACACAAAGGGAGCGATGGCGAATGACCGCCAACGGGCCGCAGGTTGTGGGTCGTTTTTAATGCCCACAACCTGCTGTTGGTGGCAATGCTTTTTCGGATTTCAGGTCTTCAAGTAACAAGGCAAACATGATGAACGGGACATACAAGGGCGTAGTGTACGCATATCCCGAATCGCCGAGTGCGCGGGATTTTGGCAAAGCCAATACGGGCTGCTGGGTGGTCGTGGTATTTGGCGAATACGGATCAGTTGGCGAAGATGTTGAAGCCTTTGACACCAAGGCAGAGGCAGAGGCTTACGCGAGGTCTATGGGACAGGAGTGGCATCCAGCTTTTTCTGGTATTTAGCATTGCCACCAACGGACGGGTGTTGCCGCAGCCCGTGCGTTAGATTTGTGCGTTAGAAGGTTGCGGCAACACGTAGTTGTACGCAGGCGTTCTTTTCAGTCATTGGTAGAGTAGGTTCTTTGGCCGGGCACCACGGAAAATCGAAAGGGAGTGACCATACCGAGTAGATGCGCAGACGTGGTAATCAGTGGAAGGAGAGCTTGTCCGGTGTAGCGATACGATGCGGGCAAGAGTGTCAGATGAGTATGGTAAACACTCACATGGCAAGCGGTAAAACGAGGCGTCATCACCACACGCCTATCCTCCATTAGAGGGATTAGCGCACCTCCCGGGCCAAAGCTGCTCTTCTCGCTTGCGTACAACTCGCGGCTTGACGCAACGGCCGTCCAGCAAACGACAGCAAACACATGGCACAACCCCAGCACATCCAAATAGAGCACTGGCACCACCAATGCGGCGACCGTTGCTGCGATGAATTCGGCATGTCCATCACCTTGCCCGACGGCACCGTGCACAACGTGCCCGATGGTGATGTGGCCGCTGCCGTGCGTGTGGTGCTGCAGTACTACGGCGTGCAGGCCACCGTGTCCATGGCCGGCGCTCAGGAACAGCAACCCAACGGCGACCAGCATTCAGCATAAGACATCGGACATAAGCCATCAATCATTCAGCCACCACCGCATCATCGCCCTGTGGCAACGCCACGTGGACGCCCTGCGGCCCGCAGATTAACTTATAAGTGAACTTCCGGCAGCGCCGTGGGCGTATCGCCGCCCTTTAACCCGCCCATGGCAACCACCACGGCGGCGGCCTGCACCATGCGCTTGCCGCCCATGCTCTCCATCTCCTGCACCAGCAGCGGCGCCGCTTCGCCCACCGGCAGGCCCGTGGCCTTCATGCGCTTCAGCAGGGCATGCACCACCTTCAGCAATACATCCTGCTGCCCCGTTTCCCCAAGCACCCGCGATACTTCCACGTAGGCGCTGGCGTAATGCACGGCCACGGCACGGTCGAATACTTCATGTAACGCTACCATGTCGCGAATGTAGCACGCCATGGGCATCGGCAGGCAAGGGCAAACCGATGCCCATGGCCAACCCGTTCCGCAGCTGCGATTACTGCAAGCAGCACACCGCCATACCCGCCGAAGATCCACGGCAGCGCGCATGGCGCTTCTATCCCGTTACCCACAAGCTGGCCTGCCCGCGCTGCTTCGGCCAGGCCGCCAATGAGGATCGCCAAGCGGCCCGCATCATACAGCGCCGCCGCGAGCTGCTCAAGTACCGCCTGCTGGCCGAGCCACAGCACCCGTACGGCAGCCACAGCACCCCTCTCCCCGGGAGAGGGGCCGGGGGTGAGGCCCCATCACCCACCACCCACTGGCTCCGCTTCCGGGGCGAAGCCGAGGAAGTACCCGTGTACCTGGAGCGCGGGCGCTATTACGACATATACGGCACGTGGGACATCCGCCCGGACGACCCCTCCATAAAGCAGGCCCGGCGCGCAAACCGCCAGCAGCAACCCGCCCACTAGCACCGTCGCCGCGCATTTGTGATGTGGCCCTAACGGGGTAAAACCACATCACAAATGCACAGCGACGAACGCAACTACATCGGCAACGGAAAGCAGAAGCCCGGAAGCGGCTACATCGTGCTCAACCTTTGCCTGGAGGACCTGATGGCCTCGGAAATGGCCGAGATCAACGGCAAGCACTACCTGCGCGCCGTGGTGGCGCAGCGCAGAAGCCCCGATGCCTATGGCCGCACCCACACCGTATGGGTGCCCGTAACGCCCGACCCGAAGGAAGTGGAGTACGGCAAAGTGGCCGACCAGCAGGAAATTGAAAGCCTGCGATGCCAGGAATGAACCGGCCACCCATGGAACGGCCCCGCACACGCGGGGCCGTTGCCGTGCCGATCACGGTGATCACCCCTTGCCAAGTAGCAGGCCTTCCGCCTATGTTGCCGCCGCCCGCCACCTGTCCGGCAACGCAAGGTAAACCGGACAGATGGCGAGCACCCTTATTGATGTACCACGGGTGGAATACACCGAAACACTGCCCACGCGCCTGCTACAAACCACCGAGGCACGCAGCCTTAGCGATGCCGATGTGCTGGCCATTCTGCTTGGCCGGGGCAGCTGCACCCTGCGCAGCCGCCAAGTGTGCCAGCGCCTGTTGCAGGCCGTGGACAATGACCTGGGCCGCCTGGCCACCCTCTCGCCCGATGAAATAACCCGCTTGGCCGGCAGCCGCACCGCCTGCAACATATTGGCAGCGCTGGAGCTGGGCCGCCGCCGCATGGAACGCCCGCGTGCCGAGCGCATCCGCATACACTCCTCGCGCCTGGCCTTCGAGGTGCTGCACCCCAAAATGGTGGACCTGCCCCACGAGGAATTCTGGGTGATCCTGCTGGACCGCGGGTTGCGCGAGCTGTGCACCGCCCGCATAAGCACGGGCGGCATACACGGCACCGTGGCCGACCCCAAGTGCATCTTCAAGCTCGCGCTGGACAAGCGCGCATCCTGCATAGTGGTGGCGCACAACCACCCCAGCGGCCAGCTGCGCCCAAGCGAAGAGGACATCCGCCTCACACGCAAGCTCACCGAGGGCGGCCGCATGCTCGACATACTCGTGCAGGACCACATCATCGTCACCAACGACAGCTACTATTCCTTCGCGGACAACGGGCAACTGTGAAAGGCATGCCCGCGCCTTACATCTTACAGCGCACGGCCGCAACCGGGCATCCTTTGCCCCGGATGAAACCACAAGCCACCATGCCCTTCGGCCCTGTGCCGAAAGCACCGGCCCCGCAGCAGCCGTTGAAGCCAAGCCAGTACTGCACCGATGCCCTGCCAGCCCTGCTGGCCGAGCAGGGCATATCCATGGGCGAGGCCTTCGGCAATGCCGCGCTCATCCGGTTCAACCAGCAGCGGGCCGCAGCATTGGCCGGCAAACTGCCCTTGGCCGTACTGCGCGGCACCATAACCGATGCCAGCGGCACCACCCGGCGCGAGCCCTACGTGGTGTGCCCGTTGTGCGAGGTGAACACCCTGTGCGATGCCGCCAGCTTCCATTGCTGGGGCTGCTTCGGCACCTTCCGCATGGCCGCGCAAAGCGGCCGCCCATGCGTGTACTACACCCGCCAAAACTGACACCATGCAGCAACTCAAGAGATACTACCGCAAGAACGGCTACGACTACCACCTCGAAAAGCGCGGCCCGCATACCGCCAGCCAGGCCGACGGCAAGCGCACCGTGGCCTACGAAGTGGGCTACATCAAATGCCAGAAAAACGATACCACCCTGCCCAGCGGCCAAATAGCCCCGGCCGGCGAACGCTTCTGGAGCAACGAGGACATAGGCCGCATAGCCTGGAGCATACGCGACCTCACCAGGGCCACCGAGCGCTACGATGAACTGGTGGCCACTTCCGAGGCCCGGCGGCTTGAACTCATGGCCGCACAGGCCACGGAAGAGGCCGGGGACACAACAACATCGAACTAATGGCAACAAAAAAAATGGCAACAAGGCCAAAGGGTGACGAAGAGATCTTCTTGCGCTTGGAGATCGGTCTGCTATGCGACCCCATCTCCAAGCAACTGCGCAAGCAGAAACTGAAGTTCGACCCGGAAACCGTGAAGCATCTGCAGAAGGATGCGGAGGCATGGTGCCGATTGAAATTTCGGTACAAGCTCCCGGATAAGCTTGGAGACTACATCATGGAGCTTATCTGGAAACGAGTGGCGAAACACGTAGCGGAACAGAATTGATCACCCCGCATAGGACATAGGACACCCAGCATAGGACATCGGACACCCAGCATAAGACAACAACCAACCAGCAAATGCCCAAGATCACCATCACCTGCACAAAGCGCGTTACCTACAGCCAAATCATATCGGTAAGCGAAGAAGAACTCGCCATCCTGCAGGCCGCCGAAGGCGACATAGCCTCCATTACCAGCAACAGCGAAGCCTACGACCTGCTCGAGGACCGCTTGGACCATACCGACATCTTCTCCTCCGACGACGAGTACCAGGACATTGAGGTGGAGACCGACGGCGATGAGCAGGAGTAACGCGGAATAAGGCAAGCAGCATGGAACACCACATCTACTCCAACAACAACGGCGAAGGTTTCTCCCTGCAGGCCGGTGAAAGGCTTGCCGATTGGGTGACACCGAAGGCAATTGAAGTGGCCGGCACAATGCTGGAGCCGGGCGAGCTCACCAACATGCAGGGCTTCTTCGACAGGCAGCTCAAGTATGAGGGCATACTGACCAACAGCCCCCATACCCTGGTGTTCTGCCTTGGCACATCCAAGGACCTGCTCAGCCAGACAACATGGTACGCCACACTCCACCGCATCCATAGCCGCCGCCTGTTCCGCATGTACACCCACATAAGCGGCCGCGACTTCAACTGGATCCGTGGCCAATGGAAATGATACGCACCAACTAGAACACACCCACATGGACATTACCGTTCACAGCCGCACCCTGATGCAACACCTCACCTTGGTGGGCCGCACTGCGCCCACCAAGCCCGCCATGCAAGTGCTCCGGTGTGTGCATATAGCCGCCACCAAGGCCGAGCTGGCCCTCTGGTGCACGGACCTCACCACGCACATCCGCAGCCGCATGGAAGCGGAGGGGAAGAAACCCGGCGCGGTGGTGGTGCCGGTGCCGCGCCTACTGCGCGTGCTGCGCCTATTGCCACCCCAGCACATCCGCCTTACCTCAAACAAGATCGGGCACCTCACCATCAGCACCGCCGATGCCGAATACACCATTTTCGGCGACACCGTGGCCGACTTCCCCGACTGGCCCGAAGAAGAGGGAACGCCCGAGCGGATGGCCATACCCGCCAGCGTGCTTTACAGCGTGCTGCGCCGCACGTTGCCCGTGGTAGGCAATGACGATTTACGGCCTGTAATGTCCGGCGTGTTCGTGGAGTTCACCCCTTCCGGCACGTGCTTTACCGCTACCGATGCCCACCGGCTGGTCACCATCAGCCGCACCGATGTACAGGCTTCGGAGATGAAGGACAACTTCATCCTGAGGTCCGATGGCGCCCGCGCCATACGCGACTGCTTGGCCAAGTGGAGCGGGGAAGTGGTAGTAGATCCGTATGCTCACCGGCATGGCCGGCGAGAAAGTGACCCTGCGCATGGGCCAACCCAACCGGGCCATCATAATGGCTCCCGACAAGCAACTGGAGGATGAGGAGTACACCAGCCTGGTGATGCCAACGATGCTGAGCGACTGAAACGGTACGTGCAAAGCCTCATGTAACCCATAACCGATCCCTTGCACCACAACATAATGTACTGGAAGATCCCCAAGAACACCCCGCTCTTCGCCGCCGTGATGGCCGTGAAAAAGCGGATGGACGAATGCACTGCAGCTGCTGATGCGTTGGCAAGCGAGCTGAACGCGCAGGAGGTGTACCAAAGCAACTACTATTTGGCCGGTGGCATAGCCGGGTTACGGTTCAGCTCCAAGCCTGAAGGATGGAAGCAGGTAGGCAGCCACTATGGCGTGTACTTGCCCAAGGCGGCCCTGAAGGACCTGTGCGCGCGCATAGCGGCTCTGCCCAAGGTGCAGATAAAAGAAATGGCCACGGTGCTTCAGTACAAGACACACACCCGATTCTATAATGGCGGCTTTTACCGGAGTCGATTGCCGGATATCAGCTTCCTGCCAAGCGTGGTGCTGATGAAAACCCGCGGCCGCGCCCCCTACACCGGCATACCAGGCATGATAGAAATGCTCGGCAGCGAGTACGATACGCTGCACAAGAAAACCCTGAACGCTGGATGACCGTGACATCGAACATTCAAGCATAAGACCAGAGTCCACCACCCATGAAACTCCCCATACCATTCCGCTTACCAAGGCGCCACACCCGTTGGGTAACGCTAACCTCATACTCTACCTACGACAAGAACTTTCTTGTGATGGTGCGCGGGAACATCCGCACCGGCATGCTCCGGTTCAAGTGCATCCGCATACAGGCCAAGAACATCACCACCACCGACCGGATCGACATCAACAAGCACATCGATCTCGGCGTGCAATGGCTGAAGTTCAATCAGATCCTCAACGCCGAACTGGAAGCCGCCCGCACCCAGCATAAAACATCGGACAGCACCCCAGCATAAGACATCGGACATCCAGCATAAGACATAAGACATCGAACACCCAAGCCTAAAAACACAAGTAAGATGCACGGAATTGGAGTAATGATAGGCACGCTGAGCGACAATGAAGAAACGGTCAACACCGTAAGGACCACTATCGGCAAAAGGATCAAGCACGTTAGGCTTGATGAGAACACGTTGAAGTTCGAGTTTGACGATGGCTCAACCTTGGACATGTTTGACGCCGAACCAACCTGCTGCGAAATCCGGTACATGGTAACCGACGACGACCTGAACGAATACGAGGGCGCAACCCTGCTGGACTTTGAACTGAAGGACGGGCCCGACCGTGAAGATGCGTGGGAACATGGGGTTAAGTTCTTGGACGTCAAAACGGATAGGGGCACCTTCCAGATGGTGAACCACAACGAGCACAACGGCAACTACGGGGGCTTCTTGATCACTGCGCTGTCATCCACAAGTGGCCATTGAATGACCGGAACACCATGATTCCTCCCCACCGCATGAGACTGATCATCTTCCTCGACATCGACGGCGTGATCGCCACACCGGAAACGGTGGACGCGAGCAACTTCTGGACCTTCACGCCGCACTGCGTGGAGCAGCTGCGGCGCATACTTACCGCGCACCCCACCGCGGAGGTGGTGATCAGCAGCTCATGGCGCAAGGCCACCGTGGATGAAACAAAGGCACACCTGCTTGCCGAGGGCCTGGATGCAGCCATCGTGGACCGCATCACCGGCATAACCGTGCGCGGGTACAGCTACCTGCAAAAAGGCGTCGCCATGTCCATACCGCGCGGCGTGGAAATACGCCAATGGATCCCAGGCAATACCGCGCCGGCGCCCTGCCGCCAGCCCCGCCCCGCCCCTACCCACGAGGTGCTCTTCTGGTGGAAGCGCGACCACAGGCGTGAGAACAACGAGCTGGTGGGCCGCACCACCTGCGATTGGAATGACACCGCCGACCACCTGCGCATCACCCGCCTGAAGCTGCGCATGTACAACGCCATGCAAGCGGACTACATGCGGCTGCAGGTGGACCTGCGGCCAATGGCCAGCCTGCGCGAACGCCGCACCATGGACAACCTCCAGCGCTTCCGACGGAAAATGGGCATGGTGCTCCGCGAATTCGAAAAGCGCCGCGCCGAGGCCATCAACCTGCAGCACGGAATACCCGAGTTCGCGCTGCAGGACCTTGACCAGCAGCTGGAGGAAGCCTGGCAACAGGCCGAACGCATCTACGGCTGCAAGCGGGAGCAATACCATGAAAACTGAACCCGATAACCGGAACCGATGAACATCCATTTCAAGCGCCATTTCCCATGGCCCGGCCCCGAAGGCCAGCCCGCGCCCACCAACTTCGAACAGCTCATCAGCGAAAACCTGATATTCGGGTTCGGCGGCAAAACGCACACGTTGCTCCGCCTGCCGGCCAACGGGCTGGCCAAATACCAGGAAGGGCAGGAGCTCGTCTTCTGCATGGGCACGCGGTTCAAGCCCGAGAAATTCGCCGGTGCGGTGTGCACGGGCGTGCAGTTCGTGCACATGGAGCTGGTGCACCAGGCCATTGGCAACACGTTGGGCCTGCACATAAGGCCTTACGGCCCCGGCAATGAAGCACCTGTGCAGTTCGCAGCTGCGCTAAGCCATGGCGACATGCACGAGATCGCCCGGAACGACGGCTTGAGCATGCCGGACTTCCTGAAGTGGTTCATGCTGGACCTTATCCAGCGCGGCCCCGGCATTTACCAGATCGTGCACTGGGGAGGCCTGCGCTACGGCTTCTGACCTCCCCACATCCACCACCGAAGCCGGTACCCTGGAACGGAAGAAGCCGATCCAAGGGACCGGCTTCAAGGCTTATCGCCGCGGCGCTCAACGCGCCTTGTCGGAATTTGCTCTCGGGTGCAAGTATAGCCACCAAAGAAGAAGCCGATCCAAGGACCGGCTTCAAGGCTTATCGCCACGGCGCTTAGCGCGCCTTGTTGTGATCTGCTTTCAGGTGCAAGTATAACGCAGCTTCCGGAACCGGTGTAAGGACATGGGCGGCCTTACATCTTACAGGGCGGGCTGGCATTTGGCAATCCTTTGCCTACCAACAAACAACCATCGACCATCGACCATGAAAGAAGAATCACTT
>JBIQMI010000035.1:0-19227 GCA_044463585.1 Cryomorphaceae bacterium
GGCACCAGCACCCCCATTGGTGACCCGCAAGAGGTGAAGGCCATCCAACGCCTGTTCGGCGAGGAGGCCTACCGGTTGAACATCAGTTCAACGAAGAGCATGACCGGCCATTTGCTCGGCGCCGCTGGCGCAGTGGAGGCCATAGCAACGATCATGGCGGTGTACAAGGACATGGTGCCCCCCACGATCAATCATTTCACGGACGACCCCGAGATCGACCCCAAGCTGAACTTCACCTTCAACAAGGCCCAACAGCGCACGGTCAACGCCGCCATGAGCAACACATTCGGCTTCGGCGGCCACAACACCTCGGTGATCTTCCGTAAGTACCGTTAACGTCTTTTGCTTCGTTCATTTTTCAAGAAAGCCGCCTCCCCCGAGGAGAGGCGCATCCGTGCGTGGTGCCGTAAAACATTGGGCATCACCCCCCGCAACCTTCCCCTGTACAGGCAAGCCCTGCGCCACCGCAGCGCCATCAACGGCGACCAGGCCCTGGCCGACAACGAACGCCTCGAATTCCTTGGCGATGCCGTGCTGGACGCCATTGTGGGCGAATACCTCTACCACCAGTACCCCGACAAGGGCGAAGGCTTCCTTACCCGCATGCGCAGCAAGCTGGTGAGCAGGCACCAATTGAGCATACTGGCCAAGCAGGTGGAGATCGAACGCGTGATGGAGCTGAACATCGGCAAGGGCCACGACACCGCGGTGCCCGGCAACGCCATGGAGGCCCTTTTCGGCGCGTTGCTGCTCGACAAAGGCTTCGACCGCACCAAGGCCGCCGTGATCAAGCTGATCACCACGCACTTCGACCTGAAGGCGGTGGAAAAAGAAGATCGCGACAGCAAGAGCCGCCTGCTGGAATGGGGCCAGAAACTGCACCGCAAGGTGGAGTTCGTGATCACCGAGGAGAGCGAACATGGCGGCAGGGGCCGCCAATTCACCGCGCAGGTGAAAGTGGACGGCAAGGTGCAGGGCACCGGCAAGGGCCACAGCAAAAAGAAAGCGGAACAGGAAGCCGCGCGTGATGCATCGCGCAAGCTGGAACTGCCCGGCCACGGGCCAAGTGCCGGCAAGCGGCACGCCTCGCGCCCAAGGCGGAGGTCGCCGCAGCGCAGGAAACCGCGCGGCCAGGGCGGCGACCACGGCAAAAAAGCCGATGGGGGCCAAGCTGAAGGCGCCTAAAGCCGCCGTACCCGCCGCGCATACCTTTGGGCGCAAGCCCGCAAATGCCCAAGGTCTTCAAACTCGATATCGGCCCGTTGCCAACGGCTGAACTGATCGCCATCAGCAGCCACGTGAACGATTACCGCCTATGTTGGGCGTTGAACCGGAGCCTGGGGCTGGAGATGGCCAAGCGCGACAACGACCTGACCGA
This sequence comes from Cryomorphaceae bacterium, assembly GCA_044463585.1. GTDB lineage: Bacteria > Bacteroidota > Bacteroidia > Flavobacteriales_F > PHOS-HE28 > PHOS-HE28. Next base: position 1,379 of record JBIQMI010000035.1, read on the forward strand.
CCAAGGGCCCGAGCGCATGGCCAGCTACCCGGTGTTCGACCATTACGAAGAGGATACGAACACCAGGGTAAGCCTGGTGGCCAACCACGATGCCGAGGGCGTGCTGATACCCGAGCAGCGGCAAGCGGACTATTTCCTGGTGATCGACCCGGAAAGCAACCTGCGCCCTGCGGAGCTGCTGGAGCAGATACGCCGCACAGAATTCGTGCTTGCAGCGTTCCCCTTGGAATTCAGTAACATAAAAGGAGCCTATAAACTTTTGGAATGACACCTGCACAGGACCCTAAAACAAAGATCGTGGCCACGCTGGGCCCGGCCAGTTCATCGCGCGAGGTGCTGAAGGCCATGATCATCAACGGCGTTGATGTGTGCCGCCTGAACTTCAGCCACGGCAACTACGATTTCTACAAGGAAGTGATCGCCACCATCCGATCGCTGAACGAGGAGCTGGGCCTGAACACGGCGATCCTTGCCGACCTGCAAGGACCCAAGCTGCGCGTGGGCGAAATGGCCGATGGCCCCATTGAACTGAAAGAGGGCGAGGAACTGCTGATCACCACCGAGCCCATCAAGGGCGTGCCGGGCAAAGTAAGCACCAGTTACGGGCAATTCCCGCAGGACGTGAACGCCGGCGAGATCGTGCTGCTGGACGACGGCAAGCTGCGGCTGGAGGTGAAAAGCACCGACCGCGAACGCAACGTGGTGACCACCGTGGTGAGCGGCGGCATGCTCAGCAGCAACAAGGGCATAAACCTGCCCTACACCAAGGTGAGCCTGCCCTGCATAACGCCCAAGGACCACGAGGACCTGCTGTTCGCGCTGGGCCAGGGCGTGGATTGGGTGGGACTGAGCTTTGTGCGCAGCGCCCGCGATATTGTGGAGCTGAAGCAGCAGATACGCGCGGCGGGCAGCATGGCCCGCGTGGTGGCCAAGATCGAAAAGCCGGAGGCCATGCAGGAGATCGATGCGATCATTGCCGAGACCGACGCACTTATGGTGGCCCGTGGCGACCTGGGCGTGGAGATGCCCATGGAGCAGGTGCCGCTGCTGCAGAAGGACCTGATCCGGCGATGCCTGCTGCATGGGCGACCGGTGATCGTGGCCACCCAGATGATGGAAAGCATGATCCAGAACAGCACGCCCACACGGGCCGAGGTGAACGATGTGGCCAACGCCGTGCTGGACCATGCCGACGCCGTGATGCTGAGCGCGGAGACCAGCGTGGGCAAATACCCGGTGGAAGTGGTGAAGGCCATGAACCGGATCCTGGTGGAAATGGAGAGCAGCGAGCAGATGTACAACGTGCCCGAGCCGCCCTTGGACCGCCACGACCGCATGATCAGCGACGCGGTGTGCATGGCCAGCGTGCGCATGGCCGCCAACATCGACATCAAGGCCATTGTAACCATGACGCACAGCGGCTACACGGCGTTCAAGGTGAGCAGCATGCGCCCCAAGGCGCACATCTTCGCCTTCACCAGCAACAGGCGCATCCTCACCATGCTCAATCTGGTGTGGGGCGTGCGGGCCGAGTACTACGACAAGACCGTAAGCACCGACCACACCATTGCGGACATCAAGCACATCCTGCGCAGCAAGGACCTGGTGAGCAAGGGCGACCTGGTGGCCAACATCGCCAGCATGCCCATAGCGGAACAGGGCATGGCGAACATGATCCGCCTGAGCGCGGTGTAGGTCACGGCGCCGCCCGGGCACGCCCACCCCGCGCCAAGCCCGACCTTCGCGGCATGGACGAGAAGGACTGGGATGAAGTGGCGGCCACGTTCGATGAGGAGATATTGAATGTGCCCAAGCACGACCGCCGGGGAAAGATCCGGGCGGTGGTGCGGCGCAACGCCGGCCCGCGGCGCACGGCCGCAGACATCGGTTGCGGCATCGGCCGCACCATACCCCTTTTGGCGCCGCTGTTCGCCAAGGTGCATGCCACCGATATTTCCAGCCGTTGCCTGCGCCGGGCCGAAAAGGACCATGCACGCTTTCGCAATGTGCTGTACCACCACGCCGACCTGGCCCATGTACTGCCCTTTGCGCCGGTGGATTTCGTGCTGTGCATAAACGTGCTGCTACAGGCCTCGCGCACCAAGCGGCAGGCCATGCTGGCGCAATTGTGCGCCGCCGTGAAGCCGGGCGGCGAATTGCTGCTGGTGGTGCCCGCGGTGGAATCGGCGCTTTATGCCACCCACCGGTTGGTGCTGCTGCACGAGGCCGAGGGCCATAAACCGGCCGTGGCCCAGCGAAAGGCCTCGCGTGATTCTACCCGCTTCGATATGGGCATTGTGACCGTGGACGGGGTGCCCACCAAGCATTACCTGCGCGAGGAACTGGCCGACCTGATGATGGCCCAGGGCATGGAAACGCCGGAGATCAAGAAGATCGAATACCCTTGGCCTTATGCACTGGCGGACGCGCCGTATGACATGCCCCCACCGCTGCCATGGAACTGGATGGCCGTGGCCCGGAAGCCCAAGCGCGCCGTCACCGGCCCAGCAAAAGCTTGAGGTAGAAGCCCGGCCTCTTCAGTTGGGCGCGCAGGTCCAGGTCGTTGAACATGCAACTGATCGTATCGGCCAGTGCCGGGTTGCCCGCCGCCTTGTTCACCACGAAGTTGAACAACCAAGGGTGGTCCGCTAGCTGTTGCAGGCGCGTGCTGGTGGCCAGCTCCTTGCCCAGCCGCTTCCAAACGCGGGCGTCGTACTCCGCAGGGTTGCGTTCACCGGGCGGCAGCTGAAGGTGCCGGGCGGCCACGTCGGCCGCGTGCATGCCGCTGATCATGGCATGGCTGATGCCCTCTCCGGTGAACGGATCGATCAGGTGCGCGGCATCGCCGACGAGGAAAAAGCCATCGCCGCTGATGGGCCAGCGCTTACTGGCCAGGGGCAGGCCCATGCCGCGCAAAGGGCCGTTGATGGTTGCACCCGCGAACCGCTCGCGCAACTGCGGATGCGTGAGCAGTGTTTCCGTGAGCAGCTTCTTCAGGTCGGCCTTGCGGCGGCGCACCATGTCGCTGCGCAAACCCAGGCCCACATTGGCCTTTCCGCCCGGCAATGGAAAGATCCACAGGTAGCCCGGCAACAATTCCTTCAGGAAGATCAGCTCGATGAAGCCCTGTGGGTCCAAGCCTTTCACGCCGCTGTAGTAGCCGCGCACCCCGGCGCAGTGGTGCCGCGGTTCCATGGGCAGGCCGGCCACCTGCGTGGCAAATGTGGAGTTGGCGCCGGAGGCATCGATGAGCAAGCTGGCATGGATGGTCGTCAGTTCTTGGTCGGAGGTGCTGCGCACCGGCAAATGAACCGACAACTCCCAACCTCCTTCCACCCGCTTGTACTTCTTGGCCTGCACGCCTTCATGCACCTGCACCCGCCCATCCCGCTTCACGGCATCCAGCATGAATTGGTCGAAGTGCAAACGCGGCAGGATGGCACCGGGCGCCTCACCCACCCCGGTCTCCCGGCTGAACGGCACCTTCAGCGAGCGGCCGCCCGGGGCGGTGAAAATCACGCCCCAACTGGGCTCCAATTCGGGCTGCGCGCGCAATTGCACCGCCAGGCCAGGGTCAAGGCGCTCGAGGCTGCGCACCACTTTTCCGCTCAGCGCATCGCCGCACACCTTATCCCGGGGGAAGACGGATTTTTCCAGCAGCACGGCCTTTATGCCGTGCTTGGCCAGTTGCAGCGCTGTGCTGCACCCGCCCGGTCCACCGCCTATGATGCACACATCGGTGCGCAACGTGCCGGCCATGGGTTATGCCCTGAACGCGCCGTCGCTGAACTGCTCCAGGAAGCGCACGTCATTTTCCCAGTACAGGCGCAGGTCGGGCACGCGGTAGACCAATTGCGCGATCCGCTCCACCCCCATGCCGAAGGCGAAACCGCTGTACACCTCGGGATCGATGTGGCAATTCTGCAGCACGGCGGGGTCCACCATGCCGCAGCCCATGATCTCCACCCAGCCGCTGTGCTTGCATACGTTGCAGCCGGAACCGCCGCAAATGGTGCAGCTCATGTCCACCTCGGCACTGGGCTCGGTGAAGGGGAAATAGCTCGGGCGCAGCCGGATCTTCACCTCGGCGCCGAACATGGAGCGCACGAAATGGTCCAAGGTGCCCTTAAGCTCCGCGAAGCTCACGCCTTTGTCCACGTACAAGCCTTCCACCTGGTGGAACATGCAATGGGCGCGTGCACTGATGGCTTCGTTGCGGTACACCCGGCCCGGTGAAATCGTGCGGATGGGCGGATTGCTGCCCTCCATCACGCGTACCTGCACGCTGCTGGTGTGGGTGCGCAGGGCGAGGTCCGCCCCGTGCTCCACGAAGAAGGTGTCCTGCATGTCGCGCGCCGGGTGGTCCGGGGCGAAATTGAGGGCCCCGAAGTTGTGCCGCTCATCCTCGATCTCCGGGCCGTGGCTTACGCTGTAGCCGATGTTGGAGAAGATGCTGATGATGCGTTGGCGCACGAGGGAGATAGGGTGGAGGCTTCCGGGCGTGCCGGTAAGCGCCGGCCGGGTAAGGTCCTCGCCGGCGTCCTCGGTGGCGCTGGGCGCAGTGGCCGCGGCGGCCTTCAGCTCTTCCCACCGCTGGCGGGCGCTGTTCTTCAAGTTGTTCAACCGCTGGCCCCATAGCCGCTTTTCCTCGGGCGGCACGTTCTTGAACTCGTCGAGCAGCCGCGACACTTTGCCGTTCTTGCCCAGCATGCCCGCGCGGAAAGCCTCGACCGCCTCCGGCGTGGGCGCCGTAGCGGCCGCTATTTCTGCCTCCACGGCGCTTATGCGTTCATCCAGGTTCATTGCAGTATGCGCATCCACATGCGTATGTCGGCCACGGGGCGGTCGTTGGGGCCGGTGGGTTGTGCAGCTATGCGGTCAAGCACGTCCATTCCTTCCAGCACTTGCCCGAATACCGTGTAGTTGCCATCCAGGTGCGGCGCACCGCCCACCTTCCAATAGGTATCGATCTGTTCCGGGGTGTACTTCACCGCCAAGCTGTCCGGCCTGTTGGCATTCTTCTTATCGGTCAGCTGCTTCAGGTCTGCCGGGCGCCACGTGCGGCCTTGCACAATGTAGAACTGGCTGCCGCTGCTCTGCTTTTCCGGGTTGATGTCGTCCGCCTCGCGGGCTGCGGCCAGTGCGCCCTTGCGATGGAACAGCGCGGGGCGGATCTCCGCCGGCAGGTCGTACCCCGGGCCACCGTTCCCCAGCAGTGCAGCGGCTTCCGAGCGGCGGCTGTCCGGATCGCCGCCTTGGATCATGAAACCGGCGATCACCCGGTGGAACAGGGTGCTGTCGTAATAATGCTCGCGCACCAGCTTCAGGAAGTTGTCGCGGTGTACCGGCGTTTCATTATAAAGCTCCACCACCATGCGGCCTGCCGTGGTGTTGATCTCCACCAGGTGCCGGAGCTGCTTGGCGGGTTGTTGGGCCCGGGCGCTACCGGCCCACAGGGCCGTGCAGAGGAGGAAGAAAAGGCGGAATTGCCTGTGCATTGGCTGAATACCTATTTTTGGCTTCGTTCCGCGCTGCGGGGCTTGGCTAAGCCGCCAAAATTAAACCACACGTCCTCCCATGCCACTAAAGGCCCTTACCGCCGCCGCGCTGTGCTTCATTCTCGGTGCCGGCCTCACTGCTTGCAAGAAGGAAAAAGCCACCAAGGCGGTGATCACCGTGCTGGACACGGCCGGGGCCGTGGTGCCGGGCGCCTATGTGAAGCTTTACGCCAACCCGGTGGATCCGCTGATGCCGAATTTCACGCGGCTCACCAAGGAGGGCACCACCAGTTCCGATGGCAGGGTGACCTTCGACTACTCCGAGTTCTATAAGCGTGGCCAGGCCGGCTTCGCCGTATTGGACATCACGGCGAAGAAGGATTCGCTTTCGGGGGCGGGCATCATCCGCATTGAAGAGGAGCAGACCAACGAGGAAACCGTTGTGCTGAAGACCAGCCTCTGACCCGTTCAGCGCCCGAAATACTCCAGTATGGCCTGCTTGAGCAGGCGCTCTTGTTCCTCTGCCTTCAGGCCGGGCAGTTCCCTCAGCTTATTGAAATGCGGCCAACCATCGGCATCGCGGCCGGCGGGTGCGTAGTAGCCGTAAGGGCCCAGCACCACGGCGATCGCGATGTGCATCAGCCCGATCTTTTCGTCCTTGGTGAAAATGCGGCCGTGCTGGCCCAGCTCCTGCACTCCGATCAAAAAGAGCATGCCGTCCAGGTCGGTGGGCATGCCGAAGCGCTTTTCCATGTCGGCCATCAGGCTGCGCCAGCGGGACTCGAAGACCAGGTCGATCGTTAGTTGCGCCATGGGCCGCGAAAGTACGTGCCGGGCGGAACGCTGATCTGCCGCACATAACGGCGCATGGGCTACACTTGCCGCATGAATTGGCTCGACTGGCTGCTGCTGGCCGTGCTCGCCTTCGCCGCGGTGCGCGGGTTCCTGCGCGGTTTCGTGGTGGAGATCGCCTCCTTGGTGGCCCTGGTGCTGGGCATTTGGGTGGCCTCGCGCTACAACAGCGCCGTGGCGCGCTGGATCGGCATGGACACCGCCCATGAGGTGGTGTCCTTCCTGGTCACTTTTGTGGGCGTGCTGGTGGTGGTGCACTTGCTGGCCAAAGTGATCACCAAGGCCATGGACATGGCCCAGTTGGGGCTGCCCAACAAGGTGGCGGGCCTCTTCTTCGGCATGGTGCGCTCGGCCTTTGTGCTCAGCGTGGCGCTGAACATCCTTACGGCGCGCACCGAATTGCTCGGCCTTTCGCCGGACACGCTGCAGCGATCGCGCCTGTACGCCCCGCTGCGCGCCTTTGCGCCGTTGCTGGTGCCGGCCTTGGGCAACTCGGATTGGCTGGCCAAGGCCGTGGGCGCCCTGAAGGACCATACGCCCGGCAATTGACCGCCGGCATCCGCTTTTCGGTGCGGCAGGAATAGCTTCGCGGCATGTCCGACCATAAGCTACGCCCCGAAAGCCTGATGATGAGCTTCGGCTACAAGCCCGAGCTCAGCCAAGGCGCCGTTAAGTGCCCCATTTTCCAGACCAGCACCTTCGTCTTCCAAAAGGCGGAGGACGGCAAGGCCTTTTTCGAGGTGGCCTATGGGCTGCGCGAACAGGGTGAAAAGGAAGAACTGGGCCTGATCTACAGCAGGCTGAACAACCCTGACCTGGAGATCCTGGAGGACCGCTTGTGCCTGTGGGAAGGGGCGGAGGACAGCGCCGTGTTCGAAAGCGGCATGAGCGCCATTACGACCGTGCTGCTGGAATTCCTTTCGCCGGGGGACCTGTTGCTGTACAGCAACCCCATCTACGGCGGAACCGACCACTTCATCAAGCAGATCCTGCCGCGCTTCGGCATTGAGGTACTGGGCTTCTACCCGTGGGAGCAGGACCGCTTGGAAGAGATCGTGCACAACAGTGGCAAGGCCGACAAATTGCGGATGGTGTATGTGGAAACGCCGGCCAATCCCACCAACATCCTGATCGATATCGCCGCGTGCAGCCGGGTGGCCAAAACATTCGGCACGGCCGAAAACCCCGTGCTGGTAGCGGTGGACAACACGTACATGGGCCCGCTGTGGCAGCACCCGATGAAACAGGGCGCCGACCTGGTGCTCTATTCGGCCACCAAGTACATCGGCGGGCACAGCGACCTGATCGCCGGTGCCTGCCTGGGCAGCACAGGGTTGATCGCCCGCCTGAAGGGCATGCGCACCTTTTTGGGCAGCATGGCCGGGCCCTGGACAGGCTGGCTGCTGCTGCGCAGCTTGGAAACATTGAAACCGCGCATGGAAACCCAGGCGCGCGGGGCCGCCGAGGTGGCCGCGTTCCTGAAGGACCACCCCAAGGTGAGGACGCTGCACTACTTGGGCTACATCGAAGACCCGGCCCAGCAGGCCATTTTCCGCCAGCAATGCTTCAGCCCCGGGGCCATGCTCTCGTTCGAGGTGCAGGGCGGCGAGGCCGAGGCGTTCCGCTTCCTCAACGCCCTGAAACTGGTGAAGCTGGCCGTAAGCCTGGGCAGCACCGAATCGCTGGCGGAGCACCCGGCCACCATGACCCACATTGGAGTTGACCCCGAGGAACGGGAGAAGCTGGGCATCACCAGCGCGCTGGTGCGGTTGAGCGTGGGCGTGGAGCATCCCAAGGACCTGATCTGGGACCTGGAGCAGGCGCTGGCGGCGGTGTAGGCGGGGAACAATTCCGGACGTGGGGTGTACTGTACACACCATGTCCACCGCCGAATTGCATACCTCACGGGGAACAACATCGCCCACCTTGGTCCACAAGTTCGGGGCCATGCGCCAGCACACCGCCGAGCTGTGCCGCCCGCTGGCCGTGGAGGACCATGTGGTGCAACCGGCCGATTTCGTGTCGCCGCCCAAGTGGCACCTCGGGCACACCACTTGGTTCTTCGAACAGTTCATACTGGGCAAACGGCCCGGGTACAAGCCGTTCGGCCCCGACATGGCCTACATGTTCAACAGCTACTACGAAACAGTGGGCAAGCATGTGCTGCGCGCGCACCGCGGCAACATGTCAAGGCCCACGTTGCAGCAGGTCATGGACTACCGGGAACACGTGGACCGGGCCATGCAGGAGCTGCTGACCGGGGAAGCCTTGGACCAAGAGCAGCAATACGTGCTGGAAGTGGGCCTGAACCACGAGCAACAGCACCAGGAGCTTCTGCTTACCGACATCAAGTACATCCTCGGCAACAACCCGCTCTTCCCTGCCTATGGGCTGTTTGACGAGGGCCATGCTGAGGAAGGTCCGGCGTCATGGAAGGCCATCAGCGGGGGCGTGCACAGCATCGGCCACAGCGGCGACGGCTTTTGTTACGACAACGAATTGCGCAGGCACAAGGTGATGCTGGAGGATCATGCCATCAGCACACGGCTGGTCACCAATGGCGAATACCTCGAATTCATGCAGGATGGCGGCTACAAGGAAGTGGCCCTGTGGCACAGCGACGGTTGGCAATGGGTGCAGGACCACCGCGTGCAGGCCCCGCTGTACTGGCACCTGACCGATGGCCGCTGGCAGCACTACACGCTGCAGGGCCTGAAGCCCGTTGATCCCGCGCTACCGTTGGCGCACATCTCGTTTTACGAAGCGGCCGCCTACGCGCAATGGAAAGGCGCGCGCCTGCCCACCGAGGCGGAATGGGAAGTGGCAAATGGGCAATTCCGCTGGGGCCAGCGCTGGGAGTGGACCAACAGTGCCTACCTGCCCTATCCGGGTTTTGCTGCGCCGAAGGGCGCCTTGGGCGAATACAACGGCAAGTTCATGGTGGACCAAATGGTGCTGCGCGGGGCATCGGTGGCCACGCCGGTGGACCATTCGCGGCCCAGCTACCGCAACTTCTTCCAGCCCTACCACCGCTGGCAGTACACCGGGATCCGGTTGGCCAAAAACCCTTGAGGCATGCGGCATCCGCGCGACATAGCCTCCAAGGCCGCAATTGTGCCCACCGTGGACCTTGACAAATCCGATCCCGTGGAAAGCTTTCGCAAAGCAGCCATCGTTGGGCTCACAGCAACGCCCAAGCACATCAGTTCGCGGTTCTTCTACGATGCCGAAGGAGACCGGCTCTTCCAAGGGATCATGGCCTGCAAGGATTACTACCTCACCCGCGCCGAGAACGAGATTCTGGAACAACAGAGCGCTGCCGTGCTGAGGGCGTTGGGCAATGGCCGGCAAGCATTCGACCTGTACGAATTGGGAGCGGGGGACGGCACAAAAACGAAGCATGTGTTGAAACAGGCCATGGAGGCCGGCAAATCGCTGGTGTACCGGCCAATCGACATTTCGGCCCATGTGCTGCAAGAGGTGCAGGACCGCCTTGCGAGGGAATTGCCCGATCTGGAGGTACGCCCGGTGCAGGGTGAATATTTCCGGTCGTTGGCCGCGGGCGGCGCCGTGGAGGACGGGACCAAGGCCATGCTCTTCCTGGGCAGCAACATCGGCAACCTGCCACATGCACGGGCCGTGGAATTGTTGCGCGCCATTGCGCAGCACTTGGGCAGCGATGGCCGCCTGCTCGTGGGTTTCGACCTGAAGAAGGACCCGGAAGTGATCCGCAAGGCCTACAATGATGATGAAGGTTGGACGCGGGCCTTCAACCTCAACCTGCTGCGCCGCATGAACCGCGAGCTCGGCGCGGATTTCAGGCCCGAGCGCTTTGTGCACGCACCGGTTTACGATCCCGCCACGGGACAGGCGCGCAGTTACCTGGTGAGCACATGCGAGCAGGTGGTGCACCTGCCGGGCATTGCGCCGATCCGTTTCGGTGCCTGGGAAGCCCTGCATACCGAGATCAGCCAGAAATACGATCACGACATGATCGCGGGTCTCGCCCGTTCCGCCGGCCTTCGCATCATCAGGCAATTCTTCGATCGCCGCCGCCTGTTCACCGACGTGGTGCTCGGAACGGTTTGATCAGGCTGTTGGCTCGTGGTGGCGCGACGCAACAAGCGGTCACATGCGCGGAGCTCGTGCCAATACTTCCGCGAACCGGTCCACTTCTTCTTCGTTGTTGTAAAAATGGATGCCAACGCGCAACCCGGCACCGCGTAACTGCACGGGGCAGCCATGGTCCCGCAGGTATTTCAAGCGCTCTTCGCCACCCTCGATAATGATGATGCCCGCGCGATGGGCTGGATCGGTGCCGTTGAGGATGCGCACCCCCGCGGCTTGGAACTTCTCCACCGCGCGGTCACATAGGGCTTTTACCCGCGCGGCGACGGCATCAATGCCGATCTCCTTGTTCCGCATTAAGGCATGGTCCAGGCGCACCATGGCCACCGGGTCGAGATGTCCTTCGCGCAGCGCCGGCATCACATCGAAGCCGTTGCGTTCCGACAGTTCGCGGCGCACCGCTTCGGTGAGGTGGAAGAAGCCGTTGCCAAAGCCGGCCAGGGGCCACTTGTAGCCGCTGGAACCGATGATGTCGACCGGTGCCTTGCGCAGATCAATGGGTGTGCAGCACCAGCTTTGGGTGATGTCCACCATGGACCACACGCCATGCCTGCGGCATAATTCGCCCAAGGCCTGCAGCCCGATCATATGGCCGGTTAGCCATTGCACGTGGCTGATGGCCAGCAACTGCGGCTTTTCCCGCTGCACGGCCTCCTCCAGCATGTCCAACGGAATGCTGCCGTCCGCCTTGGGCTGCAGCACCGCCACCTCAAAGCCGTTCCAACGGAAAGGCCCCACCACCGACGGATATTCACCACCGACCAGCAGCACCTTTTTGCGATGCCGCGCCAGCGGTGCAATGCGCGTTAACCCTGCCGTGAAGCTTTGGAACAGCACCGTGCCCGTGGCATCGCCACCGATGTGCGCCGCCACCTCCGCCTCGATCTTCCTGCGGCCCTCCATCTGCCAATAAATGCCCCGCAGCGAGCCCTCCAACATCACCTCCTGCTGCACGGCCTGCCCGGCCTCGTAGGTGGAATTGGCGATCAACCCCATGGCCGAGGTGTCCAAGTAGGTCTTGCCTTTCAGCCCGGGGTAATCCTCGCGGATCTTTTCCCAATCCATATGCGGTGCTTCCATGGGGCTAAGGTCGGAACCATGAGGGAGGTTTGTGCCGCTGAGGCGCGGAGGCGTTGAGAAATGCGGGTCGCCGTGGAAAGGAGGGAAAGGAAGGAAAAGGGGAGCCGCTGAGGCCCAGAGGCGCTGAAAATGCCATCCACAATGTCCACGCTGTCCACCTGGGCGCCGCTAATGCAGGCCAATGTGGGGGAAGGAAGGAAAAGATCAATGCGCACTGCCCCATCAAGCCACCTGTCCGCATAAGCGGGCTTTCCACCCCCCATATTTGGGACAGAAATACGATCCCGATGAACCTCCGGCCGCTGGGCTTTGCTTTCGTCCTTGGACTGCTGCTGGGCTCACCCGCACAAGCCCAGTTCCACCAAAAGGGCAGTGTGCACGCTTCGATCGGCGCGGCATTCGGGGTGCATTCCACCACCAGCACCTTCACCTTCCACGTGCTGGGTCTCAACGTCTCCAAAACCCACAACGATGGTGCGGCCACTTTCACCTGGCCGGTACAGGTCGGCTATGGCCTGTCCGATGCGTTCGGCCTGGGCATCTTCCTGGAACCCGGGAATTACGTGGACTCCAACCTCACGCGCACCAACGGGGTATTCCTGTACGGCATCGAGCCGCGATTCTATGCGGTGAACAAGGAGCGCTTCGCTTGGATGCTGGACCTGCAATTGGGCGGCAGCGCCTTGCGGATCACGGACAACGGCGGAGGCAGAACGAAAGAATCCCAGTACAAGGGCAGTGCCTTCGGCTTGGGCACGGGCCTGTTCTTCGGATTGTCGAACCGCGTCGATCTGCAGCTTCACTTGCGGTATGTGGCCACCAAGATGCCGCTGCGGCATTATTCGGAGAACGGAAAGAGCATTTCCACCAAGGATTTCTCCGGGGAGCTGCGCACGAGTGGAGTTGCGGCACAATTGGGCGTGGGTTTCCGGTTTTAGGCGGGCTGGGAGTTTTCGGCTTTCCGGCGCGGCGCCGCCCTGGGCCCTTCCTGTGGCAATTATGGGTTTGGGGCTTAGCTTGCACTACCCGATTCATGAAGCAATGAGGGTTCCGGTTTTATTTCCTGCACTTTGTTTGGGTTGCTGCCTGCTGTATGGCGCACTTGCCCCAGCGGTGCACGCCCAGTCACCGGAAATCCTTTGGCAGCGCTGCTTGGGAGGGGTGGCGTACGAGGAAAGCTGGAGTGTTCATGCAACCCCTGATGGGGGCTGCATGGTGTTCGGCGGCACATCTTCCATGGAAGGCGATGTTACGGCGAGCCACGGTCCCCCCGATTTTTGGTTGGTGAAATTGGATGCGGTGGGCGAACTTCAATGGCAGCGTTGTTATGGCGGTACAGGTGCAGAGGAGCCAACACGCTCACTGGCCACCTCGGACGGAGGATACCTGCTCATGGGCAAAACCTGGTCGGCCAACGGGGATGTGGAGTGCGATGGCAACCTCCAGCATGCCTGGGCGCTGAAAGTGGACGGGTTGGGTGAGCCCCAATGGCAAACCTGTCTTTCCGGGGACCCCAACGGCTCGGCCGCATCGATCAACCAGGCCGTGGAGACAGATGACGGCGGCTATTTGGTCGTTGGCTCCACCTATGCCCAGCAGGGTATTTGGTCGGGTAACCACGGCCAAACGGATTTCTTTGCCGCCAAGCTGGACGGGACCGGGCAGGTGGAATGGCTGCATTGCTATGGTGGCACGCAGGTGGACGAGGCATGGTCGGTGGTGCGCACCTCCGACGGCAACTACGCGATCGCGGGCATGAGCAAGTCCAGCGATGGACAAGTGAGCAGCGGCAGCAGCGGGCAGGTATGGGTGATCAAGATCGATCCGGAGGGGAACCTGCTGTGGAACCGCCGGATGGGCGGAAGTGCCGTACCCTTCAAGGACGATGGCGTGAAGGACCTGGTGGCCAACCCGGACGGCAGCATGCTGGTTGTGGCCTATACGGCCTCCAACGACGGTGACATCAGCGGCCACCATGGCGGATACGATGCTTGGCTGGTGGTGCTGGACGCTGACGGCACCATGGTGCGCCAGCGTTGCTTCGGCGGATCCGGGGACGAGGAGGTGTGGGCGGCCACGGCATCCAATTGGGGGCGCTGCATGTTGGTCGGCACCACGGGATCCAATGATGGTGATGTAAGCGGTAACCATGGTGGCAACGGGTTGGACGTTTGGGTATTTTCGGTGGATGCCAACCTGAACTTGGTGTGGCAAAAAAGTATGGGGGGAATCGGAGGAGAAGAGGGCTTTGGCGTGGCCCGCAACACTGCTGGTGAAATTTTCACCTCCGGACAGGCCTATTACGAGGACGGTGATATAAGCGGCATCCACGGGGCAGAGGTTGACATTTGGGTAGTGAAGCTGTCAAGCGATTTGACCTTGGGCCTGGAAGGGCATGGCCTGGAATCAGGGTTCTTCACTTACCCCTCCCCGGCGCACAGCTGCGTGAACGTCTCCTTCCCCGCCCGGCTTCCCTCGGATGCCGTGCTGGACGTGATTGACGTTGCCGGGCGCGTGGTACAGCAAAAGCGGATCGCGTCCGGGACCCAAAGCATGCAGCTTTCGGTGGAGGGTTGGGCCAACGGCGTGTACTGCCTCAGGCTGGACCTCGGCTCCGGATTTCGTACTACCCGATTCATGAAGCAATGAGGGTTCCCATTACCATGCTTATGCGTTGCTTCGGCCTTTACCTGCTGTCCGGTGCGATTGTGACCGCACTGCATGCACAGGCGCCTGCCATTGCATGGCAGCGCTGCTTGGGGGGCACGGATGGTGAGTATGCTTGGGGGGTGCAATTGGCCGCGGATGGTGGCATCGCCATGCTTGGCACTACTATTTCCACCGATGGTGATGTAGAGGGCAACCACGGGCTGGACGACTTTTGGCTGGTGAAGCTGGACAGCAGCGGCACACTCCTTTGGCAGCGCTGCTATGGCGGCATGCTGCAGGAAAAGGCCAATGGGTTGCTGGCCACCTCGGACGGGGGCTTTTTGATGCTCGGCGTAGCGGATTCCTTCGAGGGGGACGTTACCTGTGGCGGCCTTCAATTCCAGCCTAAGGCGTGGGCTGTAAAGGTGGATGAACAGGGAGAGATCCAGTGGCAAAGTTGCCTATGGGGTGATCCCGGGGCCGGCGGAGCTGCCTGGGGCCGCGCAGTGGAAATCGCCGGCGAGGGCTATCTGGTGGTGGGCGGCAGCCCGGCACATCAAGGCATCTGGCACGAGAACCATGGCGGTTCGGACATCTTCGTGGCCAAGTTGGACCAAATTGGGCAGGTGCAGTGGTTGCATTGCTACGGCGGGTCCGGGCGGGAGGATGGTTTTGCGATCCAGGCCACGCCGGATGGCAATTACGTGGTGGCTGGCGTCACCGGCTCTTCCGACGGACAAGTGAGTACGGGGGATATTGGCCAGATATGGGTGTTCAAGATCGACCCGGAGGGGAACCTGCTGTGGAACCGCCGCATGGGCGGCAGCAGTGGCCCGGGCCTTGGCCAAAGCGTACGGGACATTGCCGTGGACCTGGACGGGTCCATTTTGGTGGCGTGCACTGTGGGGGCCAATGATGGCGACATCAGCGGCAACCATGGTGCATTGGATTTTTGGCTCGTCCGCCTGTCCCCCGATGGTGCCATCCTCAACCAACGCTGTCTCGGTGGTTCAGGAAGGGATGTCGCTTGGGCCATAAACCCGGCCGGCGGCGGGCGGTTCGTGGTTGCAGGACACACAGGCTCCAATAATGACGGCGACGTAAGCGGGAGGCGTGGAGGTGTGGGGGATGCCTGGGTAGTAATGGTGGATGCGGGCTTGAACCTGATCTGGCAAAAGTGCTTGGGTGGTTCGCGTGGTGACGCCGCTTATGCCATGGCCCGTACCCCTGCTGGCGAGGTTGTTATTGCAGGAGTCACTGATTCCAACGATGGCGATGTGAGCGGGCTGTACCCCGGCCCGCATGGCGATATTTGGGTAGTGAAGCTGGAAAGTGACCTCGACGTGGGAGTGGCCTCCACACCGGAACAAACCGTATTGACCGCATTTCCTTCCCCGGCCAACGACAAGGTGAACGTCCAACTGCCTGCGGAACTAGGCCCCAATGGCACGTTGGAGGTGCTGGACATCACCGGACGCATTGTGTTGCAAAGGCCGATTGAACCCGGCGCGCGATCCTTGCAGATCGCTGTGGAACACCTGCCCGGGGGCATGTACAGCCTGCACCTGCGCACCTTGTCCGGTATGGTCATGGGTCGCTTTGTGAAGCAATAGCCGAGGTGGCAGGGGACCTGCCGTTTGGTGGCTGATCGCTGTCCGTGTACCGCGTTCCACGGATGCAATACCTGCCTCCCCACTCCCCGGAAACGATAAAGCGGCCACCGCCTGCCGGGCAGCCTGGACCCCGAAAGCGCCGGCATTACCCCCGCTTGTTGCCCATTTTCGCATGGGTTACCTTTGTGGCCGGAAATTTCACTTAGAATCAATCTAAATAAGGAAATGAGCTTGTTGAAGATCACCGGCCTTCATGCCCGCATTGAGGACAAGGACATACTGAAAGGCGTGGACCTGCAGATCAACGCCGGGGAGGTGCATGCCATCATGGGCCCGAACGGCAGCGGCAAAAGCACCTTGGCCAATGTGCTGGCCGGCCGTGAGGATTACGAGGTGACCGCCGGTGCCATTACGTACATGGGCGAGGACCTGCTGCCCTTGGCCCCTGAGGAGCGGGCCTGGAAAGGCATTTTTCTCGCCTTCCAGTACCCGGTGGAGATTCCCGGGGTGAGCAACATGAACTTCCTGCGTACCGCCCTGAACGAATCGCGCGTGGCGCGTGGCGAGACCGAATTGGGCGGCAAGGATTTTCTGGCCTTGGTACGCGAGCGGGCCAAACTGGTGGAAATGGATGCCGCATTGATGAACCGCAACCTGAACGTGGGCTTCAGCGGCGGGGAGAAGAAGCGCAACGAGATCTTCCAAATGGCCATGATCGAACCCAAATTGGCCGTGCTGGATGAAACCGACAGCGGACTGGACATCGACGCGTTGCGCATTGTGGCCAACGGCGTGAACAAGTTGCGCAGCAAGGACAACGCCTTCCTGGTGGTAACGCACTACCAGCGCCTGCTGGACTACATCGTGCCCGACGTGGTGCACGTGATGTCCGAAGGCCGGATCATTAAGAGCGGCCCCAAGGAATTGGCGCTGGAACTGGAGGAAAAAGGCTACGACTGGATCAAGGCCGAAAAGGTGTAGATCGATCCCATGTTACACCGGTTAATGCCTTTGACCCTTCCCTGATAAAATGAACACCGCCATCCTTTCCGACCCCAAGGAAGCCGTATTGGCGCTGGTACAAGAGCCCAATGCGCCCTGGCCCAACGCCGCGGAAGCACTGGAACGCGCACGCCAATTGCCCATACCCACCCGCCGCACCGAGCAGTGGAAATACACCCGCGTGGCCAAGCTTTTCAACCAAGGGTACGTGGCACCGGCCGATCCCGCACAAGTTGAATTGCCCGGCCGGTTGCCTTTCCCGGCCACGCGCGTGGTGTTTGTCAACGGCCATTTCCGCGCCGACCTCAGCGACGACCTGAAGGCGCATAAGGGCATTGTGATCGACAGCATCATTCCGCACCTTGGCCACGGGCCGTTGCGCGCCAACTACGGCACGCTGGCCAAGGGGGATGACCGGCTCTTTACCGCCTTGAACAGCGCCGGGCCCACCGATGGCCTGATCATTCTTGCCACCAAGGGCGCCAAGGCCGATAGGCCGTTGCACGTGCTGCGCATCACCACGGCCAACGCGCCGGCCGCCATGCTCATCCAGCCGCGCGACCTGTTCATGCTGCACCAAGGCGCGGAACTGGAGGTGATCGACGAACACATTGCCCAAGGACCCGTGGAGGCCTCACTGGTGAACGGCGTGCGCGAATGCGTGGTGGGCGAAGGGGCCGGCCTTACCCTGCACCTGTTGCAAAATGAGGCCAACGGACCGGCCGACATCAACCTCGATTGCGTGAAGGTGGCGGCAAATGGGCGGTTCAGCGTGGACACCACCACCTTGTACGGGCCGTTGGTGCGCAACGACCTGCGGGTTGAACTGGACGGCCCCTCGGCGCATGCTGAACTTAATGGCGTGTACCTGTTGGACGGGGATGCGCATTGCGACAACCACAGCTATATCGGGCACAATGTGGCCGACTGCACGAGCGACGAACTGTACAAGGGCGTGGTGGCCGGCAAGGCCACGGCCGTGTTCAACGGAAAAGTGTTCGTGAAGCAGGACGCGCAGCGCACCCTG
>JBIQMI010000036.1:0-18815 GCA_044463585.1 Cryomorphaceae bacterium
GGAAAACAGCTTTCATTGCAGCCCTCGGTTCCTTGATGGTCTCACAATCGGGCTGCTTCGGCGAATTTGCGTTGGTACGCAAGGTGTACAACTGGAACCAGGACCTGAGCAGCAGCAAGTTCGTTCGCACCCTGGTGTTCTACGTACTGAACATTGTTCCCGTGTACGGCATAGCCAGCTTTATCGACTTTGTGATCTTGAACCTGATCGAGTTCTGGAGCGGAAGCAACCCCGTGGCCATGAATGAAGGCGACTACGAGATGCAATTGGTGACCGTGAAGGGTGTGGAGTATAAACTGGAAGCCACAAAGGACACCTTCACCAGCACGCAGCTCTCCGGTAAGCAGGCTGGTGCGGTGCAAGTGCTGAAGTACGATCGCTGCGACAACACATGGAAGGTGAGCACCGAGGACCAGAAGGATGTGGCCGTAATGACCTACCTGAACGGAAATCCCGACCAGGTACGTGTGTACACCGCCCAAGGCAGCATCGACATGACCGGTGATGAGATGGCCGATGCCAATGCGGTGAAGGCCAAATTCGAGGACTGCGGCCTGGCCATGGCGCGCTGATCACGAACGCACACACGATCGGACCCCGTCTTCCATCCGGAGGCGGGGTCTGTTCGTTTTCAAGTAATGCTTCACCGGCGCGCGGCCAAGTGGACCTCAATGGAGCCACGGGATAGCGTGACCAGGCCCCGGCGCTGAAGTTGCTGCAACAAGCGGGTAACGACCTCACGCGGCGAGCCAAGCTCCTGCGCGATCTCCTGGTGCGTGGCCTTCAAGGTATTGTCCCCCGTGGCCTGCACGCGCTTCACCAAATAGTCCCACAACTGATCGTCCAATTTCAGGAAGGCCAGTTTCTCAATGGTTTCCAACAGCTCGTTGAAGCGCTGCGCCTGCGCGGATCCCACGTAGCGCCGCCATTCGGGATACACCATCCATTCGTCCGCATAGCGGGCGGGCACCATCCACAATTCGGCCTCCTCCTCCACCACGGCGCGCACGCTGCTCGTCTTTTCCGCCTCGCAGCAGGTCAGCGAGATCGAGCATGTTTCCCCAGGCATGATGTGGTACAGGAACCGCTCGCTGCCCTGATCGTCCTGCGCGAGGATGCGCAGGCTGCCCTTGGCCACAATGGGGATATGCTTGATCGCATCGCCCACCTGCATGATCTCCGCGCCTGCCGGGAACCTGCGCCGGGTCACCACGCTGGTGAAAGCCTGTTGCAGCCCAGGCTCCATGAAGATCACGGGCGCTTCCTCCTTCCCTGTTGCCTCATGCATGGCACGCATAATTTTCGATGTTCGCAAAGGTCCGGCTGATCGGCCGCACTTCCGCTTCGCTGTTTGCCTTCGTATGCCCAATATGCGGGCCTTCCGTCCTGGAATTGAAAACCGCGGATGGTGCCCGCGGTTTTCAATTCCTCCTTTTCCCTGCCATGGGCGCGGGGTTCAGCCCTATCCACCGCTTACCATCTTGGCCGGGTCCACCCATTTATCAAAGTCCTCGGCGCTGACGTAGCCCAACGCGAGCGCGGCCTCCTTGAGGGTGGTGCCTTCGCGGTGTGCCTTGTTGGCGATCTCGGCGCTTTTGTAATAGCCGATGTGCGTGTTCAGCGCGGTCACCAGCATGAGTGAATTCTCCAGGTGCTGCTTGAGCACCGGCTTGTTGGGCTTTATGCCCTCGGCGCAGTGGTCGTTGAAGCTGGTGCAGGCATCGCCGATCAGGTGTGCGCTTTGCAGCACGTTGGCCGCCATCACCGGCTTGAACACGTTCAGCTCGAATTGGCCTTGCATGCCGCCGATGGTGGTGGCCACATCGTTGCCCACCACCTGTGCGCATACCATGGTGAGTGCTTCGGGCTGCGTGGGGTTCACCTTGCCGGGCATGATGGAGCTGCCCGGTTCGTTATCGGGTATGCTGATCTCGCCGATGCCGCTGCGCGGCCCGCTGCTGAGCATGCGGATATCGTTCCCGATCTTGTTCAGGCTTACGGCCAGGCGCTTGAATGCACCGCTCAATTCCACCATGGCATCGTGCGCCGCCAGGGCCTCGAATTTATTGGGCGCGGTAACGAACGGGAAGCCCGTGAGCTCGGCGATCTTTTTGGCCACCAGCACGCTGTAGCCCTTGGGGGCGTTGAGGCCCGTGCCCACCGCGGTGCCGCCCAGGGCCAGTTCGCGCACCATTTCCAGCGCGCCCTCCACCGCACGGATGCCGTTGGTGAGCTGTTGTGCGTAGCCGCTGAACTCTTGGCCCAAGGTGAGCGGCGTGGCGTCCATGAAGTGGGTGCGGCCGGTCTTCACAATGTCCTTGTATTCCTCGCTCTTGCTGGCCAGCGTGTCGCGCAACTTCTTCACGCCTGGCAGGGTCACCTTCATGGTGGCGGTGTAGGCCGCGATGTGCATGGCCGTTGGGAAGGTATCGTTGCTGCTCTGGCTCTTGTTCACATCGTCGTTGGCCTTGAGCACTTTTTCGGCATCGGTGAGCTTGCCGCCCTGCATTACGTGGGCGCGGTTGGCGATCACCTCGTTCACGTTCATGTTGCTTTGCGTGCCGCTGCCGGTTTGCCAGATCACCAGCGGGAACTGGTCATCGAGCTTGTGCGCGAGGATCTCGTCGCAAACCTTGCCGATCAGGTCGCATTTCTCCTGGGGCAGTTTGCCCAGCTCGGTGTTGGCCAAGGCCGCGGCCTTCTTCAGGTAGGCGAAGGCGTGGATGATCTCCTTGGGCATGCTTCCCGGAGGGCCGATCCTGAAGTTGTTGCGGCTGCGCTCGGTCTGGGCGCCCCAGTATTTGTCGGCGGGCACTTTCACCTCGCCCATCGTGTCCTTCTCTATGCGGTATTCCATTGGTTATTCGGGTTGTTCGAGGCGGTGCCTCGACGTTACGGGTGCTTCGTGGCTGATCGGCCGCCACGGTCCGGACCTTACTTTTTATCGATCAACTCCTTCACGTTCTCTATCGGCCTACCGATCACGGCCTTGTGGCCCTTCACCACCACCGGCCGTTCGATCAGCCTCGGGTTCTCGTGCATGACCCGTATCCACTCGTGCTCGTTCAGGTTGAGCCCTTGGTATTTCTCCTTGTAAAGCGCCTCGTTCCGGCGCACCAGCCGCTCGGCGGGCACGCCCAGCTTGGCCACCAGCTTTTCCAATTGCCCGATGGTGGGCACATCCTTCAGGTATTCCACCACCTCCGGTTCCACGCCCTGCCCACGCAACAAGGCCAGCGCCTCCCTGCTTATGCTGCAACGGGGATTATGGTAGATCACATACTCGCTCATTCTTTTCGATCCTTATCGATTTGGCAAATTGGCGAATTGGCACTTTGGCAAATTGTCAAGCTTTCTGGCTTTCGCCGTGTTGCATCAACCAGGCCTTCAGGAACTCATCGATCTCGCCGTTCAGCACATCATCCACATTGCTGGTCTCGTGCTCAGTGCGCACGTCCTTCACCAGTTTGTACGGTTGCAGCACATAGTTGCGGATCTGGCTGCCCCATTCGATCTTCCGCTTGCCGGCCTCGATCTCGCTGCGCTTGCTGCGCCGGCGCTCCAATTCCATTTCGTACAGCTGCGACTTGAGCAGTTGCATGGCCTTGGTCTTGTTGTCGAGCTGGCTGCGCGTTTCGGTGTTTTCGATCACGATGCCGGTGGGCGCATGGTGCAGCCGCACACCGGTCTCCACCTTGTTCACGTTCTGCCCGCCCGCGCCGCCGCTGCGGAAGGTATCCCAGGTAATGTCCGCCGGGTTGATCTGCACCTCAATGCTTTCATCCACCAGCGGGTACACGTAAACGCTCACAAAGCTGGTGTGGCGCCGCGCATTGCTGTCGAAGGGGCTGATGCGCACCAGGCGGTGCACGCCGTTCTCGCCCTTGAGCATGCCGAACGCGAATTCACCGCCCACTTCCATGGTGGCCTGTTTGATCCCCGCCGAATCACCGTCCTGGTAATCAAGGATCTTCACCTGGTAGCCCTCCTTTTCGGCCCACATGCGGTACATGCGCAGCAGCATCATGGCCCAATCGTTGCTTTCGGTGCCGCCCGCGCCGCTGGTGATCTGCACCACCGCGCTCAAGGGGTCCTCCTCGGCGCTCAGCATGTTCTTGAATTCCAATTCCTCCAAGGCAGCGGATGCCTTATTGAACTGGGCCTCCAGTTCCTCCTCGCTGGCGTCCTTGCTCTTATAGAACTCGTAAACCACGCCCAGGTCGTCCACTTCACGCGCAACATTGCCATACAGTTCCACCCAGCGCTTCAGCTCGCGGATCTTGTGCATTACGCCCTGCGCCTTCTTCTGGTCATTCCAGAAATCGGGGTCCAGCGTGTACTTCTCCTCTTCCTTGATCCTCCCCCGTTTCTCCTCCACCTCCAAGTAGCCCTTCAAGGCTTGCAGGCGTTCGTTGAGGTCGTTGATCTTGTCGATGGTGATCATGGGTGCTGGGGCCGTGCTTTTTCGGATCGCGAAGGTACGGAGCAGACCCTGTGAGGCCGATTCACATGGGCACGTCTTGCCGCTCCATCTTCAGACCACAATCCAACTGACGGCCAAATACCCATTTCAACAGGACCTGCCAGGCAGTTGGCCTTGTAGCGCAGCTTGCCTAACGAGAAGACCGGGGCGTAGTTTTATAACAAACGAAAAATCAGACGACCATGAAACCCCGGCTCCTCCTTCACCTGCTGCCCGCCCTGCTGGTGGCATTGGCAACCACCGCCCAGCCCACATGGCGCTTCCATCTGGCCTTTGAGGATGGAACTGGGGCGAGGGATACATTATGGTTCATCTATGACTCAACAGCAACCTTGCCTGTGAATCCATGGCCAGGCCCCAATGTGGACTACGAACTGGGAGAAGGTCCTGTTGACACAAGTGACGGCCTTTTCCATGTATTCATGAGAAATGCAAATTGGGATTCAACAAACACTGTAGCTGTCCCCTATGCATGGTTCCCAATATTTGAGACTGGCAACACCATTGATGCCATCAACTGGGCCCCTCCCATGACCATTACATGGGACACCAGCCTGTTCCACGCGCCCTACCTTCCATACGACCAGGGGAGCTTCGGCATTGCCATCATGGACGGACTGGCCTTCTCAGCCCACATGAACCACCCCGAATTGGGCTTTGGCATTCATGACATGTTGATTAACGACAGTGTCACCATTGACTTCCTGTGGGACTACCTGTTCACGTTCGGTGTCTATTTCGGCCCGGACAACCACCTCGGCATACACTCTTCCACAACTTCAAACCCGCTGCTCTCGCTCCACCCCAATCCCGCATCAATCACCTTGCACCTGCAGGCAAAGGATTCGTTGGTGCACATCACCATCGTGGACCTGGCAGGACACAAGGTCCGCGAATGAGCACTCCTTCCAGAAAACAATGCGGTGGACATTGCCAGCCTGTCCCCCGGCACTTACCTGGTACTGGCCCGATCAACCCTAAACCAACCTTACCATGGAATTTTTCAGAAAGTCGATTAGCTTGGCAATCGGGCTGCTGGTCGCAGCCTTCGGATTCGGTCAGGCTTGCCAGTTCGTTGACCCGCCTACACCGCCCAATTGCTTGGGGGGTGGCGGGAGTGGCTATGCGAGTGCCAATGGCCGGGAGCTATCAACCTTGCAGCCGGCACATGGCACCCCCCTGCATAAACCTGCGTCTTTTTCATAAAACCTGCCTCCCCGCCCCACGATACATGACCTTCCTAAAAAAGCCACATTCGTTCAACCTAAGCCGTTCACCCCATGTGCCGCAACCTCTTCCTCCTGCTCGCCTTGGCTCTTGCCTGCACCAGCACCGCACAGCCTACGTGGCGCTTTCCCATCTGCTTTGAGGATGGAACGGGGGCACGGGATACCATCTGGCTGGTCTATGATACCACGGCGACCACAGGTTGGAACACACCACAAGTCGATTACTCTTTGGGGGAAGGACGTGTAGATATGGACCACACCAAGTTCAACGTGTGGGTATGGAATTGGGACAACGACTCCACAAAGACCGTGGCCTTCCCCTACACGGAATTCCCGCACCATCAAGCCACAGTTGATGCATTCAATTACCAATACCCGGTGACCATCCGCTGGGATTTGAGCTTGGTTTCCGCACCCTGGTTGCCACAAGAGGGCGGGCCGATCAATGCAGGCGCGATTTATAACCAATACTTCTACTACTTCAATAACTGTGGTGATCCGCCATGTGGTTATTTCGACATGATGATCGCGGACAGTGTTGTTGTACCACAGCCCGATCCCAATTTCCTTTTCCCGGTGGGTTTCACACTTGGCCACTTAAACACCACATCCATATCCCGACAATTGGACACAAATGCCATCTCAATATGGCCCAATCCCGTTCACGGGCGCATCCACATAGGCGGGATTAAGGGAAATGCAATGGCGAGAATATACTCCGCCATGGGAACCCTTCTTTCTTCAAGTCCCTTAGATGCTACCGGCAACACCATCATCGTGGATGATTTACCGGATGGCACTTACGTCCTTTCCCTTACAACCCCCAACGGCAATGAACACTTCAAATTCATCAAGGCGCGTTAGCTTGGCCTTGTCCGCCTGCTTAGCGGTGGCCAGTGCCATGGCGCAACAATGTGAATTCCATGACCCGCCACCGCCGCCCGCCCTGCTTGGGGGGACCGGAATTGCCAGTGGGCCGCGCGAAAGCCGGAATGGATGGTATATGCCCCCGCACGGAACCGTGCGCGTGCTGATTCCGTAGGTCTACATCATAAGCTGCATGGATGGGAACACCACAAGTTGTTGGAACAGCCATTCCGTGCCTTTTTAGTCCTCCTTGCCCGCTTTATGCATTTCCCTCCAGCACACGCTCCACTTCATCGCGGGAGAAGCCTTTGTGGGTGAAATACCGCACCAGCTTTTCCTTGCGCACATATGGCTCCTCGCCCTTCAGGCGTTCCCAACGCTTGGCCACGGCAAGGCGCAGTTGGGCTTCCGCTTCATCCCCATCTATGGTTCGTAGCGCAGCAGTTATGCACGGCCCCGAAATGCCCTTGGCCTTCAGCGCTTGTTCGATCTTCCGCCTGCCCCAGCCTTTCTGCCGGCTCTTGCTCACCGCGTAATGCTCCGCGAAGCGTGCCTCGTTCAAAAAGCCCTCGCCGATCAATTGCGCAATAATGTCCTCGATGTCCTTGGCAGGGGCCTTCCAGCCGTACAGCTTGTCGCGCAGCTCCTGCTGGCAGCGCTCCTGTCGTGCGCAGTAGGCGCGGGCTTTGGAGAGGATCCCGTTATCTGTCATGTTCCTCCGCAATGTGCGTCATCGCGATGCCCAGCCAACATAAGCAGCATCCACGACAGTCTGCGCCGCAGTTACGATATTTGTTGAAGATGGGCACAATTCAGGACATCCTCACCGTGCTGCGCAGGGAGCGTGAGCCGCTCTTCGCCAAGCACGCACTGACCTCCATGGCCATCTTTGGATCTGTTGCGCGTGGGGAACAGCGCCCGGAAAGCGACGTGGATATCATGGTGGAGTTCGATACGAGCAAGGATTATGATTTTCTGGAACTCGCGGAGGAACTGCAGCATTTGTTGAACCGCAAGGTTGACCTGGTGGTGCGCAAGGGCGTGCGACCGTGGTACATGTCGACCATTGAACGCGACCTGCGGTATGTCTGACCCGAAGGACCGTGCCTATTTGTTGGACATGCGCGAATTCGCCCGTCAGGTGCTCACCTACCTCGAAGGCAAGGAAGAGGCTGATTTCCTGGGTGATCGCCTTTTGCGCGATGCCGTTGCGTACAACCTGCAGGTGGTGGGCGAAGCTGCCTATCAGGTGAGCGATGACTTCAAGACCGGTCACCCGCAGATCGACTGGTTCAAGATCGCGGGCCTGCGGCACCGCATTGTTCACGACTACCGCCGCGTGGATGACGAAACGCTTTGGCGTATCACGCGGAAATATGTGCCGCCCTTGGTGGCCGAGCTTGATCGGTTATTGGGCTGAAGGCCCCGTTCACACCGCCAACTCCTTCCCCTCCTTGTCCAAGAGGTGGAATTCCAGGTACCGGCTTGAGCTTTGGGGCACCACTTTCACCCATTTCTTCCAGCGCCACCACCATTTGTGCTGCATGCTGGGCAGGCCCTTGGTAAAGTAGGCCGCCACGAAGGGGTGCACATGCAGGCTGATGCCGTCCATGCGCTTTTCGGCGAGCAGGTAGTTGAGCCCGTTCTCGATCTCGTCCACAATGAGCACGGGCGCGCTTACCTCGCCGGTGCCGCCGCAGGTGGGGCAAGCTTCGCTGGTGTCGATCTCCGTTTCCGGGCGCACCCGTTGGCGGGTCATTTCGATCACGCCGAACTTGCTGGGCGGCAGCACGTTGTGCTTGGCCTTGTCGTCGGCCATGGCCTCCTTGAGCACTTTGTGCAACGTGCGCCGGTTCTCGGATTCGTACAGGTCAATGAAGTCCACGGCGATGATGCCGCCCATGTCGCGCAGGCGCAGCAGCCGGGCGATCTCCTTGGCGGCCTCCACGTTGATGGCCAGCGCATTGGTCTCCTGGTCGTTGCGCCCGCCCTTGCGGCTGCCACTGTTCACGTCGATCACGTGCATGGCCTCCGTTTTCTCGATGATGAGGTAGGCACCGCTGGGCAGCAGCACTTGCCGGCCGAAGGCCTGCTTGATCTGCCGGTTGATGCCGTAATTGTCGAAGATGTCGAGCTTGCCCTTGTACAGCTTCACGATGTCCTTCTTCTCGGGGGCGGTGCGCACCAAGGTCTCCTTCACCTCCTCGTAAAGCAGTTCATCGTCCACCACAATGCCGGTGAACTCCTTGTTGAGCACATCGCGCAGCACTGCGTTGGTGCGATCGATCTCGCCGAGCACCTTTTTCGGGGGCATGGCGTTGCGCAGGTTGCGGAACATTTCATCCCAGCGCCCCAGCAGCGTGTTCAGGTCGGCCTCCAGGTCCTCGGTGGCCTTGCCTTCGGCGTTGGTACGGATGATCACCCCGAAATTCTTGGGGCGGATGGACTGCATCAGGGCCTTCAGGCGCTTGCGCTCGGCCTCATCGGTAAGGCGGCTGCTGATGCTGACCTTGTTGATGAACGGCACCAGCACCATGTAGCGCCCCGCCAAGGTGATCTCGGCCGTGAGCCGCGGGCCCTTGGTGCTGATCGGCTCCTTGGCGATCTGCACCAGGATGCTCTGGCTGGCGCTCACCACATCGCCGAGCTTCCCTTCCTTGTTGATGTCGCCGTCCAGCTTCCAATCGTCGAGCCGGCTGCTCTTCACTGTTCCGTTCACCGCGCCCTTGGCGAATTTGTAGCTGTTGCGGTACTGCGGCCCGAGGTCGTAGTAGTGCAGGAAGGCATCCTTCTCATGGCCTACATCCACGAATGCGGCATTCAGCCCCGGCGCCACTTTGCGCACCTTGGCCAAGTAGATGTCGCCAACGGCAAAGCCGCGCTCGTTGCGCTCGCGGTGCAGCTCCATGAGCTGCTTGTCGCGCAACACGGCGATGGCGGTTTCCCCGCCTTCGGTACGAATGATGAGGTCTACGCTCACGTGGAAGAATGGATAAGTTGGCACGCCAAGGACCTACGGCCCCGGCCATTGCACATGCATGCCGTGCCCGCACATGGCGGGCACGGTGCACGACAGGCACTACGGCCTACCGGTTCTTCTTCTTGTGACGGTTCTTGCGCAAGCGTTTCTTCCGCTTGTGGGTGGCCATTTTATGGCGCTTCCTTTTTTTACCGCAGGGCATGTGTGCTCAGTTTTTGTGCTTGTTCTTTATATCCTCCAGGAACCGGTCGGCACCGTTGATCAGCGCCGTGTCCGTTACCAGGGTCTTGTATGTTTCCAGGGCCGCAACTGCCTTGTCCGTGCTGTCCAGCGAGGCGTAGGCCTGCCCTAAGTAGGCGTAGGCGTCGGGGTACCCCTTTGGGTCCAGGGCGATCACCTTCCTGAAGCGGTCCATGGCCTTGTCGTACTGGTTGGTCTGCCAGCTGAACAGCCCCATGTGGAATTGGGCCTCCACGTTATCGGGCTCTTCGTCGGCCAGGTCGCGCAGCTTCACGATCACCTGCATGGGCGCGCCGCCTTTGGCCAGTTCGGTAAGAATGGCCGACACTTTGGGATCGGAGCTGATGGGCCCTTCGCGGGCGCCCTCCTTCTCGTGCTCGTGGCCCGGTGCGGCCTCCGCCGCGTTGGCCTCGGCCTGTCCGGAGGGTGTGCGCGGCGCCAGCAACAGCAATGCCAGCACCGCAACTGCGGCGATGGCCATGGTCCAATGCTGGCGTTTCATCACGTTCTTACTTGTTTCCCTTTTTCACCAGCTCGGTGAATACATCCGCCGGCTTGAAGAAGGGAATGTTGTGGGCGGGGATGATGATGGAGGTGTTGTTCTTGAGGATGCGCCCGGTCTTCTGCTTGCGGTGCTTCACTTGGAAGCTCCCAAAGCCGCGCAGGTGCACGTCCTCCCCTTTGCCCAGGTTGGTCTTCACCTCGTCCATGAATGCCTCCAGCACGGCCAACGCCACAGTACGCTCGATACCCGTGCGCTTGCTGATGCTGCTTACCAATTCCGCCTTCGTCATGTACCCTTCTTTCTTTTTTGGGGCTGCAAAGATAACGCGATCGGGCCGATGGCAAGCCGTGCACTCCATCTTTGTGCCTGTATGCCAAGTGCTTCGTGGATACGCCGCCATTTGCTGCCCTGGTACCGCGCCAACCACCGCGCACTGCCGTGGCGGGCCACCAAAGACCCCTATGCCGTATGGCTGAGCGAGGTGGTCCTGCAGCAAACCCGGGTGGACCAAGGCCTGGGCTACTACCAACGCTTTTTGCAGCGCTGGCCGACCGTGCAGGACCTGGCCAAGGCCAGCGAGGAGCAGGTGCTGAAGCAATGGCAAGGACTGGGCTACTACAGCCGGGCCCGCAACCTCTTGGTTGCGGCCAAACAGGTGGTGCACCAACACGGCGGAAAATTCCCGGACACGCATAAAGGCCTGCTGCAATTGAAGGGCGTGGGCGATTACACTGCCAGCGCAGTTGCATCCATTTGCTTCAACCGCGCCGAGGCGGTGGTGGACGGCAACGTTTTCCGCGTGCTGGCCCGGCTTTTCGCCAACCCCACCCCCATCGATTCCACCGAGGGCCGCAAGGAATTCAAGGCCTTGGCCCAGCGGCTGCTCCACCCCGATGCCCCCGGCGAGCACAACCAGGCCATGATGGAGCTTGGCGCTTTGATCTGCACGCCGCGCGCACCCCAATGCGCGGCATGCCCGCTGCAACAACGCTGCCAAGCACGCCTCCAGGGCGCCCCACTGCAGTACCCGGTAAAAGCGGGCAAGCAGCGCAGCCGGGACCGGTTCTTCAACTACATGCACATTCCGGCCGGCACGGGCCTCTATCTGCAGCAACGCACGGCAAAGGACATTTGGCTCGGCCTGTATGAGCCGCCCCTGATCGAAAGCCTGCGCCCGTTGTCACACAAGGGCATGGCCACCGAGGTGGAAAAACTGTTCGGCCCCGGCTGGGCGGTCAAGAAAGCGCACACCGCCCCGCCGCACCTCCTCAGCCACCAAGTGGTCCATGCCGTGTTCTGGTCCGCCCGGCCACCTTCGGGGTTCGTGTCTCCGGCCCACTGGCTGCCGGCAGCACGCGAGGAGCAGGACCGCTTGCCCGTGCCCCGCTTGATCGAGGTGTGGATGAAAGCGCTGCAGCAGAAGAAAGCCAGCGCTGCCGCGGTGGGGCACAGCTGAAGTGAGTGTTCAGCGCGCGGAGGTAATCGGTCGGCACCGTTATCTTCGCTCGCCTAAATCCTTCCCATGAGCGGCGTGAATAAAGTTATTTTGATCGGCAACGTTGGCGCGGACCCGGAGGTGCGCCACCTGGAAAACGGCGTGACCGTGGCCAACTTCAACCTGGCCACCAGCGAAACCTTCAAGGACCGCAAGACCGGCGAGCGCCGCGAACAGACCGAATGGCACCGCGTGGTGGTGTGGCGCGGCCTGGCCGATGTGGTGGAGAAGTATGTGCGCAAGGGCAGCAAGCTGTTCATTGAAGGGAGGCTGCGCACACGCAAATGGGAAAAGGACGGCATAGACCGCTACACCACGGAGATCTACGCCGACAACATGACCATGCTCGACCGCGCCGGCAGCGACGGTGGCCAAGCGCCCCAGCAACGAAGCCAACCGGCAGGCGCGGCATCACCGGAACCGGTGCCGGCACCGACGCATATCGAGGATCCTGATCCGGTGGATGATCTCCCCTTCTGACCCGTTCCGCCCTAAAGCAATTGAAGGCAGGCACCGATGCCTGCCGCCCCCATGGGAAACTTTGACCCGCTGACCTGGATCGCCCTCTTGGGCATGCTCGTGCTTCTGGCGCTTTCGGCGCTCACCTCGGCCAGTGAGGTGGCCCTGTTCTCGCTCAACGCCACGCACATCCGGGAGCTGAAGGACAGCAAGAACACGCGGTCGGCCAAGGTGCTGGAACTGTTGGCCAAACCGCGGCGGCTATTGGCCACCATACTGGTCACCAACAATTTCGCCAACGTGGGCATAACCGTGCTCAGCACCATTGTGGTGGCCGGGTTGGTGGACCTGTCGGCGCTCAATGCGCATTGGCTTTTCATTGTGCAGGTGGTGGCGGTAACGGCCATCATCCTGCTGTTGGGCGAAGTGCTGCCCAAGGTTTACGCCACCAGCCACCCGGTGCGCACGGCCCAGCGCTTCAGCACGCCCATCCATTTCCTGCGCTCGTTCTGGCAGCCGGTGACCAAGGCGCTCATGGGCTCCACCTCATTCATTGAAAAGCGCTACAAGAAACGCGCGAAGAACGTGGATGCCGACACGTTGGGCCAGGCGCTTGAGCTTACTTCTGACGTGGGCACCACGGCAGAGGAGAAGCGGATCTTGAAGGGCATCGTGAAGTTCGGCAACATCGAAGCGCGGCAAGTGATGCGGGCCCGCACCGAAATGACGGCCTTCAACAAGAACATCAGCTTCGCCGAACTGTTGGAGGCCATTGTGAACAGTGGTTTTTCGCGTGTGCCGGTGTACGACGAAACGCCCGATCGCGTGATCGGCGTGCTGTACATCAAGGACGTGCTGCCGCACATCGAGGCGGGCGACATGGACTGGAACAGCCTGCTGCGCCCGGCCTATTTCGTGCCGGAGAACAAGAAGCTCGATGAGCTGCTGAAGGAATTCCAGCGCAAGCACGTGCACTTGGCCATTGTGGTGGACGAGTACGGCGGCACCAGCGGCATCATCACCCTGGAGGACGTGATCGAGGAGATCGTGGGCGACATCACCGATGAATACGATGATGTGGACCTGATCTACAGCAAGCTCGACAACAACACCTGGGTATTCGAGGGCCGTGCGCCGCTCACCGATGTTTACCGGATCCTGGGCATTGATGGCGGCCTGTTCGAGGCGAACAAGGGAGAGAGCGAAACGCTGGGCGGTTTTGTGCTGGAATTGACGGGCCGCATTCCGCAAAAAGGCGAACGCGTGAGCCTTCAGCAGTTCACCTTCACCGTGGAAAGCGCGGACAACAAGCGGGTGCGGCGCGTGAAAGTGCACATCAGGGATGAAGAGCCCTAAGCCACTGCACCCCGCCGCGGTACGTGGGATGGTGATGCGTAAACCGACCTTTCTTTTCGTGGTGTTGGCCGCAATGGCAATGGGCTGCAGCGAGGACCCGGTGCCCAAGCCGCGCGGCTATTTCAGGCTGGACCTGCCGGCCGAAGGCAATTTCCATCGCGCCGCCCTTTGCGGCTATTCCGCGGAAATACCCGACTACGCCCAGCTGAAGGCGGGCCGCGGCACCGGTACGCCCACCGAAGGCACCTGCTGGAGCAACCTGCTCTTCCCCGGCCAGCGCGCGGCGGTGCACATGACCTGGCGCCGGATCAGCAACGACCTGCCCGAGCTGGTGCGCGATGCCCACGAATTCAAGGACAAGCATGAGGTGCTGGCCACGCGCATCAAGGTGGAAAACATCCTGGTGGACAGCAGCCGTGTGTACGGGACCCTTTTCGCCGTGGACGGCAACGTGGCCAGCCCGATGGTCTTCTACCTCACGGACAGCACGCGGAACTTCCTGTACGGTGCCCTGTACTTCGATGTACGGCCCAACGCCGATTCACTGGCGCCGGTCACCGACCGCATCCGCGCGGACCTCGGCCACTTCGCGCGCTCCCTCCATTGGGAGCACCCGGCCGGTGCGGTGCAGCACGTTCAGTAGCGCCATCAACAGCACCAAGGCCCCTAGCTGGTGCAGCACGCCCATGGAGATCCACACTTGGGTGATCAAGGCCAGCACGCCGAGCATGATCTGCAGGAACACCGCGAGGAACAACAGGCGGTCGCCGCCCTTCAGTGCCTTGTTGTTCCGGTTGGCATAACCGAACCACGTGATGGCCGCGGCCACCACCCAGGCGAAATTGCGGTGGATGAACTGAACGCCGTCCTTGTGGTGCGTGAAGTTGGTCCAATTGCTGTCGAACGCCAGCACATTGTCCGGCATGAACTGGCCGTTCATCAGCGGCCAAGTGGGATATATGCGGCCAGCATCGAGGCCGGCCACAAAAGCGCCGTAAATGATCTGCACCAGCAGCAACACCACCAGCCAGCGGCTCCAGCGGCCCGCCGGCGTACCATCGCCAAGGAAACCGCGCCGGCCCTGCTTGATGTCGAACACGGTCCACAGCACGATGCAGAAGACCGTGAACGCCGCGATCAGGTGGATGGCCAGCCGGTAGTGGCTCACGCTGGTAAGGTCCTCCAGGCCGCTGGCCACCATGAACCAGCCCAAGGCACCGACCAGCCCGCCCGCGACCAGGATGGTGATGCTGCGCCGCATGAGCCAACCTTTCAGCAGGCCCTTGCGCCAGAACCAGACAAAAGGCACAATGAACACCAGCCCCATCAGGCGGCCCCAGTTGCGGTGCAACCACTCCCAGAAGTAGATGAATTTGAAATCGTGCAGCTCCATGTGCTGGTTCACGGCGCTGTACTGGGGGATCTGCTTGTACTTGTCGAACGCCTCTTCCCATTGGGCATCGTTGGTGGGCGGAATGGCGCCGATGATGGGCTTCCATTCGGTGATGCTGAGGCCGCTGCCCGTGAGGCGGGTAATGCCGCCAATGGCCACCATGCAGGCGATCAAAACACAACCGGTGATCAGCCAGGCCACCACGGGCCGCAACGGTTGGTGCGTGCTGTTTGCGGACATGGGGCGCGAAGGTAATGTTGCGCCAACGGCGTGATCGCCGTGTGCACGGTCTACCCTGCCCACCGCACCTGCCCGTTCGCGGCAATGCCCATGGCCTTTCCGGTGAAACGGTGGCCGATGAAAGGTGAGTTCCGCGACTTGCTGGCGATGTCATTCGCAGTGAACATCCACTGGTGCTCTGGAGCGAAGAATGTGGCTTCCATAGGTTCGCCCTCCACCAAGTGCGGCACCGGCAGGCCCAGGGCTGCGCGCGGACCTTGGCAAAAGCGCTCAACGATCCGCAGCAGCGTCATGCGGCTTTTCAGTGCGGTATTGGCCACCGCAAAGGCCGTCTCCAGGCCGATCACGCCAAATGCCGCCTGCGCGAACTCGAGCTTCTTGTGCTCCACGTCCTCCGGCCGGTGGTCGCTCACGATGCTGTCAATGGTGCCGTCCTTCACACCTTCGCGCAGCGCTTCGATGTGCTCCGGGCTGCGCAGCGGGGGCAGCACCTTGTAGTTGGTATCGAATCCGCGGAGCACGCCATCGTCGAGCATCAGGTGGTGGGCCGCCACACTGGCCGTAACGCGCAGCTTCCCCGCCTTGGCCTGCCGCACCATTTCCACTCCTTCCGCGGTGCTCAGCGTGTCCACGTGCAACCGCGAGCCGGTGTATTCCAACAGCTGCAGGTCGCGCGCCAAGCGCACACTTTCCGCCATCGGCGGAATGCCGCGCATGCCCAAGCGGGTGCTCATCACGCCCTCGTGCATTTGGCCCATGGCCGCCAGGTCGCTATCCATGGGCAGCGCCATTACGCGGCCATCGAAGTTCAGCGCGTATTGCAGCGCCAGCATCATCAGCCGGGCGTTGCGCACAGGCGAAAGGTCGTCGGTGAAGGCCACGGCACCGGCCTGCTGCATGTCGTACAATTCCGCGATCTCCTTGCCGGCCATTCCCTTGGTAAGGGCTCCCAGCGGCAGCACGCGCACAGCGTGCCCTTGTCCCTTGCGCAACAGGTATTCCACGCCGGCGCGGTTGTCGGTGACCGGCTTGGTGCCGGGCAGCACCGCCACAGCGGTGTATCCGCCGGCGGCCGCTGCATCGAGGCCACTGGCCAGGTCTTCCTTGTATTCCTCGCCGGGATCGCGGAAATGGGCGCGCAGGTCCACCCAGCCGGGCGAGGCATGCAGGCCTTCCAGGGCGATCACCTCCGCGTCGCCTTTCGGCAACTTGGGGCCCGCCTTGGCCAAGCGGCCATCCACAATGTGCAGGTCCGTGACGGCATTGTGCAGCGGGCCACCGGGGTCCAGCACGGTCACTTGGCGAAGAAGCAGGTTGTTCATCGGGCGGTACGGATCAACAGGATCTCCAACAGCAGGAAAAGCAGGGCGGCCAGAATGAACCATTTCCAAAGCTTCACGCCTTGGTCCAAATGGCGGAGGCTGGCCGAGAGTTCGTTGCCGGCCTTTTCCAGCACCGTGAAAGTGCCCAGGCCGCGCTGGGCCAGCAATTCCTTCAATTCTTCCGGCGAATAGGCATTCAGGTCACCTTCGCCGCGCGGAAGGTCCAGCGCCAGGACCGCGGCCGTATCGCCGTTCACGGTAAGCGCGTACGGCCCCGGCTGCAGGTCCTCATCGTGCAGCACCAAGGACACCGCGCCCAACGTGCGGCGCACCTCCGGTATGATGTCGATGCCACCGGGCCCCATGAGCCGTGGCGGGGTTTCGCCTTGCAGGTCCACGCCTTCCAAGGGTATCGCCGCCTCCGCGCCGATGATGTGGTACAAGGCACCCATGGGCCGGGCCAGCTCCGCCATGCGCAGCATGGAGGTAACGAACAGCGCGTGCCGGTTGAACGTGCCACCGGCCACGCCCAATGGCGCGGCATTGAGGTACACGCGGCCCTTGCCCTGCGGCGTGGCGCTGAGGAAGGCGCTTCCGTTCTGCAGGCGCAGCAGCACATCGGCGGTCGGCGCGGGCGTAATGGCGTAGCGCGTGCGCACCACGGGCAGGTCCACATTGGCGGGCATGGTGCTGAACACATCGCGGTAGAAGGGCGCACGCAGGTCGATGCGTTCCACCTTCACCGTGACCGTGTCGCGCGCCCCCAAGCTGGCGCCAAACAGCGCCAAAGCCGCGCGATAGCTGGATTCCTCCGCATTCGCCGCGGGGAAAACCGCCAAGCTGCCGCCCCCTTCCGTGAATTCCTTCAGCGAGCCGGCCAGGCCACTGGGAATATCGGGCAGCGCGTTCAACACCACCAAGTCCTGCTGCGCCAAGGAAGCCAAGTCTATCTGCCGGTACGGCTGCATGGTGAATACGTGCATGCTGTCCCCCTGGAACACCGCCGCAATGTCCTTGTCGCTGGCCGCATCGCCGCCGCTCACCAGCAGCACGCGCAGCTTTTCCGCCGTGCGGTACGCAATGTGGAAAACATCATCGAAGGTGATCGGCCGATCATCAATGGCCACTTCCCCCCGGTGGAAACCGGTGGCATCGTTGGTGAAGTTGAGCACTGTGTCCACCACCGCGTTGGCCCCTATGGCGAACGTGGCCATGGCGCGGTGCCTGCCGTCGATGGTGAGCTTCAGCGGCACGTTCAGCAATTCCTGCCGGCCGTAGTTGCGCACACGCACGTTCAGCGCCTCCACTTGGCCCAAGCGCCGTACCGGGCTGGCGAACCACACGGAATCAATGGCCAGGTTATCCGCATCGGAAGCTTCCAAAGGAACGACCACCGTGTGTACCGTGCTGTCGTTCGTCCAAGCCTCCACGTCGGTTGTAACGCGTTGCAGATCGGAAAAGAGAAAGGCGCGCTTTATCGGTGCCTCGCTGCGGCCCAAGGCTTCGCGCTGGCGCTCCATCACCTGCGAAAGCGGCCGTGCATAAGGCCCGGCCTCCACCTGCCCTGCTGCTGCCAGCGCCTCATCACGGCCCATCAGCAGTTGCTGCCGCCCCTCGAAACGGTTTGTCAGCACTTGGAAACGGTCCGTGGGGCCGTATGCCATGATCGCATCCTGCGCATCGGTGCGCGCCTGGTCCAGCAACCGCCCGCCGCTGTTCTGCCCGTCCATGCTCCAACTGTCGTCAAGGTACAGGCTCACGGCGCGCTCACCCGCAACAGTGGCACTATCGGCGGTGCGCAGGTACGGTTGCGCGAAGGCCAACACCAGACAAGCCAGTGCAAGCATGCGGGCGATCAGCACCAGCCAATGCCGCACCTTCTTCCGCGAACGCGTTTGCTGGGTCACCTCCTGCAAAAAGCGCACGTTGGGAAACTCGATCCGCTTGAAGCGCCGAAGCTGGAAGAGGTGGATGATCACCGGAATGGCCAAGGCCGTGAGCGCCCAGAGGAACGAAGGGTGGAGAAAGGCCATCGGGGCCCAAAGATCGTTGTTTGTTGGTTGTTGGATGCCGATTGTCCGATGTCCGATGTAGGTTGCTTTCTGCGGCAACTGACAATCGACAACGGACAACTGGGTTCAAGCCTCCAGCCTTCACATCACCGCTCCACCGCCCCGCGCACCTTATCAAAGATCCGCCCAAGCACCGACCGCTTACGCGCCACGATCTCCGCCTCGCCCTTCATT
>JBIQMI010000037.1:0-18553 GCA_044463585.1 Cryomorphaceae bacterium
CGGCGGGCAACTGCGAGCCCAGGTAGATCACGGCCTTGATGGCCGCACGGCAGGTCAGGCTCAGCATCATCCACCAAGAAATTCGCGGCCCAGTTCACTGATCATGTCCCAGCTCCAGGGCGGGTCGAAGGTGATGTTCACATGGATCGCATGGTCCGGGAACGACATTTTCAGCGATTCGGTGACGTTGGCCTGGATCGATTCGCCCATGGGGCAGAACTCCGTGGTGAAGGTCATCAGGCAATCCACCTGCTTGGGCTCCTCGGAAAAGTCCAGCGCGTAGATCAGGCCCAGGTCCACCACGTTCAGGCCCACCTCGGGGTCGTCCACAAAGCGGAGCCCGGCCAGTGCCGATTCCGATTTTTCCTCGTTGTTGGTGCGATAGCTCATGGGTTGAATGGTTTTTTGGCCACCAGCTTGAAGACGTTCCAATTGTACAGCGCGGCCGCCAGCAGCAATCCGGCCGCGCCGGTTTTCAGCAAGGCCGGTGATGCGGCCAGTATGCCGGCGGCGAACAGGCAGAAGCCCGCCAGGTAGGCCACCGCCATGGCGCGGAAGATCCGGTCGCTGAACAGGTCCTTCGGACTGGGCATTTTCCCCAGGAACGCGCGGGGACGGAAAACCTTGTTCCAGATGATGAACGGCAAGGTCTTGAAGGTCATGCCCAGGATGATGGCGGTGAGCCAGCCGAAGAAGATGGTGAACCCGTACAGCAGCACAATGGAGGCTCGGCCGCTTGCGGTGAACATGAGCGCGCCCATCAGCCCCATCAGCACCAGCGAGGGCAGGAACATGAGGCCGATGGAGAGGAGCGAAACCTTCATCTGGTCGTCCACCTTGCGGCGGATCCGCTGCTGGTAGGCCCGCCTGCAATAGTGCGCGAAGAGCAGCAGCGCCGCCACCACCAGCACCCAGGGCAGGAAACCGTACTTGTCCTGCGGCCCGTAGAGGAACAGCAGCACGTAGCTGAGCAGCGCACCGTTCACCAGGAAGTAGATGGCCCAGAGCATGCGCGGCCGGTTGTACTTGGAGATGAGGAACAGCGGGATGAGCCGCGAGCCCACGCCCAGCACCAGCAGCAGGAACCAGCCCACAATGCCCAAGTGGGCGTGCAGGGCGAGGTAGTGGAGCGAATTGCGCGGGAGCAGCGAAGCGGTGAAGTTGAACAGCAGCGCAAGGCCGAGCAGCACGGTAAGGGCCAACCAGGCCACTGCGGTGAACACGAATACGGCGTGCACGTTCTCGCGCTTGCTGCGCGCCATGCTTTGGGCAATGTTCAGCAGGAAGAACAGCACGGCCAGCAGCACCAACAAGCCGCCCACCTGCGCGCCAAGTCCCAGGTTGAACACCAGGAAACCGTGCACCAGCAACGGAATGCCGAGGGCGGCCGCCCAGAACGAGGCACGGGCGAGCCGTTCGCTGTACAGGTCCGCCTCTATGAGCACCGGGAACAATTGGTGGCTGGCGCCGAGGATCACCATGGTGCCCCAGCCCAAGGCCATGATGTGGGTGATGGCCAGCAGGCGCGGCTGGAAATGGTGCCCGGAAAAACTAGGGGTGGAGAGCAGCAGCAGGCCTGCAGCGATGAGGAAAGCCACGGCCGCGTAGGCGTAGAAGGGCACCACCACCTGGTACGAAGTGGTCTTGGCCACGGAACTTCCTAGCGGCGATCCCAGCATTCACTCCTTGAAGAACAGCATTTTTACATCGCCTTCGCCGATCTCCTTGAACCGGTAGCCGAAGCCGCGTTCCTCCAGTTCGGGCAGCAGGAAGAGCGGGATGCGCTTGTGGTCCACGTAGAGGGCGCCGCCCTCGGGCAGTTGGTCCAGTTCCTCCAAAATAGTGAGCATGGGCAACGGCATTTCCAGGGCGCGCACATCAATGCTTTTCATCCGGCCCTCAAACCGGGCCAGCTGCTCCTCCCAGTCGCCGCTTTGGGCGGCGGCCTCCACATTGCCCATGCGCACGCCGTCGTCCTTGAAGAAGTAGGTGTGGCAGAGGCGGTCGTCGATCAGCTCGGTGTACGTTTTGAAGCCTTGCTTTTCCAGCAGGTTGATCAGCGGTATCGGCTCGAATTCGTTCAGCAGTTTCAGTGCTTGCCGCTCGCGCAGCTTGCGTACCTCGCCCAGTATGAGGTTGAAGGGGTCCTTGCCCTCGTTCAGCACGGGGCGCACGTCCAGGGTTACAATGTCCGCCGGCGAAATGGTCTTCATGAAATAGGGCATGGCGGCCTGTGCGCTTTCCTCGGCGGCGGCCTTATCGCTGATGGTGAAGCCCAAGGGCTGAAGCTTTGCGAAGAATTGCTCCTCGGTGCAGCCGCCGATCCTGCTGGCCATGCGGATGGTGGTGCGCGAGGCCATCAGCTTGCGCAGCAAAGGGTTGCGCAGCTTGTTGAATTTGGGCGAGAGCGAAACGATGGCCTCCAGTGCGCCAGGGTTTTCGCGCAGCAGTGCGGAGATCTTCGTGTTCGCGTCAATGGTCATCGGGTACAAAACTCGGCTTCCTGCTTCAACCCGCGCCGCCGGCCCCGGCGGGAGCCGGCCGGCACGGGCAACCGGGACGGTTATTTGAAGGAGGCTTCCAGCTCGGTGGCCTTGGGGAACAGGATGTTGTTCTCCAAGTGGATGTGCACATGCACGTCATCCTCCAGGTCGTCGAGCATTTTGAAGAGCAGGCCGTAGCTGGCGCAGGCATCCTCGGGCAGGGTGTAGCCGCCGGTGAGGCTGTTGATCTCGTCCAGCTTCGCGCCCACGGCCACGTGGTCGTCCAACAGCTTGTCCAAGGTTTCCTGGAAACGCTCCTGCTTGGTGGCGGGCAAGGGCTGGCCGTTGTTCTTTGCGGCCACCAGCTCTTTCACGTAGGGGAACAGGCCGGTTTCCTCGTCGATCATGTGCTCGCCCAGCTCGCTGGCCACGGCCTGCGCCAGTTCGTTCACCCGGTGCAGCTCGGGGTGCCTTTCACCATGCACTTGCGCCACCTTGGCCGCGTATTTCAGCAGGTCGGGCAGGTTCTTGCGCAGGTAGGCGTGGTGGGTGTTCACAATGAAGTCCGCAAGGAAGTCCAGCGCCCATTCGTTGTAGGGGAGGGGCGTGCCGGCCTGCACGTTGGTGGCCTGCTGCAGTTCGCGCTCCACCACGGCCGGGTCGATGCCTTTTTCTTCACAGGCCTCGCGCACGGTCTTCCTCCCGCCGCAGCAGAAGTCGAGCCCGAATTTCTTGAATACCTCCGCCTTGCGCAGGTCCTTCACGGCGATCTCGCCCAGCGTTTCGTCGGCCATGCCCGTGTTGCGCTTGGTGATCTTCACTTTCCACCATTCGGGGCCCTGTTCCAGGTATTCCCAGGTGAACACGTTGCCCAGTTCGCCCAGCATCTGGTAGTAAAGCGGCTTGGGGTCGTGGTCGTTGTGGATGGTCAGGCTCTGGCCATCCTCCAAGGCGTGGTAGCGCTGGAATATGGTGGCGTGCTTCACGCGGGGTTCCAGCTTGGTCACGTCCAGCACGTTGCCTTGTGCGGTGTGCAAGGGGCGCATGCCGATCTTCACTTTCCACCAACGGGGGCCTTTTTCAAGGTAGTCCCAGGTGAAGGCGTCGCCGTACACGTCCTCCAAGTGGTAGCGCAGGGGCACGGGGTCGTGGTCGTTGTGTATGGTGAGGCTTTCGCCGGGCTGCAGCGCATCGATCCGGTCGAAAATGGTGGCGTGCTTCACGGAGGGTTCAAGCTTGGTCACGTCGAGCACATCGTCGGCCAAGGGTGTTTCGCTGCCTTCCACCTTGCCGATCCGCACTTTCCACCATTGCGGGCCTTGTTCAAGGTATTCCCAGCTCACGCTGTCGCCGTGGGTATGCTGCAGTTGGAAATACAGCGGCTTGGGGTCGTGGTCGTTGTGGATCACCAGGCTCTCCCCGGGTTTAAGTGCGGCGATGCGCCCGAATATGGTGGAGTGCTTCACCATTGGGGCCAGCTTGGTCACGTCTAGAACTTGCTCGGTCGTTGTTTCCATGGATCGGTCTGTTTAATGGAGTGCGCGGCAAAGGTAGCTCCGGCGACCGAATAAAAGTATCATGATACTTTTAATTTTTCAGGACTGAAGGCCCCGTGGTGCGACGGCACGAAAAGAGCGTAGTCAGGTGGGGGATCAGGCCTTGGCCACGGCCTTGCCGGTTTTGGCGTGGCCTTTACCCGGCGCGTAGCCGAATAGCTTGTTGTCCTTGATCATGTTGTCCACGTAGGGCGGTACCAGCTCCTCCCAACCTTCCTCGCCGGCGCGGATCATGCGCAGCACCTCCTTGCTGAAGATGTGCAGCACGTTGGGGTCGAACGTTTCGATGTCCACCAGGCGCTTGTTGCTGGTGAGGTAGTGGTACAGCGGCCGCAGGCGCGGGTGCACGGGCATGTTGGCCAAGGTGATCAGTTCGGCGTCGGGCTTGGCCTTGCTGGGGTATACGTAGATCTTCAGGTCGCGGGTAAAGAGGATGCCGAAGGCCTCGAGCATGCCGCCGTTGAGGCTGCGGTAATAGCGCTCGTCGAACACCTTCACCAGGTTGTCGATGCCCATGATCAGGCCCATGCGGGCCTTGGTGTAGCGGCTGAAGTATTCCACCAACCTGAAGTATTCCTGGTAGTTGCTGATGAGCACCGTTTGGCCGAGCGAGC
This sequence comes from Cryomorphaceae bacterium, assembly GCA_044463585.1. Taxonomy (GTDB): domain Bacteria; phylum Bacteroidota; class Bacteroidia; order Flavobacteriales_F; family PHOS-HE28; genus PHOS-HE28. The sequence goes on from JBIQMI010000037.1 coordinate 4,654, forward strand.
ACAGGATGTCCGCACGGTCGATGAAGTCCTTTTCATCCACATCGCCGCTATCGGCCTGCAGGTTGTTCAGGGTGATCTCGAACAGCACTTGCAGGTTCTGCCGGTCCACACGCTGTTCCTTGATGAACATGTTGTAGCCGTTCATGATCATGTCGATGTTCACCTTGGTCACCGGCCTGAAGCTTCCGCGTATGGCGAGGATGTTCTTTTTGTAGAGCACCTCTGTGGCCTGCAGGTTCTGGCCGTCGGGCCCGAAGATCACGGCGTCGGTGTAGCCCCTTTTCACCAGTTGCAGGCTCAGCAGGCGGTTGTCCACCTCGGCGAAATCGGGCCCGTTCATCTGGATCATGTCCACCTCGATCACGTGCCTGCTCAGGTTGTCGTAGAGCAGGGTCATCATCAGCTCCGGGTCGTCGTGGTGGAAGAAGCAGGCATAGAGCAGGTTCACGCCCAGCACGCCGATCGTTTCCTGCTGCAGGCTGATGTCGGGGTCGTGCAACCTGATGTGCAGGATAACGTCGTTGGTGGGGCGGTCGGGGGCGGTTTGGAAACGCACGCCCAGCCAGCCATGCCCGCTGTGCGGCCGGTCGTAGGTACTGCTGGCCACGGTGTTGGCGAAGGTAAAGAAGCGCTTGGTGGGGTGGTCCTTGCGGTTGAGCCGTTCAACGATCAGGTTGTACTCGTGGCGCAGCATGTTGCGCAAGCGGCTTTCGCACACGAAGCGGTTGCCCGGCTCGGCGCCGTAAATGGCGTTGCTGAAGTCCTTGTCATATGCGCTCATGGCCTTCGCAATGGTTTGCGAGGCGCCGCCGGCGCGGAAGAAATGCCTGACGGTCTCTTGCCCAACGCCTATTTCGGCGAAGGTGCCGTACAGGTCAGGCTCTGCATTGATGCGCTTGGCCTTCTGGTTGGCACTGAGCTGCACGCGATGCGGGTCTTGGATCATGTTCGGTGGTCGGCGGGGTATTCCCCGTTCAGGCAAAGGTACACGCTGTGCATGGCTTGCCTCGTGGGCCGCTTGCGCGGAACAGTGTTCTTCCGGCCCGGAGGATGACGTGCCGTGGCCCCGGCCTGCCTACTCCGTGGCAACCAGCACGGCCACCGCGTGCGTTTCGCGGTTCTGCACCTTCACGAAGTAGGTGCCGGCCCCGAGCGCGCCCGTGCCGAACAGGTACCGCGCCAGTTGATCACTGCTTTGGAAGGACCAGGTGCGCAGCGTGCGGCCCGAGGCATCGTGCACGGTAACCGTATTGGGGCCAAGCTCGCGGTCCACGTGCAGCTTGAACTGGCCGCGGGCGGGGTTGGGGCTGAGCGTAAGTGTTGGTGCGGGTACCGCGCTTGGGCCGTTGCCGATGCCGAGCTGGAACGGTTCGTTGGCCTGTGCGATCACGTAGGCCGACACCCGGTAGTAGGGGTTGTAGCCGTCGTTGCAGTCCGGGCAGGTGGAGCCGCTGATGCAGTTGGGGTTGTTGGGGTGGCAGAAATCCTGGTAGCCGGGCTCGAAGATGTAGGAGAGCTGGACTTCGCCGTCGGTTCCGAGGTACGGGGTGAGGTCGTACATGTAGGGCCGGGAAATGCTGCCCGGGCACCAGCCCGCGCGGTTGTACTGCCAAGTGCCGGATTGCGGCTGGCAGCCGTCGGGATTGGGATTGCAGATGGACCACAATTCCTGGTTGAAGACGTGGCCGTTCGCCACCACCTGGTGATCGGCCTGGTAGAATTCCGCGGCATTGGCGGTATTGTTGGGTCCCCATCCATGGCCGGTGGTGGCCATGCGCAGTTTCGCGGCCTCGATGTTGCCGGTTGTGTTGATGGAGACCGTGGGCACGGGTTGCAGGTTGGCGGGGTCGCCGAAATTGTAATTCCCCTGCCACACGGTCTGCACCGTGGTGTACGCGTAGTCCGGTATTCCCGCCTGGTACGCGAGGTCAAGGCCGATCTGCCAGCCTCCGGTGCCCCAGGTCTCGATGTACATGCGCAGTTCGGTGTTGCCTTGCAGCAGCGATGCGAAGTCGGTGACATCGATCTGGTGGTTGCAGGCCCTTCCGTACGGTGTGATGTAGCGGATGATCTCCACCCATTCGCCGTTGGGTGCCTTGGCCTGTACCCAGGCCAGCCGGTCCCAATCGTCGCAGCCGCCGGCCACGTTGGGGCAGGTGATGGTGAGGTGCGCCGTGATGTTCTCGTACGCCCCCAGCGATTGGGGCAGCACGTAATTGCCATAGTACCACTGCGATGCACCGCTGCCGTCGAAGTTGATCACCGCGCCGTTGAAGGTGGTCACGGTTTGCGTGGTGGCGCTGTTCACCACTTCCACGTCAACTGTTGCGGTGGCTGTGCCGCCATCGCTCGCTGTGGCCGTGGCGCTGATCTGGGCCGGGCCATGACCGGTAGGCGTCCACCAGGCCTGGTACTCGCCGTTCACCAGCATTGCGGGCTGGTCCGTACCGTTCAAATGGAAGACCACCGAGGTGATGGTCCCCGGGGCGGTGGCACTGGCGGCGGCGCGCAATTGATAGGGCTTCAGCTCCGGCATTTCAAGGGGCCGCTCCCCGCTCAGTTTCAATTCCAGTACGGGCTCTTGGGCGGAAAGGGCCAACGCAGCGAAAAGCCCGCAGGCCAACGCAATGATCTTCATGGATGGATCGGTTTTGGGAAAGGCGAAACTAATGGGCAGCGATCGCCGCTGCTGCAATAGTTGGCCCCAACCGTGGATGGCCAGTCCGACCACTTGCCGGCCAGCATCAAAGCCCCACCTTGTGCAGGGCCTTTATGCCGGGGTCGCCAAAGCGTATGCCCAGCGCGAGCCGCACGCTGGTATGGTCCATTGCCAACTGCAGTTCATCGGCTATGTTGGCGGAAGCGTGATAGGTGGAGACGGTAAGCGCGGTGTACCAGCGATCGCCGTTGAAGCCCGCCCCGGCCTTGAATTCCACCACCGCCGCGGCGCCCTTGCCGTGCAGCCGCTCGCCCGGTATGTCGATCCATTGTTCGGCATAGGCAACACCGGGAAGCAGGGATGCCTGGATGAACCCCTTGTGCCAAAAGACGAAACTGTGCGTGTAGCCGATGGTGGCCCCGAGCATCAACCGCTGCACGCCGGTGAAGCCCGTGGCCAGCCGGAAGGTGTCCAGCAGCGCTGGTGCGAGCAACGAACTGTCGGCCGTTACGGTGGTATGCCAAGCGGTGCCGCCCAATACCCAGGTGCCGGCGCTTTTCTTCTGCCGCTCCATTTGGAAAAGGGCCGCGTTCTGGCTGTAGCGCAGCTTTCCGCCCAGCGCGTAATTCACCGAGAGCATGAAGGTGCGGTTGAGCAGGTCGGGGCGTACGTACGGCCGTTCACTGCCGGTCCAGCGCAGGCTTTCCTCCATGTAATAGCCTTGGGTGGAGTTCCAGATGCCGCGCGCCCACAACCGCCGTTTGGTAAGGCCAACGCCCAACCCGCGGGACGTGGTGCCGCCCAGTTCGGGGTCGTGGTCGCTCCAGCCGGGCACGTTGAAGAGGGCCTCCACGCTCAGCCATTTGTAGTCCAGCCCCAGGCCGTACTGGGTCCTGTTGTTGGTGGAGAAGGTGAGTTCATCGCCTTCGGTGGGCACCATGTTGATGCCGGACAGTTGGTACTTGCTTACCGCGCTCAGCGTGAGGTTGCTGCGGTACTGGGCGATGTACGCGGTGTCGTGGTCGGGTGCCGCGTGCGCATCCACTTCCACCCAGCCCCGGAGCTTTTCCCCCAATTGGGCATGTGCCGCAGGGGCACAAAGCACGAGCAGGATCCCAAGTGCCCTGAGCATGGCGCCGAAAGTAACGGGTGCCAAGGTGCAGTGCTTGGCCCGAATGGGGGAGGTCAGGGCAGCTTCACGGTACGGGGAGGAACATGCTTCACCGTTACGTACCAGTTCCGGTCGGCCTGCAGTTCGGTGCGGTGTGTTTTCAGCCCGTAGGCCGGGCTGCTCCAGCGGTCGCTCACGGGCACCATGCGTTCTTCACCGTTCACCATGATCCGCACGGGCATGGCAAGGCCCTCCTCGCAATTCGCGTAGCGCACCCACAGCTTGCCCTTGCGCACGGTCCATTCCAGCGCGGGCACTTGCGTGGTGCGCAGGTATTGGTCCAGGACCTTGGAAAGGTCTAGGCCGCTTTGTTCGCACAGGAACTGCTCGACCAGTGCACCGGTGACCACCGTGTGGCGGAATCGCCGGTTCATTTCGCGCAGCATCGCCTTGAACAGGCTGTCGTTGTCCATGATGTGGCGAATGGTGTGCAGCATGTTCGCTCCTTTGTAGTACATGTCCGTGCTGCCTTCGCGGTTCACGCCGTACGCCCCCACGATGGGGATGTCGTTGCGGATGTTCTTGCGCAGCCCGATCACATAGTCCTCGCCCGCCGTTTTGCCGAAGCGGCATTCCACGTACAGCGCCTCGGCGTAATCGGTAAAGGCCTCATGCACCCACATGTCGGCGATGTCCGCGGAGGTGATGCTGTTGCCGAACCATTCGTGGGCGCTTTCATGCACGATCACAAAGTCCCATTTCAGGCCCCAGCCGGTTCCGCTGAGGTCGGTGCCCAGGTAGCCGTTCATGTACTGGTTGCCGTAGGCGATGGCGCTCTGGTGCTCCATGCCCAGGTGTGGCGCTTCCACCAGCTTGTAGCCGTCGACCTGGAAAGGGTAGGGGCCGAACCAGTCCTCGAAGCATTGGAGCATTGGCGGCACCTGCTGGAATTGTTCCAGCGCCGCTCTTTCATGGCCTTGCAGCACCCAGTAGTCAAGGTCCAACGGTCCACCGGCGCCTTGGTACTGTTGGTGCAGGTGCACGTACGGCCCAATGGAGGGCACCAGGTTGTAGGTGTTGATCGGTGCGGTTACCTCCCAATACCAAGTGCGGGTGCCGTCGCCATTGTCCGTCACTTCCTTCAATCGGCCATTTCCCACGCCGACCAGCGTGTCCGGTACCGTGATCCGCAGCGTGGCGCTGTCGGGTTCATCGCTTTGGTGGTCCTTGCAGGGGTACCAAACGCTGGCGCCCAGTCCTTGGCAGGCCACGCTCATCCACGGCCGTCCACCGGGGGTGCGCTTCCAGATCCATCCACCGTCCCAAGGTGGATTTTTGGCCGCGCGCGGGGCACCATGGTAGTAGATGTGCACCGGCAGCGTGCTGCCTTCCGCTACCGGCGAGGGGAAATCGGCCCATACCACATTGCCTTCCCGCTGGAAGGAAAGGTGCTCGCTGCCCCAACCCGTGGGGTCCGCTGCAGCAGCTATTTCCGCTTTTATGCTGTCCACCACCAACGGCTGCTGCAGGTCGATCTGCATGCGTTGCCCGTTGCCCACGGCCCGCATGGTCAGCACCACCTTGCCCTGGATGGTGCGTGTGGCGAAATCGGGCCTTACCGTAACATCGTAGTGAAGCGCGTCCCACCACGCCCGGTACGGGCCGATGCTTCCGCGCAGGGTATCGGCGCGGGTGGCGGGCCCGTGTTTGCCCAAGGCTTGGCCCAAGGCCGGAAACCACAGGCATGCCATGGAGGCCAACAGCATCAGCTGCCGTGTTGTGCTCGTCCGTTTCATGGTTCCACGGTCGCGTTGCCCAACACCATTTCTGCGGCGCGGCGCGCCACGCGTATGCCAATGGCCACACCAATGCCGCCAAGGCCGGCCGCCAGCACCACGTGCGGCGAAAGCGCTTCCACCACGGCTGGCCCCCCGTTCCTGCGGAAGCCCATAACGCCGCTCCAGCGCCGTGCTATGCTGAATGCCTTGCCCGGCACGATCATCGTGCGCAACAGCCGCTCCAGGGCGTCCTGCACCAACGGCGTGGTGCCTTCGGCCGTGGTGGCCTCGCCCTGTTTGTCAAGGTTGCGCCCGCCGCCCAGCAGCACGCGGTCGCCGTGGTCGCGGAAGTAGTAGTAGCCTTCCTCCAGGTGGAAGGTGCCTTTCAACTTCAGCCCCGCGATGGGGCCGGTAAGCAGCACCTGTCCGCGCCCGGGCCCGATGTCGGTGCCGGGCACCAACGCGGCCGTGAAACCATTGGTGGCCAATACCGCCCGGCCGGCGCGCAGCACGGGTCCGCCCGCCAACCGCAGTTCCACCCCGTTGCCCGTATCACCCCATGCTTCCACGCTGTTGCCGAAACGCACGTCAACACCGGCCGCCCGCACCCTTTCCAGCAGGCTGGCCATCAGCCGCCCGCTGTCCACCGATCCCTCGAGCGGGTTGAAGGTCAGGTGGGCGGCATGCAGGCCCAATGCCGCGATCTTTTCATCGGCCAAGCTGAAAACCGTGGTGCCGGTGATCCCGCGCAGGTCGCGGTTCAGCGCTTCCAGCCCATCGCGTACCCGTTGGAAAGCGGGGTCGCCGGCGGGAAAGACCTCGTAGCCGCCCACCGGCGCAAAGCCCATCGCGGCGTCGCCCAAGGTTTTCCGCAGTTCTTGCAGGCCCAGCCAGCGCTCGCGCACACGGGCCAGCGCGGCATCGCGCCCGATCTCCGCCTGGTCGCGCAGCAGTTCGCTCGGGCTGCCAAAGCAGGCAAAGCCCGCATTCTTCACGCTGGCCCCGGCGGGATGAAGCCCCCGCTCCAGCACCATCACGCGTGATTTGGGCGCAAGTTGCTTGGCATGCCAGGCCGTGAACAGCCCGGTAATGCCCGCCCCCACCACCACCAGGTCGGGCCGGAGGCCGAATGAACCGTGCTCCCAAATGCTTTCCATGCGGTTCGGCCCGTTACCCCTTTTCGGCCGCGCGCCAAAGATCTTCTAAATTGCGACTTCCTTCGCCACGCCAACCTGCAAGAAAGATCGCATGGCCGACCCCCGCAATAACCGTTTCCTCCGCCGTTTACTGCCTTTGTTTTTCGTGCTCGCCACGTTCACTGCCGCCGCACAGGTGGACAATGTGTACGTGTACGGCACCGTGAAGGACTACAACACCAGCAAAAAGCTGGACGGCATCACCGTTACGGTGTTCAAGGACGGGGTGAAGTCGAACTCCGTGGTCACCAGTGCCAACGGCAAGTACGAGTTCAACCTCGATTACGGCCACGAATACAAGCTGCTGTACGAAAAGCCGGGCATGGTGGGCAAGAACGTCACCATCGACACCAAGGGCATACCCGAGGCCGACCGGGCCGGCGGATCGGCGATGAACGTGGAAATGACCCTCTTCCAGGACATTCCCGGCATCGATTACTCCATCCTCAACCAGCCGATCGGCAAAAGCAAGTACGATGCCGGCACGGGCAACTTGGCCTGGGACCTGGCCTATACCGAGCAGATGCGCGCCGAGCTGAACCGGCTGCAGAAGGAATACGACGAGAAGAAAAAGCGCGAGGCCAGCGCCGACGCGGCCTTCCAGAAGCTGATGGACCAGGGCAATGCCGCCATGGGCACCAAGGACTACAAGAAGGCCGTGCAAAGCTTCACCGATGCCTTGGGCCTGAAGGCCGGGGACCCCATAGCCACTGCGCGCCTCAGCGATGCGCAGATCAGGCTGGGCGAACAGGAGCGGGCCGCGCAGACCGAAAAGAAATATGCCGACCTGATCAAGGAGGCCGACAACCTGTTCAAGCAGAAGAACTACGCGGACGCCCGGGGCAAGTACAGCGAAGCGTTGGCCGTGAAGGAAAATGAATCCTATCCGCAGCAAAAGGTGAAGGAGTGCGACGCCTTCATCGCCGACCTGGCCGCCAAGGCCGAGGCCGACCGCAAGGCCAAGGAACTGAACGACAAGTACAACGCCGCGGTGGCCGCCGGTGATGCCGCATTCAAGGCCGCCAAGTACGACGAGTCCAAGGCAAAGTTCACCGAGGCGGCAGGGCTGAAGCCCGATGAAAAATACCCGCCCCAGCAGTTGGCCGCCATTGCCGCCAAACTGGACGAGCTGGCCAAGAAGGCCGAAGAGGACCGGAAAGCCAAGGAACTGGACGACGCATACCAGGCCGCGGTCAAGGCCGGCGATGCCGCCTTCAACGCGGCCAAGTACGACGAGGCGCGCGGCAAGTACAACGATGCACTGGGGCTGAAGCCCAAGGAGAAATACCCGGCCGATCAATTGGCCGCCATCACCAAGAAGCTGGATGAACTGGCCAAGAAGGCCGAGGAAGAAAGAAAAGCCAAGGAATTGGATGAGGCCTACCAGGCGGCCATCAAGGCTGCCGATGCTGCATTCCAAGGGGCCAACTACGACGAGTCGCGCGCCAAGTACAACGACGCCCTGGCCCTAAAGCCCAAGGAAAAGTACCCCACTGACCAATTGGCCGCCATCACCCGGAAACTGGATGAGCTGGCGAAGAAGGCCGAGGAGGAACGCAAGGCCAAGGAACTGGATGCACAGTACCAAGCGGTGATCGCCGACGCCGATGCGGCACTGCAGGGCGAGGACTTCACCAATGCGAAGAAAAAATACAACGAGGCCTTGGGCCTGAAACCGAAGGAAAAATATCCGGCCGATCAGCTTGCCGCCATTGAAAAAACCTTGGCCGACCGCGCCAAGAAGGCCGAGGAAGAGCGGTTGGCCGCCGAACGGGATGCCAAGTACAACGCCCTCATGGAAAAGGCCGAGGGCATGTTCGCCGCGGGGCAGTACGCCGAGGCAAAGGCCCCGTACAAGGAGGCCCTGAACGTGAAGCCCGCCGAGCCCCGCCCCAAGGAACGCCTGGTGGAGATCGATGCCAAGCTCGACCAGTTGGCCAAGGAGGCCGAGGCCAAGCGGAAACGCGAGGAACTGGAGGCCAGGTACGCCGCCCTGATCGCCAGCGCCGACAAGAAATTCGATGCCAAAAAGAACAGCGATGCCCTGAACGATTACAAGGACGCGCTGCAGCTAAAGCCCGATGAGGCCTACCCCAAGGAGCGCATAGCGGCCATCAACGACCTGCTCGACGCCAAGGCCAGGGAAGAAGCGGAAAAGGAACGGCTGGCGCGCGAACAGGCCGAAAAGGACAAGCAGTACAGCGCCTTCATCGCACAGGCCGACAAGGAATTCAAGGCCAAGAACTACGAGGGTGCGCGGTCGGGTTACAACTCGGCACTGGACGTGAAGCCCGGGGAACAATACCCTGCCGACAAGCTGAACGAGATCAAGGCCTTGCTGGACGCCATGGCCGCCTCGGAGCGTGAAAAGGCCGAGCGCGATGCCGCGGAGCGGGCCCGCCAAGAGGAGGAAGCGCGCCGCAAGGCCGAGGCCGACAGCCTGAAGGCCGCGCAGGAAGCCGCCGAAAAGGCGCGCCTGGAGGCCGAACGCAGGAGCCGGTCGCAGGCCGAGGCCGAGGCGCAGGCCCTGTACGACGATGCCATCATGAAGGCCGATGCCGCCTTCAGGAACAAGGCGTGGGACCTTGCCCGGGAAGGCTACAACGAGGCCTTGGCCATCAAGGCGCAGGAGAAGTACCCGAAGGATCAATTGGCCGCCATCGAACGGGCCATTGCCGAGCAATCGCAGTTGGAGCGCGACGCGGCCGCCAGGGCCGAGGCCGAACGGTTGGCCGCCGAGGAAAAGCGCAGGCGCGAGGCAGATGAGGCCGCTGCGGCACAGGCCGAACTCGAGCGTGCCCGCCAGCAAAGGGAAGGCCAGCGCGCCTTGGATGAGCGCTATGCCAAGGTGGTGCTGGACGCCGACAACGCCATGACCGCAAAGGACTACACCGGTGCGCGCGACCTGTACGGCCAGGCGTTGGACATCAAGCCGGCGGAAAACTACCCCAAGGCCAAGATCGAACAGATCGACAAGCTGCTGGCCGACCTGGAGGAGCAGCGCAGGAAGCGTGAGCTGGCGCAACAGGCCGTGGCCGAAAAGCCGCCCCCGCCGCCCGTGTCCACCATGGACAACCGCAAGGAGCAGGAGGCCGAGGAATTCATGCGCGACGCCCGTGAAATGGAGGAAGCCGAGAAGTACCTGCGCATCAAACGGCAGCGGGCCTTCATGGAAGGCCGTTACGAGGAGCAGGCGGGCAAGGCCGATGAGCGCCACCAGGCCAGCACCCGGCAGAACGCCGAATACACGGCCACCGGGCAGCAGCTGTTCGAGGGGGGCGAGGCCGCAAGGCTGCGCAACCAGGCGGCAATCGACGCGCAAAAGGAGGCCATGGCCGACCAGTACCGGAAATGGGTGCGCCGCAACGAAACGGCCACCAACACCGCCATGGAGGAAAGCGGGAACCTCAGCGCCGACATCAGGCAGCGCCAAGTATCGCTGGGCAATGAACAGGGCACGCGGGCACAGGAAGTGATGGACGCACGCGCCGTGTGGCAGCAGCGCATGGCCGAGGCCGAACAGGCCGCACGCCAGCGCACCGGCAGCGCACAGGAGCAAGTGGAACGCTCAGCCCAGGAACGCAGCAGCTCGCAGCAAAAGCTCACCGACCTGGCCGATCGCCAGCGCGAGGCCCTCGATCGCGAAAAGCAGGGGTGGGAAGCGCGGCAAAGGCAGGTGGCCAGTGCCGCTCGCGACCGCGAGTCCGGAACGCTGGAAAAATTGGCCACCCTGTCGCCCAACCAGCCCAAGCCGTACACCGACTATGCCCGCAGCGAACTGGCCGCCCAATACCCGCAGGGCGTTACCGAGGAAAGCTACACCGAGGGCAACAAGGTGATCATCAGGCGCGTGCTGGTGCAGGGCAACAAGGCCGATGAGTACAGCAAGGTGATCGCCAAATGGGGCACGTTCTATTTCAAGAACGGCCAGAGCATCAGCGAGCACATTTGGACGGTGAACACGGAACGTTGAGCCCCTTCGGCGGTTGTTCACCTTCTTTGCTGCATGAAATTGCCGTTGCACGTACGCATCCTGCTGGGCATGGCCGCAGGGGTGGCCTGGGCCGTGCTCAGCAGCTACTTGGGCTGGAGCCGGTTCAACCTCGATTGGATCGACCCCTTCGGCAAGATCTTCATCAACCTGCTCAAGCTCGTGGCCGTGCCGTTGGTGCTGTTCAGCATCATCTCGGGCGTGGCCAGCATGGGCGAGGTGCGCCGCCTCGGCGGCATCGGTGCCCGCACCTTGGTGCTGTACCTGGCCACCACGGTTGCCGCGGTGTCGCTGGGCCTGCTGCTGGTGAACACCATTAAGCCCGGGCATTGGGGCAGCGATGAAAAGCGCATGGCCAACCGCATCAATTACGAACTGTGGGTGGAGGAAACCCCGGAGGTGCAGAAACCGCTTGACGGCCAATGCCTGGCCTGCGAGCCGGCCAACGCGGCCCTGCGCGATTCGATCGCAGCCGTACGCGGTACCCAATTGCCCAACGAATGGACCCAGGCCGCCGAGCGCACCGCCAGCAAGGCCGGCACCACGGGGCCGCTCCAATTCCTGGTGGACCTCGTGCCGGACAACATCTTCCTCAGCCTCACCGACATGCTCATGCTGCAGGTGATCTTCTTCGCCATCTTCTTCGGTATCGTGCTCCTGTACCTGCCGCCCCAGCACGCCGAGCCGCTGAAGACCTTCATGGGCGCCTGCAACGAGGCCTTCATCAAAATGGTGGACCTGATCATGAAGGCCGCACCTTGGTTCGTGTTCGCCCTGATGACCGGGGTGGTGGCCCGCATGGCGGGCAACAACATCGGCGCCGTGGGCGAATTGTTCAAGGGCCTTACCGGTTACGCCATCACCGTGGCGCTCGGCCTGGTGATCATCGTGCTCGGCATCTACCCGTTGATGATGACCGCCCTCATGCGCCGCAACGTGTACATGGATTTCCTGCGCGCCATGAGCCCCGCGCAATTGCTCGCCTTCAGCACAAGCAGCAGTGCCGCAACGCTGCCCGCCACCCTGCGCTGCGTGGAAAAGAACATCGGCGTTAGCACCGGTACCGCCGGCTTCGTGCTGCCCGTGGGCGCCACCGTGAACATGGACGGCACCAGCCTTATGCAGGCCGTGGCCGTGGTGTTCCTGGCCCAATTGCACATGGTGGACCTCACCCTGGGGCAACAGCTCACCATCGTGCTCACCGCCACCCTCGCCAGCATAGGCGCAGCCGCCATACCCAGCGGCGGCATGATGCTCATGGTGGTGGTGCTCGCCTCGCTCGGCCTCGATCCCGCGTGGGTCGCCATCATCTTCACCATCGACCGGCCGCTGGACATGATGCGCACCGTGGTGAACGTTACAGGCGATGGGGCCGTTTGTGCCGTGGTGGCGCACTCGCAAGGCGAAAAGCTCTTCCGCGAAAAGGAAAACCTCGACGCTGCATGATCTTTGCCCGGTAACGGGCAGCCAGCACGAAGTTTGCGATCGCGCAACGGCTGCGCCCGCACAAGCAATCCTAAACGCATGAAAATGGCCAAGTGGACCAAACGCATCCTGATCACCATAGGCGTACTGATCGCCCTGCTGCTCGTGGGAGCCATTCTGGTGCCGGTCCTGTTCAAGGACAAGATCGAGGCAGCCGTGAAAAAACAGGTCAACCAGCACATCAACGCCACCGTGGACTGGGGCGAATGGAGCCTCAGCCTTTTCCGCAGCTTCCCCAACGCCAGCGTGGGCGTGAAGGACGTGAAGGTGTGCAACAAGGCGCCGTTCGAGGGCATCTGCCTGGCCGATATCGGCGAAATGCGCGCAACCATCGGCCTGCTCAGCCTCTTCGGCGACCAGGTCCAGATCCGCAACATCGACCTGGTGAAGCCCGTGGTGTACGCCAAGGTGCTCAAGGATGGCCGCGCCAACTGGGACATCACCCTGCCCGACAGCACAACCGCCGAGCTGCCGACGGACACGTCCACCACCCGCTTCAACATCGCCCTCAAGGAATACAGCATCACCCAAGGGCACATTGTGTACGATGATCAAAGCCTCGGCTTCTTCATGGACCTCGATGGGCTGGAGCACAAGGGCAAGGGTGATTTCACCCAGGACCTGTTCACCCTTTCCACCTCAACACAGGTGGAGAAAAGCTCGGTCATCTTCGATGGCGTGAAATACCTGCGCAACGCCAAGGCCGACATTGAAGCCGACCTCGAGATGGACATGCCGAACATGAAATTCACGTTCAAGGACAACCATGTGAAGGTGAACCGCCTGGAATTGGGCCTCGACGGTTGGCTGGCCATGCCCGCCGATGATATCGACATGGACCTCACTTGGGCGCTGAAGCGCAACGACATCGGAGCACTGCTCTCGCTGGTGCCCGCAGAATTTGCCAGCAACCTCGACGGTGTGGACATGTCCGGCAAGGCCGAATTCAGCGGCTACGTGAAGGGGCGCTACAACGAGAACAGCATGCCCGGCTTCGGCGTGAAGATCCACATGGATAATGGCCGATTCAAATACCCCGACCTGCCCGCCAGTGTGGAAGGCATTTTCGTGGACTGCAACATCACCAGCCCTCAGGGCAAGGACCTTGACGGCATGGTGGTGGACCTGAAGCGCCTGGCGCTGCAAATAGCCGGCAATCCGCTGGAGGCACGCATGCACCTCACCACGCCCATGAGCGACCCCAATGTGGACGCCGCCCTGAAGGCCAACATCGACCTGGCCAACGTGAAAAAAGCGGTGCCCATGCCCAAGGGCGATGAACTCACCGGCAAGGTGGCCGCCGACGTGGAAATGGCAGGCCGCATGAGCGATGTGGACGCGGGCCGCTACGACAAGTTCAAGGCCCAAGGCCAACTGGCCATCAACGGCATGAACTACAAGAGCGATTCATTGCCCTACCCGGTCGATATCGCCTCGCTCATCTTCGACTTCAGCCCCCGCTTCCTCGCCCTCACCAACTTCACCGGGCACATCGGCAAAAGCGACCTGCAGGCCAGCGGCCGCATGGACAATTACCTGCAATGGTGGCTGAAGGACAGCACGCTCACCGGCATCTTCAACGTGGCCAGCAACCGCTTCGACCTCAACGAGCTTATGGGCCCGCCATCGGAGGGCACCGCACAGGCCGCACCCGCCGACACCACGCCCATGGAGGTGATC